>CAYROY010000042.1:0-3713 GCA_964426155.1 uncultured Actinomycetota bacterium
GATATCGACTACAGAGATATCTCCTGATTTAAGTGACCTTCCTGCATGTTCGCTTATTATCTTTTCTGAAATTGTCTTTCCCAATAATACTTCCTTTCTGCGGTTTAAACCTTTTCTACTTCTATTTTTTTCTTATCACTGGATTTATAATCATTATATATATACATAAGTTCTTTATCAAAAAGGGGCCTCTTCAGATCTACAGACATGGCTCTGGCCATTGCCAGTATGTCATTGGCTTCCTTATCAGTAAGTTCTATATCATATTCCTTAAACTTATGCAGAATAGTATGTGAGCCGGAGTGCTTACCTACCACCAGCTGCCTTGTGAGGCCTACTTCCGCAGGGTTAAAAACTTCATAATTCTTAGGATTTTTTATTACACCGTCTGCGTGTATGCCTGATTCATGAGCAAAAACATTGGTACCCACTATTGCTTTCCATACCGGAACAGCTCTTGAGGAGGCTTTTGCGACATATTCTGCAATCTCCCTGAATTTTGTAGTCTCTATACCGAGTTCTATGCTCTCAAGATACCGTAGGGCCATTACTATTTCCTCAAGAGCAGCATTGCCCGTACCATCTCCAAGCCCTCCCACACTTACAACTATACTCCCGGCTCCTCCCCTTATTGCGGCCATTCCGTTTGCAGTAGCCATTCCAAAATCATTGTGGTTGTATACTTCAATAGGAAAGTTAATAGCATTAACTATAGTTGATACATTCAGGAAAGTCCTGAAAGGATCGAATTTCGATACGGTGTCGCATAGCCTGAACCTTTCTGCACCTTTCTTCTTTGATATTGAAACAAGCTTTAATAAAAATTCAAGCTCTGTTCTTGTTGAATCTTCTGCACTGATAATAAATCTAAGATCATTTTTTTTGGCAATACTTATAGCCTCACGAAGTTTATTGACGACCCATGTCCTGTTCTTCCTGTAAATTTCTTTTATATGTATATCAGAGGTGGAAATATTTATAACAACATTTTTTACCCCGGTTGATGCTGCTGCTTCTATTGCCTCCTTATCAGCATTGCAGTAATTATAAAGTCTGGCACTCAATCCTGAATTAAGAATATTTTTGATAATATCCCTTTCCAGCTCTCCCAGCGCAGGTGTCCCTATCTCTATTTCAGGTATGCCTATCTCATCCAGCATCTTTGCTATTCTAAGCTTCTCATGCTTCGAAAACACAACTCCGGCAGTCTTTTCGCCGTTTCGCAGAGTAGTATCTATTATATTTATTTTTCTGTCTTTTTTTAATTTAGCCATTCTTTGCCCTAACCTTTCCCTTTACCGGCTTTAACTTTTTGGCCGAGCTTTTATAATCCTTATAGGTATCAATAATCTCGCTATCAAATAACGACCTCTTTGAAGCTACTGTCCTTTCCCTGATTATCTCAGCAAATTCTTCTGCTTCCTTTTTATCCAGTTTATATCCCAGTGTTTTAAGTTTTTGGATCACAGCGTTGGATCCAGAATATTTTCCAAGTACATATTTCCTTTCAAGGCCTACATCTGTCTCTTTGAAAAGTTCATATGTGGCCGGATTTGCCATAATCCCCTTTATTTTATCCTCGCATTCATACATAAAAAGGTTGCCGCCTACAATTGGCCTCCAGGTGGGAAGCGTCCTATTAGAAGCCCTGGCTACATATTCACATAATTCCCTGAAATGGGTCGTGTTAAATCCCAGGTCGACACCCTCTACGAGCTTAAGGGCCATTACGAATTCTTCAAATGAGGCGTTTCCAGCTCTTTCACCCAGCCCATTAATTGTTGTATTAACATAAGTTGCACCAGCTTTTATCCCGGCAATTGCATTGGCTATAGCCATACCAAAATCATTATGAGTATGCATCTCAATATCTATGCCTATTATATCTATTATTGTCTTAACACGCATAAATGTTTCAAATGGATCGAGGATCCCAAGAGTGTCACAATACCTGAGACGATCTGCTCCAACATCTCTTGCCGTTCGGGCAAATTGGAGTAAAAATTCCATATCAGACCTTGAGGAATCCTCTGCATTTACAGAAACGTAAAGGTTATGCTGTTTTGCATAATCAACCCCATTTTTCATAGTCTCAAGGACCCATTCCCTGCTTTTTCTCAATTTATGCTCTATGTGTATATCAGAAGAAGAAATCGAAAGTGCAACAGCATCAACCCCACATTCAATAGAGGCCTGTATATCGGACTTTACCGGTCTGTTCCAGGCAAGTATACTACATCCGAGATTTAGTTCAGATATCTTTTTTATAGATTCTTTTTCATCTCCTCCCATTGCAGGTATACCTGCTTCTATCTGATGGACACCTATTTTATCGAGCATTTTTGCAATATGTATTTTTTCATCATTTGAAAAGACCACACCTGCAGTCTGTTCGCCATCCCGGAGTGTAGTGTCATCTATTTTTATATCCTTCGGGTTTATCTCTATTCCTGCTTTCAGAGAAAAATCAGTGAATAAGTCAATTTCTCTCATAATATATTCTCCTCAATCAAAAATTTTTAAAAATTGAAGCAAATAATACCAATAAATTATAAAATCAATAAATATTCATAATTTATTTTAATATATAGAAATTATATCACTTTTTTTTCAAAATTTTTTAATTTTTATGTTTTTTTAAAATTAATAAATTAAAATAAATTGTGGTTAAATCTTAACTTATAAAAAATCCCTAACCTCTTAAATACCATATTGTATTTCTATTTACCTATAAATTGTCTTGATGAATAAAAAAAATATTATAAATACACGTGAAAAATAAATATTACCCTAAAACAATAAAAACAAGATTGGCTGCCAGAATTTTTGGCAGTATGCTTTCTTTCATATGTTTATTTATATTGATATCAGAATCAATAATGAAATATGGAAAATCTTTAATATGGCAGAGTTATGTGATGAGCGAAACGGTAATTATAATAATTTATTTTCAGTATGACTTTGAGAAGATTGCAAAAAGTCAATATGAAAAAAATTAACTGTGACCTATCTCCTTCTGACCAGGCTTATAAGAAAACTGAGCCCTCCTATAACTATGATGGTTACCCTTACCCATAGGGGATCTATTATAAAATAACCGTAAAATGCAAGTACTCCGAATATTATCAGAATTATCCCGAAAAATAGAGTAAGTGCCCTGGGCATATCCTTTTCCTCCTCTATATACAGAAATAATATTGTTTGATTATATTATAAGATACTGATGATTTGTATCCTTATCAGCCCTTTATAACACCCAGGGGCCTCAATCTTGCAACTTTCTTCGACAATCCAGCCATGCATGATACATTGACCACCCTGCATATATCCTTATAAGCCTGGGGTGCTTCTTCTGCAAGGCCTGGCATGCTATCGGCAATAATTGTTATACCCCTGTCTATTTTTAAGCTTTTTTTCAATTCATCGCCCCTGATAGTTTTCTTTGCTTTTGAACGGCTCATCATCCTCCCTGCTCCATGACATGTAGAACCGAAACTTTCCGACATGGCTGTTTCTGTACCGAGAAGTATAAATGAATATGACCCCATGCTGCCCGGTATTATTACTGGCTGACCTATTTCCCTGTAAACGCTGGAAAGTTCAGGTCTTCCTGGACCAAATGATCTTGTGGCCCCTTTGCGGTGTACGCAGACTTTCCTGCGGACCCCGTTTATATCATGCTCTTCCAGCCTGGCTATATTGTGCGACACATC
>CAYROY010000043.1:0-10063 GCA_964426155.1 uncultured Actinomycetota bacterium
TTATATTTAAACCTAAAGCTCACCGGTATTAATCAAATTATTCTCCAATAATTTGAACCTGGCAAACTCTTTTACGTGCACGTACCTGGTCCCAGTCTATCATATAAACATATCCGAACTCTCCAAGCTGCAGTTTACCGTCAGCCAGAACAATACTTTCTGAACGGCCAAAAATAACTGAACGCAGGTGCGCATCTGTATTAAGACTGTACTTACCTTCTTCACCAACAGTATTTTCAGCAAAATCCAGGTGTTTTGGGCCGGGGTGCATATACTGGCCTTCTGTCCTGCATGTAGGAATAAGTTTTTCCATGATATTAATTAGATCTTGCTGGAGATACTCAGAACCGAACAGGTTGAGATCATGAGAAGATTCCTGCAGGATAATACTGCAGGTTGTGTGATGCGAATACACAACACAAATTCCATTTTTAACACCTGAAGCCCCGACAATTTCTTTTACTTTTTCTGTTACATCATGAAAAGTAGGGTTAAGGCCTTTTGATTGAAGTTCAATGGTTCCGTGATGTACTTTCATTCTTCCTCCTTGTAAATTACTTTCTTATTTCATCCCACGTTTTACGCAGGGTATATATCATTTCTTCCATCATAGCGATAGGATCTTCAGCTTTACAGATACCACTGCTGGAGCCCGTTGCAACAAAACCAGCTTTAATGATATTGTAAACATCATTACCGGAACTTACTCCTGCACCTTCAAGCACGTAAATATCCGGGTTGATATTGTGAACAATCTCTATAACTTTTTTAATTTTGTCCAGATCACTTGTTTTACCAGTGCCAATAAGTTCAGGCTCTTCGGCAACTATAATATTTGGAGCGAGATGTGCCATAGCTGCTGCTTCTTCAATAGTGTTGGTGCAGACCATAGAAGCAAGCCCGACTTCATCGGCACGTTTAATTGTTTTATTTATTTCTGCCAGGCTAATTGGCTTTTCATCATGATTGAGTATTGCGCCGACAGCTCCTGCTGATTTAACAGCTTCAGGCAGAACTGAACCATAACCTCTTCCAACAGGTATGGAATCCATATGCTGTGCAAATATTAAAAGATTTTTTGTTTCCCTGGCAATTACAGGAATATCCGTATACTGGGGGTCAAAGATTATTTGTACACTGTACTTTTCAGAGATCCTATCGGCTGCCCTTGCCAGATCCAGGACTTCACTTCCGTATAAATAAGCTTTTGGACCTATTTCAAAGAAAGGCGGCTTGATTTTAAAACTCTTATATATAATTTCCTCATTTATAACTTGATAAATATATCTAATTTAACCAGCAAATCTGTAAATTAGTTAAAGAATATATACCACAAAAAAGAGTTTATGTCTACAATTACCTTTCGTTTTGATTATTTTTTACTTATTTATTACTTCTTATATAATTATTAATATATTTCATTTTATTTCTAATTAGTTGACCTGCAGGGGTATATAAATTAAAATATAAGTAAATAAAAACGTAAATACAGTATAGTAACTTCCCGCACATATTTGCCCGGGGATAACAATGAAAAGGTTTAAACTTAAATATAACAATGTAATAATTGCCCCTTCTTTATTTGCAGCAAATTTTGCAAACCTTTCCCGGGATATTGCTGTAGTTGAAAAAGCAGGTGCAAATGTGATTGTTGCAGGTAGTGCAATTTTCGGGGCACCTGATATAGAAAAGGCTGTTAAGGATTTTAGGGATAAATGCAGGATATAAAAAATTAATAATAAATAAGTTTTACAGGGCTTAACCTGGAAAGGTGGCGTATATGAGTGAAATAGAAACAGAAAAAATAAGCACTGAGGACAGAAGAAATCAGATAATAGATATATTAACCAGGAAGGGAAGAGTTAAGGTAAATCACTTAAGTAAGATGTTTGATACCTCCGAGGTTACAATAAGAAATGACTTATCCGAACTTGAGAATATGGGATTATTGGAACGTATACATGGAGGTGCCGTTAGCGCTTATCGAGCTTATTACAATATGTCGCTTCAGGAGAGGATAAAGACGAATGAAGAAGAGAAAAGAAGAATAGCCATAGAGGCTTCAAAGTTAATTTCGGATGGCGATACTCTAATGGTTAATTCCGGCACAACAACCCTTCTTACCGTACAGGCGCTGAGAAGTGTTAAAAACCTGACTGTTGTAACAAATTCAATATCAATTGCCCAGGAAGCAGGACGTTATAGAAATATATATGTAATTTTACTTGGAGGAAATATTGATCACCGGAACCAATTTACCTATGGAGATGACGCAATAAATCAGTTAAGCAGGTACAGAGCTGACAAACTCATACTTTCAGTTGATGGAATCAGCCTGAATAACGGAATAACGACTTTTTCTCATCTGGAAGCAGAAGTATGCAGGCAGATGGCTTCAAGAGTTAACAAAATAATTGTTGTAGGGGACTATACAAAAGTTGGGAGAACAAGTTTTTCCTATATAAAACCAGTTGATGGTGTGGATATATTAATTTCCGATAAAAAAGCTGATAGACAGGAGCTTAATAAAATATCAAAAAGAAATATTGAGATAAGGCTTGTATAATTGCTGTATGTTTTTTAAGAAAACACTTCCAAACTTATCCTTTATTTATTACTCAAGGTTGGCGTGCCTCTCATAAAGAAGCTTTTTATCTATTTTTTGATTATCAATAATAATCATAGTCAGGGAATCCAGGAATATAAGGAGGCTTTGCTCAAAAAGATTGCACATGGGCTGCCGGGAATCTGAATCAGCATCTTTATCAAACTTTGATCCCTTCGCCGGTATCACCAGAACTGAATCAGCATTTCCTGCAATAGTTGAATTTCCATACATAGTTATGAGGGCAACCTTTGCCCCCAACTTTTTTGCACTGGCAGTTGTTACAACAAGGCTGCCTGTTTCACCGGATCCGGAACCAACAATCAGCATATCGCCAGCTTTAATTGCAGGAGTAGTAGCATCACCCAGAACATGGACTTCAAAACCAATCTGCATCAGTCTTATAGCAAAATACTTCATTATAAAACCGGACCGGCCCTTACCTGTTATAAATATTCTTCCGGAGTTTATGATGTTTTCAACAAGTTCTTTTGTGTCTTCATCCGATATTCTGGTAAGTGTTCTGCTTAATTCAGCCAGAATTGAATCATAATAAGACCTGTACATATAATCCTTTCTTGTCAATATTTAAAATATGGCTTTTGCAATTCATCTCTTCATCAATAACCAACTGTTTCCCAACAATTAAAAGGTGCTGCAATTTCCTCACTCACATATACCTGTGTATTAAGTACTTGAAATATTGAACTTGGTACATATGGTGTTACCGGACCTAATAGTATTAATCTTGAGATCATTCTCTGCCAGGATACAAACGTACCCATAGTCTGGAGTGCATGCAGCTCTATTCTGACTCTTGAACGTGCTACATCCCCGGGACCTATGGTGGCTGCTTTTGGAGGGACATTGGCTATATCACCTGACTGACCAAATACTCCATGAAGTGAGTTCTGGCATATGGTTAGGGGATGCAGTGTTACTATCCTGGCACCCTGTTCCAAATATTCATCAATATTATCAGTTAAAAACTGGGGGGAGGGATCCACAAAAGCTATATGACCTGCCCAGCCCGGGCTTGAATAACATACATCAGCACCGCCCTCACCGATATCATTTATTATCTTTGAATAGTCTTCTATGTTTTCATTGGTGGGATAAAAGACATTTTCCATAGGCATCCTGAGATCTTTGTCTATCTGATATACAAAATAGTTAAGCATTGAATGAGCAAAACCTGCTTTATAGGTTACCGGTGCTATATTTCCGTCCTGGTCAGCCCATTCGTCCATGGCAAATATATACAGGTTCCTGCAATTTACCCTGTGATAGTTTATAAGCTCAGCAACCGGTATATATGTTTCAGGTTCAGGATTTCCCAGTATTAATACTTGTTTTTTATCCAGGTCATCAGAAGCTTTAATTCTGGTAAAAATATCTCCAATTATTATAGGATGGGGATTTTTTATAACTTTTATTTTCATTTTATCATTTGAATACTTCTCAAGTTCTTTCCCATGAACTGACCTTGCCTTTTCCAGGACCTTCTTGTCCTTAAACGGTACAAATTCCGCGGGTTCAAAATCAAAATCTTGCATTCTATCCTCCGCATTTAAGTTAGTAAACTACCCCCTGCTGAATTCGGGGACTTTTAATATTTTCCTTCCAGCTCGAGTTTCAGCTGCCCGGTATCTTCTATATATTAAAATTCAACATAATACATAATAGCTTTTCATTAAGTCCTGCCGTAGATACACAATAGTCTCTTTACCATATTCCCCCTGTTTTGTATATTGCCTTGTTCATAAACTTAAAACTCATCCTTAAATCTCTTTCCGCTCAATGACTTCATATACTTTACTACACTGGTAACCGAAACTCAAGGTATCCGGATATTGCCATTATGGTGTCCGGATGCGGCCGTAATATGCAGGATGAGCATATAAACAATTTGACAGCCTGGAGCAATTTACTGATGAACTATCAGAGCTTAAAAAAATAAATTATAGTTTTAAATAACTAAAATAAAGGCTCCAGCTTTTTATATATCTTATTAAACAATTCATAAGATTTCTTATAGGCTTCATGGCCAGCAGGTCTATAAACCTTTTTGGTTTTTATAACCTTACCCGCTATCTCATTTATATTTTTATATATTCCTAATTTGACTGCTGCTATCATTGCAGCGCCCAGGGAAGCTGCTTCACTGCTGTTTGTTATTTTTATTTCTTTATTTAATATATCGGCTTTAATTTGATTCCATACACTACTTTTGGAGCCGCCTCCTAAAGATATCACTTCTTTTATTTTAAAATTCAGGCTATCTTCAATATAATCTATATTTTTCTTTATAAGAAATGCTATTCCCTCCATTACTGCCCTTGCAAAATGATCTTTGCTATGGTTTATTCTAATTCCGTAAAAAATACCCTTGGCGTCTGGATTATATTCTGGAGAATTTACCCCTACTATATAAGGTAAAAATATTAAACCCCCGGAGCCTTTTGGTACTTTATGTACTTTTTTATCTATAAAACCATAATCTACTTCTCTAAAGAAATTATTTTTAAACCATTCTAATGAAACACCTCCGCTTTCACATACTGGAAGCAGGATATATGTATCTTTAATTGCATTATAATGGCATGGTATCTTTAAACCAGTAAAAACTGGCTTCTCTAAAAGCGTGCATATTGCGACAACTGTTCCTGTTGTCTCGCTAACTATCCCTTCATTTATATTCCCAACACCAATCATCCCTGCCATTTGATCTAGAGTTCCAATGTTAAGGGTTATATCATTATTGAAATTAAATTCCTTTATTAATTCACTTCTTATATTCCCAATCATTTCACCGGGTTCAACAAGTTCCGGGAGCTGGCCCAATCTAACGCCTGCAAAATCCAAAATTTCTTTCCAATATTCTTTTTTTATTATATTAAAGTAATAAGAAAAATTATAAATCGTGTAATCTGATATAAATTTCCCCGTCAGCTTATATGCTATAAAATCTTTTAACAATAAAATTTTATAAGCTTTTTCAAATATTTTCTGTTCGTGTCTTTTTATCCAAAGGATTTTAGTAATTGGCCATGTTGTAATAATATCTGGTTGTCCGGTAATTTTGTAGCATTTATCAGTATCAAAATTCTCCTTAAGCAAATTGCATTCTTCAACGGACCTATTGTCTAACCAGGAGATGGCATTCTTTAAAGGCTTATTGTTTTTATCCAGAAGAATAAGTGTTTCTGCCTGGCTGCTCAGGGAAATTGCTGATATTTTGTTTTGATTAATGCCGCTTTTAGAGATTAACCTATTTATCCCCTTTTTTACTACTTCCCAGTATTCTTCTGAATCAAATTCAATAAAATTTCTATAATACGTAAGTCCATATTCTTCCTGGTGCTTTGAAACTAAGCTCATCTCAAAATTAAATAGGCCAAATTTTAATAGGGTTGTGCCCAGATCTATAGTTAAAATATATTTAGCCATTAATATCCTGTATCTTAAGATTTTTACTTAGCCACAATAATCAACTGCAGCTAAAGCCATCATTTTAATAAGATTATAGACGCTATCCATTTCCACATATTCATCAGTGCCATGGGGATTTGCACCTTTGGGTCCTATAACCACCACATCTGTATTGCTCGCTTCCTTAAAGCCGTATGCATCCATTGCAAGCCCCAGGCCCCTCTGTTCATATTTTAAGCCTAAATCTTTATAAGCATTCCTGATTGAAACCATAGCAGGATGAGAAGTATCTGTTCTGTGGCCTTTCATAAACCTGATTACTGTCCCAAATTCTGGCATCTTCCCTTTTATGCCCTTTAGCTCTTTTTCCATAAAATTTTTAAATTTTTCTCTTATTTCCCCCTCTTTCATATATGCAAAGGTCTCTAGCCAGAAATATATATGGCCTTCTTTTGGCACAGCCCCTGATTCAAGATAGGTTTGGCCTCCTGAGGCAAACTGGTATGTAAGTAGCCTAAGCTTCATATCGCTCCTATAAGTTTTAGGGGGTTTTTCTTTGGGGAGCTCTTCTTTGTCATATTTTTCAAGGGCCCGGGCAACCCTTGCCAGTTTATATATGGGATTTATTAGTTCTATATCTGTGCCTATTCCCCCCGGGCCTTCTTCTGCCACTTTTGCAATCCAGTCGCTTCCCCCTATTGTCTCAATGCCTGCAACCAGACCAGTAGGCTCAGAAAGTATAGCAAAATCTATATCAGGGTTTCTTAGTCTTGCAGCTATGGTACCATTTACTCCACCGTTTTCTTCATCTACTACACTTTCTGCATAAAGGTCTCCTTTAAGTTCTATTCCCAGATCGTGTATGCACTTTAAAGCATAAAAACCAGATAATGTGCCTGACTTCATGTCCAGGGATCCCCTGCCATACATTTTTCCATCTTTTATTTTTCCGCTTACAGGATCGCTAAATACTTCCCAATCTTCCTTGCCTGCTGGCATTGTGTCCATATGTCCTGAAAATAGTAGAGATCTGTCACCTTTTTTCCCGGGCAGTTTTGCAACCAGGTCGGGCCTGTCCTCATATTCTTTTACCATGCCCGCCATGGTTGGAAAAAACTGTGGGTGCTCTCTCAGGCCTTCAATTTGTTCAATTTCAAATAAATCCAGGTTTTTAGAGTCTATAAACTTAGATGTAAAATTGTATAAATACTCCTGTCCTGGTTTCTCATTGCCTTTGGGCGGAAGGTTTTCAGTTTTGATTTTTATTAGTTCAGATAGCGTACTGGCTATTTCATCTTTATTTTTTTCAAGCCAATTGTTAATTTCTTCAAAATATTGCACCATAAAGCACCTCCTTAAAAGAAATAACTTAGAAAATATTTACTATCATCTTTTATCTCTTATGATTTAACTACAGTTTTTTCTCTCATTGATTTAGTAGCTGCCAGCCCGAGGATAATCGCGCGTTTACCGTCTTCCAGCGTGGCATTTTCAATGGGCTTATCATTATCAACACAGTCTATAAAGTATTTTCATTCCAGAAAATATGTGCCATCTTATTCTACTTTTTAAATTATACAGGTATTGGCGCTGTTTTAATTTACCATTCTCAAATTTTATACTAGAAGTTTTTCCTAAAATTATCAATTAAAATCAATAAAATTTTAATTAAAAGATTACAGAGATTACACAGGATTTTGTTTTAATTTCCTATTCCGGAATATATGATAACAGGTATAATCTTACAGATAGCTATTTCATAGAAAATTTCTGGAGGAGAAAATAAGGGAACTAAAGACTCTTTTAAAATACCTTAAAAGACACAGGAAGAGCTTTGCGGGCAGTATAATATATTTACTTTTTACAGACGGGCTGGCTCTTTTTACTCCATGGATCCTAAAACAGGCTATTGACAGCATTGAAAACTTTCCCGGGACCGCAAACCTCCTGGGATATGCGGGTCTTTTCATAGGGATCGCTGCCCTCCAGGGCATTTTTAGATTCTATATGAGAAAAATACTTATAGGAATATCCAGAAAGATAGAATACAGCATAAGGACGGACTTTTTTGCCCACCTTCAAAAGCTTGATCCTTCTTTTTTTATAAACACCAGGACGGGAAGCATCATGGCACTCATGACCAATGACCTTGAGGCAGTCAGAAATTTCCTTGGACCCGGGCTCCTGAACCTTTTTAATACCATATTTGTATTTGTAACCACTTTAATTGTAATGTTTTTTATCAATATAAAACTTTCCCTCTATTCGCTTATAGCTATCCCCGTACTCCCAATACTGGTTAGCAGGCTCAGTGCGCTTTTATACTCTGCCTTCAGAAAATCACAGGAACAGTATGCTGCTCTATCTGCAAGAACCCAGGAAAGTATAGCTGGTATAAAGGTTATAAAGTCCTTTGCCCAGGAAGATAACGAAAAAGACGTGTTCCACAATTTTAATCTCGAATATATTAATAGAAACCTTTCCCTTGCAAGAATAAGGAGTATATTCTGGCCTTCTATGATATTTATCGGAGGAATAGGTACGCTTGTCGTTCTCTGGATAGGCGGTAAGCAGGTTATAACTGGAACTCTTACACTCGGCCAGTTTGTCCAGTTCTCTGCATATATCGGATCCATTACCTGGCCCCTGATCTCTCTGGGGTGGGTTATAAACCTTGTCCAGAGGGGCGCAGTTTCCATGAAAAGAATTAACAATATATTAAAAATGGAACCTCTGGTAACCAGCCCTTCCGGATCAACTTCTGCTGCCCCGCACCCTTTAAAAGGCAGTATAAGGTTTGAAAACGTAAGCTTCAGATATGAATCACAGGATCCGGAAAGTAAAATTTCCATAGATAACTTTACAGATTTTATAGAAAAATCAAACGATGTTGACGAAAGATGGGTTCTTGATAATATAAGTTTTAATATTGAGGCAGGTATGCAGGTAGGAATAGTTGGCTTTACGGGATCTGGAAAGTCAACTATGTTAAACCTCATCCCCAGACTTGCCGACCCCCAGAAGGGATTAGTATTAATTGATTGCATGGATATCAGTAAGTACCCTCTTGACATCCTGAGAAACAGCATAGGTTATGCTGAGCAGACACCTTTCCTATTTTCAAAGACCATAAAGGAAAATATCATTTTCGGATCAGAGCATATTTTAGAAAAACTAAGCCTGGAGGAAGCCGAAAAGAGAATAATAAAAGCTTCAATGCTATCACATCTCCATGAAGATATACTCCAGTTTCCGGAAGGTTACGAAACGTTTATAGGTGAAAGGGGTGTGACTCTCTCCGGTGGACAGAAGCAGAGACTTGCTATTGCCAGGTCAGTTATAAGAGAGCCGCGGATACTGATACTGGATGATTCTTTTTCTAATGTAGATACCGCTACAGAAGAGCTTATCCTGAGTGATCTTAAAGAAGACACCAGAGAGATCACTACCATAATAGTATCACACAGGATATCTACTATAAAAGATTCCGATATCATTATAGTAATAGATGATGGAAAGATAGAATCAATAGGTAACCACAGTGAATTGATGAAAAAAAGCAGTATATATCAGAAACTTTACTATAGACAGCTTCTGTCAGAAGAACTAAAAGAAGAATTATGACTTAAAGGAGACTTATTGCTGGAAGGATTTTATGAAAAAGAACTTTCGGGAAGCCCGGTGGATAAAAAGACCGCCATGAGGCTTTTAGGGTTTATAAAGCCCTACCGATACTTACTCGCACTCACCATATTTCTGCTGCTTATGACTGCACTGCTTCAGATAGCCGGCCCATATTTAATAAAACTTGCTGTTGATGATTATATTACACCCGGTAAATCAGAGGGGCTCCTATATATAGTAATACTTTACGGACTGGTCATACTATTTGAGTTTATCATCAGGTATTTCCAGGGTTATTATACAGAATATCTTGGCCAGAAAATAATGTATGATATGAGGATGAAAATATTCGAACATGTTCAGAAGCTTCCTATGTCTTATTTTGACAAAAACCCTGTGGGA
>CAYROY010000044.1:0-2981 GCA_964426155.1 uncultured Actinomycetota bacterium
TCCCGAGATGTTAAAAGGACTGGAGAAGGTCCTTGATATTGAGGTGGATGCATCTTCCATGAATAAGAAGGCTGTTGTAAAATGCTACGGTAATTCAAAGTGGATCGGGGAGTACAATGGTATTAAAACGTGCAAAGCAGCAAATATGTTATCGGGGGGTCCGAAAGAATGTCCATTTGGCTGCCTGGGTTTTGGAGACTGCGTAGCAGTATGCCCCACCGGTGCCATACACATTGATGATAAGATGAATGTGGCAGTAATCGATCCTGAGAAATGCACTGGCTGCGGCCTCTGTGTTGATGAATGTCCCAGAAACCTTATAGAACTGGTACCTTCCCAGAATAAGATTATATATCTGTGTAATTATCAGTCGGTTAAAAACATACCCGGGCATAAAAAATGCGACCGTGGATGTATACAATGCAGGGATTGCATGAAGGCATGCGATACAGAAGCAATTACCTGGAATGCTGAAACCGGTAATCCTGAATTCGATTTCTCTAAGTGCAACCTCTGCGGAAAATGTATAGAAGTATGCCCGCATAACTGTCTGGTTGAGTTTTCAGATATTGTGTTAAAGGAAAAACTCGGTCCTACCAGAGAAGAAAAGAGAGAAGAAGAGAGAGAAAAGATAAATTCGCTGAATTAGCATTATCAAATTTGGGATGGTTTACCTCCTTCCGATGCAAGTATCCCTTCTGGGACATAAATCACATGCCACTCTTGTTTTGTCTATCTTATCTTTGGGACCGAAACCATATACCCCTGATATTGATTTGAAGGGTATCATCAGATAACTCTGGTTCAGACTTATTCCAATTTTAGAGCCGTCAACCATGTTAAAAAGTTCTTTTTGCTCTTCTATTGTCCATCTGTATTGACCGGGAGAGTAAGGGCATGTAGAAGCATAGTCATCGGGAACCGTGATATTCTTTTTTATTATCCTACCTGCATGGTCGCCAGCCACGTGAAGCATTTCTGTAGTGATTGAATCCATGATTATAGTTCCCAGCGTATCGCCGCCTTCTCTGACTTTTTTTATAAGGTCATCGACCTCTTTTCCAAGGGTAAGCATAAATATTACTGCAATCTCGGAACCCTTAAGTATCCTGGATATATTAGGTCCGTTAAATATATTACCTGATTTAAAATAAACTGAATTATTCACTATTCTATCTATAGTAAAAATTTCATATAAAGCTGCAGGCTTTAATGCTTTAATACATTCTTTCCGGTTTTCTTCAAGCATTTTTTCAAGATAGGGATTTAGTCTTCCATCCATTAGTTTTTTTAGAAAATCCCTTCCTATGTCATCCGGGATATCTACATCCATATTTTTAATTATATTCATATAAGGCCTTCTTCTATATATTATGTAAATCTGTACAATTCTATATACTGGATAGAACCATCAGCATTTTAAGAGATTATATTAAATATAATTATGATGTTCAAATGATATACAGGATAAAAATTTTAAGCCAGTTATTATTAAGATTTTCTTTTTAAGCAGATTGATTTAAAGGTATAATATTAAAAAAGCCATCGGAAGGTCTTGATATTAAATGAAGATAGTACATACATCCGACCTGCATCTGAGCCCTTATAAACCCGCGCGCACAAAGGCTCTAAAAGATATTATATCAGAAGCCAGGCAAAGAGGGGCAGAGCTATTGCTTATTTCCGGAGACCTCTTCGACTCAAACCGTTCTGCCGATATTTTAAGACCCGGACTCAGAGATATTTTTTCGTCACTTCCTTTCAGGGTTATTGTTATACCGGGAAATCATGATATGGAAGCTTATGGACCGGATATGAATTTCGGCAATAGTATCGAGGTTCTTGCCAGACAGCCGTTTGAGAAAGTTGAATTTAAAGATCTGACAATAACCGGGATACCTTACATCAATCAGGATTTTAACGACCTGGTTCCATTATTGGAGAAAAGCATAGATAAATCTAAGGAGAATATTCTTATGATACACTGCAGTCTTGATATACCTTATGTCGTAGAGGATGAATACGGAGATGAGAACAGACAGATGTATCTTCCGGTAAGTTCAAAAATTCTGGGTAATATAGGTTTTGATTATATTCTGGCAGGCCACTTTCATTCAAGAGTGATAGAAACCCGTATATCAGAGAAAACAATTTTTGTCTATAGCGGTAGTCCGGTTTCAATAACAAGGAAGGAGAGGGGTAAAAGAAGGATGACATTTCTTGATACCGAAGCACCTATATCCGAAAGGTTGAGCTTCATTGAGACGGGTGCCTTTTACTATGATAAGGTCGAGATAGACTTTATTCCCGGCAGGGAAAAAGAATCGGTAAAAGAACTTAAAGACAGGCTAAAAACCTATAAGGGAGACGAAGTAGAGGTAGAGGTAAACCTTA
The DNA here is from genome assembly GCA_964426155.1 of uncultured Actinomycetota bacterium. Taxonomy (GTDB): domain Bacteria; phylum Actinomycetota; class Humimicrobiia; order Humimicrobiales; family Humimicrobiaceae; genus M55B120. Next base: position 2,395 of record CAYROY010000044.1, read on the forward strand.
ATGGTTTTATCTCTGCTGGCGAAAAGATTATATCGGATGCAGTACAGAAAGCTATTGATGAGCTGGATCAGGGAAAGGTGATTATTAATATAAAAGAAAATTACCGTGACATAAAATCAGTGCTTGAGGATCCGTTATATAAAACCTTTAAGGAAAGGCTGTATAAGAAGGATATGACACCTGATTTAAAAGATAAAATAGAAAAAATGATAATAACGCAGTTTTCAAGACTTAAAACCAGTAACCCACATGAGGATTAAAAAAATACATATAATAAAATACGGACCGATAAATGGACTTGAACTTAATATAGGTCCCGGTCTGCAGGTGGTAAGAGGAAGAAATGAAGCCGGAAAGACTCTTACTATAGATGCAGTTATAAAGATGCTTCTCCGGGGCAGGACACGTGATTATGGTGATGTGGACAGGGTAGAGGGTGATCCAGAGGGCTTTATCCTTTTTGAGGAAAATGGCGGGAAAGAACATAAGGTCAACATAAAAAATGGGCTGGCCAAATTTATAGAACTGGGAGGCGCTGATCTAAGGAATATATTTATTATAAGGGACAGCGATCTATCCATGAGTGA
>CAYROY010000045.1:0-3214 GCA_964426155.1 uncultured Actinomycetota bacterium
CCCTGTCAGGTATGTCATGATTCAGTACCGCAGTTATACGTTCTTTGGAATTCATTTTCTCTAACATTTTCTATCCTTACTTGATAATATTTAAATTTATAAATACGCTACCGATTCTTCTTTTGATATTTATTATAACATACACACTCATTGTTAAATAATCAGTTTAGAATTTATTTAATATTGTTTATAATTAAATAAAAATATTATAGATTTTATAAATAATTAAATAAAGAAAAAATCATTAATATCATAAAATTACCAGTTTTTATTTAAGATTAAAAAAATATAACAAAAATTATCATTCAGGAGCTCATATGAAATACGCTATTCAATTCGGAGCCGGAAACATCGGTCGGGGCTTTATGGGCCAGCTTTTCTGGGAAATAGGCTACAGGACAATCTTTATAGACGCAGACAGCGAGCTTGTAAAAACTATCAACAGGCAGAGTAAATACCCGTTGAAACTTCTTGATGCCTATACAAAAAAAGAAATAGACCTGGTAATAGATAACATCGAAGCCATTGATGCTAAAGATACCGGCAGCATTGTAAAAAATATTAAGAATGCAGATGTAATATGTACCGCCGTAGGCGAAGGTCCGCTTCCTATGATAGCACCGGCAATATCTAAAGGACTGGATGCAAGATTTAAAGGAGACGGAGATCCGATAGATATTTATTTATGTGAAAACAACCTGCATGCGGCCAGCATCCTCAAAGAAAAAGTGCTGGAAAGCACCGCAGTTAATATGAGGGATATACTGGAAAAAAAGGCAGGGTTTGCAGGCATGGTGGTAGCAAGAATGGTCCCTACCGCCAGCGACAGGTTTGGAATAGAAGACAGGTTATTTGCCGTAGCCGATTCTTATCACAAACTAATCTACGATGGGTCCGCTGTAAGAGGCAGGCGGCTGCCGATAGAGGGTATGGAGCCGGCAAGTAATTTTACTGCTGTTTTCGAAAGAAAACTCTATACTTTAAATATGGTCCATGCTGCTCTTGCTTACCTTGGCTATCTAAAAGGATACAGCTATGTCCACGAACCTTTCGGCGACAGCCAATTAAACCCTATAATAGAAAAAGCTATGGATGAGATATCGGAAGGCCTTCTAAAAAAATATGACAGGGACCTTGACCGGGGCCAGCAGAATGAGATTATAAAAGATACTAAAATAAGATTTGGAAATCCCCTTCTGCTTGATCCAGTGACCAGAGTAGCAAGGGATCCACTAAGGAAATTAGGCCCTAAAGACAGACTAATAGGCAGTGCTGGCCTGTGTATGGAACAGGATATATTTCCGGAGAATATTTCACATATTTGCGGTGCAGCCCTAAATTATGACTATGCTAATGATAGAAGAGCAGTAGAATTAAAAAAGATGATAGAAGAAAAAGGTATAGAAAAAATATTAAAAAAAGTGACAGGACTGGATAGCGAAAGCAGACTCGGAAGGATGATAATAGATTCTTTTTACCTCTTTAAGCAGAAAAAGAATGATTGGAACAAATAAATCAGGAAGGAAACTTATGAGCAAGCTCGAGAGATATAAAAATGATTTTAAAGATTATAAAATCCCAAAGACTATGAAGGCCACGGTGCTGTCAGGTATTGGTTTTGAAAATATTAATGTCAGAGAGATCAAAGTCCCCGAGCCCGGTCCAAAACAGCTTTTAGCCAGGGTCGATGCAGCCGGGGTCTGCACATCAATACTTAAGATAATAAGCCAGGGGCAAGACCATAAATACCTGTACGGATGGGACCCCGTAAAATGGCCGCTTATAATGGGTGACGAGGGGTCTCTTACAATAGTAAAAGTTGGAAGTGAACTTCAAAGTAAATATAAGGTAGGTCAGCGCTGCGGACTTCAGCCTGCCGTTGATACAAGACCCATAAACCATCTGGAAAGGTATGAAAATAATGGAGAAGGCGTTGAAAAAATGGGGGTCGGGTATACCCTGCCCGGCCAGCTTGCAGAATATGTCCTAATACAGGAAGAGATAATGGAAGGCCACTGTCTTGTTCCTTTGAAGGATGATTCTATTCCAAATTTTGCAGTATCTATGGCAGAACCCATATCATGCGTCATATCATCTCAGAGCCGCAATTTTCATATATATAAAGATTCGCCGCAATCCCCAAGACAGGCAAGACTTGGGATCAAGGAAAACGGAGTATGCATCATAGTGGGAGCCGGTGCAATGGGTAAAATTCACATGGAACTTGCAATGAGGTTCAGGCCGCGCGTACTGATAGCAAACGATGTCCTGGAAGAAAGGCTGAACTGGGTCAAAAAGGTGCTGGGGCCAAAGGCAGAAAAAAAAGGAATAAAACTTTTAACCGCCACCCCTGACGCCGTATATGATCTAGTTGCTGAAGTCAGCAATGGCAAAATGGCAGATGATATAATAATGGCAGTAGGGATAAGGAAGGCCCAGCAGGAAGCCCTAGGCCTGCTGGGTTTTGGCGGAGTTATAAATCTATTCGGAGGCCTTCCAAAGGGAGACTCGATACTAAATGTCGATAATATTAAAGTACACTATGAAGAAATAAAAGTCGTAGGTTCCTCAGGCGGTGATCCTGGAGATTATATACAGACACTGGAAGCTATCGGGAATAATGATATTGATCCAGGAAATTACGTGGCGGCCGTAGGAAGCATTGACAATGCTCCAAAAGTATTAAAAATGATTAAAAATAACCAGATCCAGGGTAAGGCTATCTTATATCCACATATAAAACAGATGGATTTGAAGTTTGTTGATTACTGGGACAGGGAAAATGAAGATAAATTTCTGGAGGAGAATTTAAGATATTAAAATATCTATTTAATCAAAAAATCTAACAGAAAGTTATTAAATCTAGCCGATATTAAAAACCTTTACATTTTATTTACATTAATCAAGGAAATAATAAACAATACATTATAATAAAGAAAATTATTTAATTATTCTTACCTTTCATTTTGTCTTCACATCCCTTTGGTATAATACATATAAAGCCAAAAGGCTCCTCCCCGGGATTTGAAAACTGGTGCATTTCGTCAGGAGGAATGTAAATAGCATCTCCGGTCCCTACTTTTCTCTCAATTCCTCCACTTTTTATAATCCCTTCCCCTCTTACTACAAATACTTCGTGCTCCCAGGGGTGCTTATCTTCTGATGGTTGGCTGGCTTTTGTTACCTCAAAATATCTCATTTCAAAATTTGGAAC
>CAYROY010000046.1:0-13186 GCA_964426155.1 uncultured Actinomycetota bacterium
CCCGGAGGATATGCACCGGATAAGATGAGGCTGAACAAAGAAATGGTAAAGCTTCTAAAAAATGCTTTTGACAGGTGCAAGGTAATAGGTGCAATCTGCCACGGCGGCTGGATGCTTGCAGAAGCAGACATCTGCAGAGATAAAAATGTCACCGGATACATTGCCATCGCTACTGACCTTAAGAATGCAGGAGGAAAATATATTGACAGGGAGGTAGTGGTAGACGGAAATCTCGTGACTTCGAGGATGCCTGCGGATCTACCTGCTTTCTGCAGGGATATACTTGTACTGGTAAAAGCCTACGAAAAATAAGAATATTATAGACAAAAAAATTTCCTTAAAATATTCTCCTGTCCGGGATTGGTATGACTATAAATTCATCAATTGGATATTGAGTCAGCTATATTTTTAAAAATATCCAGGGTGGAACTATAAAACATCTTCCATCCTGAACATAAGGTGGACAATTTCCTTGATTGACCTGTAATATAATTGCGGTGCTTAAGGCAGTCCCCATAACAGAATTTAAGATAAGGACATGAATTACATAAGAAACTATATTGTGATTTTGCCTTTCCAAAATCAATATAGGTATCAGAATTAAGAATTTCATCAAAGCTATTACTTGCAATATTGCCGAGCTTTAATTCTTTTCTTACAAAGAAATCACAGGGATATACATCACCATTATGTTCTATAACCAGGTAATGATTACAGTTATTCTCCATACTGCACATAGATGTACTTCTTCCGGTTAGTCTATTAATTATAGAGTCAAAAAGTCTAATAGATATCCTATTTATATCCCTGGGATACCACTGATTAAAAAGTTCTATGAGAAATCTTCCCCATTGTTCACCATTTATTGAAAAGTACTTTAAGCTCCCGTTACTATCAAACTCTACACAGGGAATATATTGATGAAAATAAAAGCCCATATCAACCAGAAAATGGTAGATCTCTTTTGCCTTGTCCACATTAAAATCATTTACCAGAACCAGTATATTAAATTCTACGTTATTTTTTTTAAGTAGTTCAATTCCTTTCATTACCCTGGTAAAACTCCCCCTTCCGCTTGCTGTCTTCCTGTAGTGGTCATGAATATACCTGGGGCCATCGATGCTCACTCCAACCAGAAAATTATATTCTGAGAGAAACCCTGCAAGACTTTCGTTTATAAGAGTGCCATTTGTTTGGAGTCCGTTGGAAATCATACTTCCTGGTTTTGCATATTTTTTCTGTAGCTTAACTACTTTTTTAAAAAAATCAAGCCCCATGAGGGTCGGCTCTCCTCCCTGCCAACCAAAGGTATATGGTTTCTGCGGAGTACTCATATATAAAGATATCAATTTCTCCAGGGTAGCATCTGACATCCTGTGGATTTTAGTTTCAGGATAAAGAAGTAGTTTTTCAAGGTAGAAACAGTAAGTGCATCTTAGATTACAGTCTGCCGAGGTTGGTTTTATAAGTAGTGAGAAACCTTTCATAATAAAACCTTCTAATCTTAATTACTTTTTCTTTTTCTTTCAGAATCTGTCAAAATTTCCTACTGGTCCTTCCTATTTCTGTATTCTTTAATTCTTAAATGTAATATCTACAAGCAGAACCCTATTCATTTCATATTAAAATAGATAAATAATTTTTCATTATTCTATTTCACTACTATATTTACCAGTTTATCAGGTATAATAATCGTCTTTATTATCTCATTTCCGTCGGTAAATCTTTTTACTCTAGCAGAAGAAAGGGCCAGGCTCACCAGTTCCTTTCCGGGTGTCCCGGCAGATACATCAAACCTGTCCCTTAACTTCCCGTTTACCTGAAAAACGACTGTGACCATCTCTTTTCTTGCTATATCAGTATCATATTCCGGCCATCTGGTCCGGTGAATACTGCCGGCATTGCCTGACACTTCCCAGAGCTCCTCTGTTATAAAAGGTGCTATTGGAGAAAGAAGCATAAGCAGTTTATCGTTTAATTCCTTTACCAGTACCGGATCCTTGCGGGAATCCTCTACTTCCTCCTCATATTTATAAATCGAATTGACCATTTCCATTATGGCGCTTATCGCAGTATTGAAATTAAACCTTTCAAGTATATCTTCCGTAACCTTTTTAATAGTCTGATGAAGTTTTCTGTATAAATCTTTTTCTGCATTGCCAGAAGCCATCAGATGTTTTTTTACATTTTCATCGCCCGGGGGCATTCTTTCCAGAAACTCTGCCATTGAGCATGAAAGCCTCCAGAGCCTGGATAAAAATCTGCTGGCTCCCTCAACACCGCTGTCACTCCAATCAACAGGACTGTCAGCAGGCCCGACAAATAATATGTAAAGCCTTAATGTATCAGCTCCGTATTTATTATACACTTCTGAAGGATTTACAAGATTACCCCTGGACTTTGACATTCTCTTGCCGCCGAGGTTTACTACGCCATGCGGAAAATATTTTATAAACGGTTCCTTCTGATCTATAAGTCCTGCATCATAGAGCACCTTGGTGAAAAATCTGGAGTATATAAGGTGCATGGTAGCATGTTCGATACCGCCTATATACTGGTCAACAGGCATCCAGTATTCAACATCTTCCCTGTTGAATGGAACTTTTTTTTCATGGGGGCTGCAGTATCTTAGAAAATACCAGGAAGAGCAGACAAATGTATCCATAGTATCTGTTTCCCTTCTGGCATCTCCGCCGCATACAGGGCATTTAGTATTTACAAAATCTTCGCTGTAGTAAAGAGGAGAGAGTCCTGTGGGTCTAAAATCAACATTATCTGGCAGTATTACAGGCAGATCCTTTTCAGGAACAGGGACAATCCCGCACTTTTTACAGTATACAACAGGTATGGGGGCTCCCCAGTATCTCTGCCTTGATATCAGCCAGTCCCTAAGCTTATAGTTGACCTCTGCCCTGCCAATATTATTTTCTTCAAGGTAGTGTGTTATTCTTTTTATCCCCTCCTTTGAATCAAGGCCGTCAAATTGACCAGAATTTACCATTATGCCTTCTCCTATAAATGCACTTTCAGAAGTCCGGTGCTTTTTACCGTCAGGGGATATTACTTCCACTATATCGATATTGTACTTTCTGGCAAACTCGAAATCCCTTTCATCATGGGCAGGCACAGCCATTATTGCTCCCGTTCCATATTCGAGAAGTACATAATTTGCTATCCATACTGGTATCCTTTTCCCGTTCAGCGGATTTATCATGTACCTTCCCGTAAAACATCCGATTTTCTCTGTTTCAGCTGCTCCCCTTTCGATATCACTCTGTGATAGGATAACTGCTTTTGTCCTCTCGACCTCTTTCTTATATTCCGGGTCCTTTACTATTTTACCGACAAGCTCATGCTCCGGTGCAAGTATAAAGAAAGTGGCTCCAAAAAGCGTATCCGGCCTGGTGGTGAATACAGGGATTGAGATATCTTCACTGCCATCAAGCTTAAAATATACGATGGCCCCCTCGCTCCTGCCTATCCAGTTCTTCTGAATGGTAAGCACTCTTTCCGGCCATCCGTCTTTTATAAGCTCCATATCATCCAGAAGCCTCTGGGCATAATCTGTTATCTTAAAGAACCACTGGGAAAGGACCCTTTTCTCGACTATACTGTCACACCTCTCGCACCTGCCTCCTATAACCTGTTCATTTGCAAGTACTGTCTGGCATGAATTGCACCAGTTTACAGGAGCCTGTTTCTTCTCGGCAAGACCCGTCCTGTAAAGCAGCAGGAAAAGCCACTGCGTCCATTTATAATATCCAGGTTCCGAAGTTATTATTTCATCAGAAAAATCATAGCTCATACCCATTCTCTTCAGGGCTGACCTCATTTTATCAATATTTGCCATTGTGCTGACACTGGGGTGGTCACCCTTTTTTATTGCTGCATTTTCTGCTGGAAGGCCGAAGGCATCAAACCCTATGGGATGAAGTACATTATGGCCTTTCCTTGACATGATCCTCGCCACTACATCCCCTATGGTATAATTTCTTGCGTGGCCCATGTGCGGTTCCCCTGAAGGATATGGAAACATCTCAAGTATGTAATATTTGGGATCAGATCTATCGGTCTTGAGGGAAAAGATCTTTTCTTTTTCCCATTTCTTTATCATCTTATCTTCAATCTTTTTTGGACTGTATTTCCCTCTATCTTGCATATTTTCTTTTGTACCTTCCTTTTAAAGATTTGATTTATTTACACATACCTTTGACCGGGGGCTATGATTCAGTCCCGCTTCAGCTCTTTTGAATCTTTCCACAGTCTTTCGAGGTCATAAAAATTTCTTATATCTTCTGTGAAGATATGGATCACGAAATCATCATAATCTACCAGTATCCAGGTTCCTTCCGAACTTCCTGCAACATTTTCAGGATAGAAACCGTCCTTCTTAAGACCCATGCAAATATCCTGCTGGATCCTTTTAGTGAGCCTTGTATTTTTTGCACCGATTATAATGAAATAATCAGTTATTATAAGCCTGGAGCGCATATCCAGTATTTTGATATAATCTGCTTTCCGATCATCTGCAATCTTAGCAGCAGTCTTTACTGCTTTGAGTATCTTATCCGAAATTATCTTTTTTTTGCCGACTTTTTTTTCTTTCTGTCCTGTATTATTTGTCACTGATTGGTATAATCACTCCCCAGTATGATAGTCATATCGACATCATCCACATTGTTATCAGATTTTTTTATAACTCCTACCCCCAGCCTTTCCTGAATCTGCTGTGCAAAAGCTTCCATTTCTTCCTGGTCGGTATATATTATTATTTCTGTCTGTTTATAATCCCAGTTATCAGCATCCTTTACTTCTACTACTTCTATAACTTCATCTTCTGCATTAAAATGATCGACAAGTATATCCCTTACCGTCGCAGCCAGCATTCTTGTGCCTTCACCGTTAAGAATGACTGTTTCTACTGTTCCGCCCACTTCAACTGTTTCTTCCCCTGTATCTTCCCCTGTTATCTGCTCCGGGTTGTAATCAGCACCTATTATTATAATTATATCCGAAGCTGCAACCTCGTTTTCCTTTACTATTATCTCGCCTGCTCCGAGTATTTCCTTTAACTCATTGGCCGCATTCATAACACCGGCATCGTCCGATGTATATACGAGTATCTCGGTAGCTGCGTAATTAAAATTATCGGCATTTCCTATGCCTCCTTCTTCCTGTGAAGGTACGTAAAACTTCTTCTTCCCGCTCTGGTATGCATAGGTTCCGGAATTAAGAAGTGCCGATATCTCTCCTGCTATACCAGGAGTCCCTACCCCATTCAATATTATAACATCAACTGTCTCTTCAGCTTCTGCTATTTCAACCGAAGGTGCCTGCTCCTTATGAAAAAGCTCTGAAAGCCCCGAAACATCAGGAAGATATACAATTCCTTCTCCTTCAAGTTCTGTAGAGGAAGCTTCCAGGGTATATACTATATTTTTCTCCTCTTTTATGTTTGAAAATGTTGAAAAAAGCTTCAGAAGTTCTTCCAGGCTGAGATCAGAATCAATAAGATCTTTTATAAGGTTTACATTGCCTGTAAGGTCATCCTCGTCCTCTCCCACAATCTTTAATATTATGGTGTCTACGACCTTCTTCTGCATCTTCATATCTTCAAGAGGTATATCTTCTTCTATGCCGCTAAAATATTTTAAGAGATTTAAGGCCTCCCGGCCATCAAGAATATTTACGCCGGGTTCAAGGTTAAACGTGCCTCCTTCAGAATAATCATTTATGGTATATGCCTTATCCAGCTCCATCTCGATCCCTCCGAGTTTATCTACTACACCCGATACATCCATCAGGATATAACAATCTACCTCCATGTCCATACCGAGGCCCTTCTCGAGGGTAAGACCAAGAAGATCCATCCCTCCTATGCCTGCCGATCTACCTACCAGCTCGGCACCTATGCCCGGTACATCCATCAGTGTCTTGACAGGTACACATAGCGATCTTGACTCATCAGCAGCGCTGTAATAGCTTATAAATATTATTGAATTTATATCAGGTTCCAGAAAGTCTTCCCCGGAACCAGCAAATATAACGTTAATATCCTCGCCCAGCTCCAGAGACGCTGGTACTACTATGCCCTCTTCTTCTTCCGCTGAAACCTCTGTACTGCTGAAGAACCTGTTTTTTATCCACCTGTATCCAAACACGATTCCTGCTGCAACCACTACTATTATTAAAAGTATTGCAAGAGAAGTATAAATCAGTTTCCTTCTTTTCCTTTTCTCCCTTATTCTGCTGGACCTGTAGCCTTGTTCCTCTACATCTTCACCTGAATGATCCTCAAATTCAAAATCTTCATCTTTGAAGAAATCTTCATTAAAATCATCTTTATTCTCATTCCGGGCAGGATTTCTACCTTCTTTTCCACTTCTACCCTCATCCCTGTATTCACCGCGATTTTCATATTCTCTGAATAAATCCTCTCTGTCATTTAAATCCTGGCCGTCATCCCGGTAGTCATCATCTTTACCATTTCCATAATCAAAAGGCATAATCAATTACCTCCACAAATATTATTCCATATCCTGCTGGTATCAGGATGCAGAAAACTATTTTTATTTATTACATATATTATAGTATTTTTATAAACTTCTATTAAGCATAAATTTAAATTCTCTAAAGCGAGGCTCCTCAGCTTTTCCACCTTCTCATATTTTCTTCCCTTCTCTACCTTGTCAGCTATAAATAATATCTTTTCCTCAACAGACATGTCGCAGGAGCCTATGGTATGATATTTTACCGACCGCAGTATCTTCTGATCCTTTATTCCAAAATCCCTTGAAATCAGAAAATCCCCCACAAAGCTGTGCAAAAGCGGCTTTAGGCTAAGTTCGAATTCACTGAGCCCGGGTGAGTGGACCCTTGCCAGCCGGGTAAGTTCATCCGTATCAAAGATCTTGCCATAATCATGGACAGCCGATGAGACGCAGAGTTCAAAAAGATCTATTTCTTTTATATGAGGTAATGCCATCTTCACAGCAAACTCCATGGTATTCACGGAATGGGCAAAGAGGTCCGGCTCCATGAGCTTTTCTAATTTTCGTACCAGATCCAGAAGATACTTTTTCTTGTCTTCACTCAGATCAAATTTTTTTATAAAGTCCATGTTTGAGTATATAGTTTTTTACTCCTTCGGGAACAAGATAATTTATAGACCTGCTGTTATTTATCCTTTTTCTTATATCTGTCGACGATATCGCCAGCGCAGGTATTTCCATTAAAAATATTTTCCTGTCGGCTTCCTCCACCGATCTGAAAAGAGTTGATTTAAGACTCTCTATCTTCGATATATCATATCCCGGCCTGGTAGCTGCGATGAATTTAGCAAGAGCTACTATTTCATCTTTATCCTTCCAGGATAGTATTTCAAGTATTGCATCTGCGCCTGTTATGAAAAATAGTTCCATTTCCATTCCATATATCTTTCTTAACTGTTTTACGGTATCTATGGTATAGGACTTACCATTACGGTCTATTTCTATCCTTGATACAAAAAAACTGTTGTTTGAAGAGGTAGCGATCTCTGTCATAAGGTAACGGTCCTCTGCATCTGCAAGAAGGTCCTCTACTTTATGCGGCGGATCCCCGGTGGGTATAAATATTACCCTGCTAAGATCAAACTGGTCCAGTGCTTCCTGGGCAGTTACAAGATGTCCGTGATGTATGGGATTGAATGTCCCTCCCATTATGCCTATTTTCTTATTCTCCATATTTTTATATTTCTTCAAAATAAATAATCACTGCCTTATCTGACCCTGCCCCATTACGACAAATTTATTTGTGGTCATCTGGCCTGCTCCCATAGGGCCCCTCCAGTGAAGCTTCTGGGTGCTTATCCCCATTTCTGCACCCATGCCGAACTCCTCACCATCTGTAAACCTGGTTGATGCATTAACAAAAGTTGTTGACGAGTCCACAGCAGAAGTAAAGTAATTTGCATTACTGTAGCTTGAAGTGATTATTGACTCTGTATGATGCGAGCCATACCTGTTTATATGAATGATAGCCTCATCAATACTATCAACTACTTTTACGGCTATCTTAAGATCCAGAAACTCCCTGTACCAATCCTCTGGAGCTGCCGGTTTTATTCCCTTATATATGGCTTCCGACCTTGCGTCCCCGATTATTTCTACGCCCTTTTCTTCAAGGGCCTTCAGCACAGGCGGAAGCACCTCTGATGCTGCCCCGCTGTGTACAAGAAGCTTTTCAGCTGCATTGCATACACTCGGCCTCTGGGTCTTTGAATTCACCACAATCTCCGAAATGGTCTCTACTGCTATACCGTCCAGATAGCTGTCCACATATATGTGGCAATTTCCTATACCGGTTTCTATTACCGGCACCCTTGAGTTCTCTACAACGCTTCTTATCAGTTCCGGTCCGCCTCTTGGTATAAGTACATCCACATATTCCCTCATCTGCATGAGGCTTACAGCATGCTTCCTTTCTGCTGACGGTATTATCTGTATCACATCCTCGGGCATACCGTTGCGTCTGAGTGATTTTCTCATTACTCCGACCAGCATAATATTGGTATTAAGGGCATGCGAGCTGCCCCTCAAGATTATGCAATTTCCTGCCTTAAGACACAGAACCGAGGCATCTACTGTGACATTTGGCCTGGCTTCATATATTATACCTATAACACCCAGCGGCACCCTTATATTTTTGAGTACAAGACCATTGGGCAGATTATATCCGAATATGACTTCACCTACCGGGTCATTTGACTTTATGACCTTATCTATACTGGCGGCTATACTTTTAATCCTCTCTCCGTTAAGGATCAGCCTGTCCAGGAGGCTTTCCGATATGCCCTCTTTTTTGCATCTGGCTATATCTTTTTGATTTTCTTTTATTATTTCATCAATATTTACTACCAGAGATTCTGATATATCTTTTAGAATACTATTCTTTAACACTGCTCCTGCAGCTGCTATGCTGCCAGCTGCCGCTTTTGCTTTTTTTGCTATTTCAGTTACCTGGTCCATTTTCCTCCTGTTAAATATTAATATACTATTAATCGGGACCGAATACTACAAGACAATCTCTGTGTATGACTTCTCTGCACATATCCTCCCCAAAATCGGGGCGTATCTCCCGCGCATTTTTGCCCATTATTTTTTTTATTTCTTCGCTGGAGAAATTGCTTATACCTTTGGCTATAAGAATATTTTCAGCTGATAGCACCTTAAGTGTATCCCCCCTGTTAAACTTTCCTTTAATTCCTGTCACACCTACAGGCAGTATGCTCTTACCCCTTTTTGTAACAGCTTCCTCAGCACCCCTGTCAACAATTATTGATCCCCTGGCCATTATTCCAAAGGCAATCCACTTCTTTATGCTTTTAACCTTTTTTGAAGTCTCGGGCTTGAAGAACGTGCCTACATCTCTCCCATCTATTATATCAATTAACGCATTCTCCCTTCTGCTGCTGGCTATTACCATCGCTATACCTGAAAACACACATATCTTTGCCGCCTTAACCTTGGAAAACATCCCCCCTATACCATACGAAGAACCTATTCCTCCAGCAGATTTTTCTATTTCGGGATCTATTCTTTCTACAAAACTTATCAACCTTGCATCTTTCTTGAACCGGGGATCTACGTTGTACATTCCCTCAATATCAGATAGTATTACCAGAAGATCTGCATCTGAGAGTACCGCGGTCATTGCTCCAATCTCATCGTTGTCTCCAAATTTTATCTCATCCACAGCAACACTGTCATTCTCATTTATTACCGGTATTACACAGAGCCCGAGCAGGTTTCTTATTGTCCTGCTGATGTTAAGATACTGTTCCCTCCTCGTAGTGTCTTCATGTGTAAGAAGTATCTGACCTACTTTTACCCCATATTCTGAAAAAATATCCCTATATGCTTTCATAAGCTCGACCTGTCCTACGGCTGAAGCTGCCTGAAGTGTGGATATATCAGAAATTTCTTTTGGAATTTTTTTGATGTTAAGATATTCAAGACCTGCTGCCATAGCACCACTCGAAACCAGAATAACTTCAATGCCCCTGTCAATTATTTTCTTTATTTCCCTTACAATAAATGACATATTTTCAAGATCAAGACCCCCTTTACCGTAAGAGGTAAGGGAGCTGGAGCCAATTTTTACAACAACTCTTCTGATATTTTTTAGATACTCTTCTCTTCTTTTCATAGATTATTAAAATAATTATTACCGGTAAAATTTTTTAAAATACATTATATACAGGAGTAAATTACTGTTATTCGATAAGTTCAAATACCAGATTGCCGATAATCACCGTGCTACCCTCTTCTATGCCAAGACTGGCAAGTTTCTCTCCTATCTTCATTTTTTTAAACCTTTGCTTTAGATAGCCAAGAGCTTCCTCATTCTCAATATCAGTCATGGCTACCATCCTTTCGAGCTCTCTGTTTCTGATCACAAAGCCCTCCGGTCCCTTTTTTATAATTATTTTACGGCCCTCTTCTTCGCCTGCAGGTAACCCATATATCTTTTTTTTCTTTTTATCTTTCCCGGCGGACCCTTCTGCTGAAAGATTCACCCTGTTTTCCCTTACCTTTCCGGATAGACAGGTGACAAGAGCGTTAATCCCTTCTCCAGTAATAGCCGATACAGGAATAACCTTACTGCTGGTTTTTGAAAGACTTGCCAGAGATTTCTCCAGTATGCCCCTGTCGGTTAAAAGGTCTATTTTATTAATCACAATAATATAATCCTTTTTATAAACTTCAATATTATATAATTTTAATTCCTTTCTTAAAATATTGTATGATTCGACCAGTGATTCTTTCCCGTCTGGTCCTATAAGTTTTTCTCCGTCCAGGACCATCACCAGCAGGAAGGAACGGGTAATATGCCTGAGAAACCTGTATCCCAGTCCGCTGCCCTTATGTGCCCCTTCTATGATTCCGGGTATATCGGCTACCACAAAATTCTCATCGTCAAATGCGACAACCCCCAGGTGGGGCACGAGAGTAGTAAAGGGATAATCGGCAATTTTTGGTTTTGCTGCAGAGATCCTGGATATTATTGTCGATTTTCCAGCATTCGGAAAACCTACCAGACCGACATCTGCGAGCAGCCTCAGCTCAAGATTTATCCACATTTCTTCAGTCGGCTCGCCTTTTTCACAGAAAGCAGGAAATCTTCTTTCCTGGGACACGAAAGAAGCATTGCCCCTTCCTCCCATTCCACCCTTTGCCACAACCACTTCTTTTCCTTCTTCTGAAAGGTCTGCCAGTACTCTGCTGCTGATGTCTCTTACAACGGTCCCTACAGGTACATGTATATAGAGATCGCTGCCATCCTTTCCAATCCTGTTTTTTTCAGATCCTGATTCCCCATCTTCTGCCCTGAAATGGACCTTCTTTCTAAATCCATAAAGGGTCGTCTCATTGGCTGTGGCTTTCAATATCACATCTCCTCCCCTTCCGCCGTTTCCACCAGAAGGTTTTTTCTTACCTCTGCTCCTGAGCCTGAAAAACGCCACCGCACCATTTCCGCCGTTTCCGGCCTTTACATTTATTTTTGCCTCATCTAAGAATACTGCCATTTAGTCCCGTATCATATATAATATGTTAAAGTATATATTCAAAAACACCATTCATATAATTATAATATATAATCAGATATGTACTAGAGCTCATAAAAAGCCTTATATATCCTGTGCTCCATCACAAGATCCAGCCCCTTCTTGAATTCTGACAGGGGTATAACATCAGAGACCAGCCCTCTTAGATCTAACTTTTTATCTATCACCAAAAGCCGGAATGAGCGGGATAGGGTATCAGGAGTAGCAGAATATGTACTTTTGACTGTGATCTCCTGCTTATATATCCGGTTAAAATCAACAGGTATAGCACTGTCTCCCAGCCCCATACCGAATATATTTATCTGGCCGCCTGCCCTTACATATGAGAGGGCATCAGCAACCGTAAACCTGTTAGTCACTGTAAGTATTGCAGAATCCACCCCCAATGGGGTGATCTTTCCGATTTCAGATGTGATATCGGATTCTGAGGGATTTATGGCATAGTCTGCTCCTGATTCCAGGGCCATTGCAAGTCTTTTATCATCCACATCCACTGCAATTGTCCTAAGCCCGGCAAGCCCGGCAAGTTTTATAAATAATATCCCTATAGCTCCTGCGCCTACTACGGAGAATATATCCCCTTCAAGATATGATATCCTGTCCATTGCCCTTATGCAGCAGGCAAGCGGCTCGACAAATACCGCTTCAATAAGATCTGATCCTTCAGGAATTAGAAAAGTAGTGTTTTCTATATGGTCAGGTGAAAGCCTTATATACTGGCTGAAGCCTCCGGGATCGAAGTTTGTTTCCTTAAACATTTTGCACATTGTCTGATTACCATGCCTGCAGTAATGACACTTTCCGCATGGAATATGATGGCCTGCTACCACAATATCACCTATCCTGAACTTTTCTACATTCTTGCCCGTCTCCACAACCCTTCCTACTACCTCGTGCCCGTAAATGGCAGGTTTCCTGCTCCCCGGGTCAAATATCTTTACAATATCCGAGCCGCACAGCCCGCAGTAGAGAAGCTCTATAAGCATGTCTCCATCCGATAGCCGGGGCCTGTCAACTTCTTCCATCCTGAAATCTTTTTCACTGTAGCAGACCAGAGCTTTCAATGTACCTTGCCTCCTGTTTTCCATTCTTTTCAGTTAAAGCATATATAAAGGTCCCATGAAATTTTTCTAATTATATACCGTAAAAAATCTCTGCCATAATATTCAGCGACAATAATCCTTTATATATGATAGCATCTTTTGCCTTAAATAAATCCCAAAAAATGAAATACTATACCCAGAATTCCCGATGTTAACAGCACCAATACGGGGTTAATCTTCAATACAAGCAACATTACCAAACTTATTACCATTATTATTACCATAAAAGGATCAATAAGATTTAAAAAACCTGCTGCAGGATCTGGCACAGTAAAAGTATTAATATTTATTTCATCTTTGAAAAGCGCATGCCTTCCTACAAAAACCGCAGCATAGATAATCAATGCCAAAACAACTGGCTTGACTCCATTAAGCACGCTGCACAAAAGCGGATGCGACCTGTATTTATTTAAAATATAGGCAGTGCTTAATATTAAAATAAAGGATGGCATGGTAACACCGGCTGTTGCAATCA
>CAYROY010000047.1:0-6902 GCA_964426155.1 uncultured Actinomycetota bacterium
TTTACAGAATCATCCTTAATGAAGTCTTCTATAATATCAATAATCAATTCATCAGGGACAAGCTTCCCACTTTCAACATATTCCTTTGCTTTTAACCCCATTTCCGTGCCTTTATTTATTTCGCTCCTTAAAACATCACCGGTCGAAATATGGGGAATATCAAATTTTTCAGATATCCTTGCCGCCTGTGTCCCCTTTCCTGCCCCCGGAGCTCCCAGCATTACTATTCTCATTTTAAAAATCCTTCATAGTCTCTCATTGTTAATTGTGATTCAAGCTGCCGCATGGTATCAATTGCAACCCCAACAGCTATTAGTATCGATGTACCGCCAAATCTAAAGGGTATCTGCAGATAATTAATGAGTATCTCCGGCAGCAGAGCCACTATGGCAAGAAAAACGGCTCCCGGAAGGGTTATCCTGTTGAGGACATTGGTAAGATAGTCCGCTGTATTTTTCCCAGGCCTTATACCCGGTATAAATCCCCCGTATCTTCTGAGATTATCAGCCGTGTCTATGGGATTAAAGGTAATTGCGGTGTAAAAATATGCAAAAATTATAATAAGTACTGTGTAAGTCACAGCATATATTGGATTAATATTACCTGCCTGTGTCGTCGAACTTAGAGAATCTGAAAAGGACTGCAGCCATCTGTTTGGTATAAACTGTGCTATGGTTGCGGGAAAAAGAATAACAGCAACAGCAAGGATGATCGGCATCACTCCTGACTGATTGACCCGGAGCGGAAGATAGGTACTCTGTCCGCCGAAAACCTTTCGGCCCACTACTCTTTTTGCATACTGTACAGGTATTTTTCTCTCCCCCTGTTGTATCATTATTATTGCCATAACGACACCTATTGAAAAAATCAAAAACAGGGCCAGAAAAAAATAATTCGTACCCCTTAGCCTGAAAAGGCTTATGAACTGTCCCGGCATCCTTGATACTATGTTTGCAAAGATTATAAGGGATATACCATTTCCAATACCGTGGATGTTAATCAATTCTCCAAGCCACATTATTAGTGTTGTTCCGGCAGTAAGAGTAACAACTATCAATGATACATGGGCAAAATCGAAGACAGGTATTGCGCCGTAATTCCTGAAGAAAAAGGTCATTGTCACTGATTGTATAAGTGCAAGTCCGACAGTAATATATCGTGATATCTGGTTTATTTTCCTTCTGCCTACTTCGCCCTCTTTTGCAAGCTGTTCAAGTCTGGGTATTACCACCTGGAGAAGCTGCATGATGATAGTAGCAGTAATATAAGGCATTATACCCAGCGAAAAAACTGCAAAATTCCCGAGGGCTCCTCCGGCAAAAAGGTCCATCATTCCCAGTATTCCGGTTTCCACCTGCTCAAGTATTGCTTCAGCATCGACGCCAGGGATGGTCAGACTGGCACCAAACCTGTATATCGCCAGTATCCCTATAGTGAACAGTATCTTATTTCTTATCTCCCTGATTCTGAAAGCTGTTATCAACGCTCTGAGCATCAGACTACCTCTGCTTTCCCACCGGCCTTTTCAATTTTTTTAACAGCACTACTGCTGAACCTGTTTGCCTTAACAGTAAGCTTTTTCGTCAGATCTCCATCTCCCAGAACTTTTACAGGTAAACCCTTATCCATTATTAATCCCTTTTTCGAGAATCCTTCAATATCTACCGTGCTTCCGTCTTTAAATATTTCAAGAGAACCTGCATTTATAATATTAAATACCTTTTTTCTATTATTCTTAAATCCCCTTAGATGGGGGATCCTCCTCTGGAGGGGCATTTGCCCTCCTTCAAAACCGATTCTTGTCTTACCTCCGGATCTGGCAAGCTGGCCCTTTGTCCCTCTTCCGCTGGTTGTACCGTGCCCGGATCCGTCTCCCCGTCCGATTCTTTTTCTTTTTTTATTGGACTGGGGAGATCTTATTTCATCAAGTTTCACTATTACCCCCATAATATGTATAATTTTCCGATAGTCCGACCGCCAGTTTTATTAATATTTCCACATCAAGCCTTCCCGCGCATTTTCAATATCTCCTCTGGATACCTCAAAGATCTCAGGCCATCGACAGTGGCATTTACGATATTGATGGCGTTTGAACTACCAAGAGACTTTGTAAGAATATTTTTTACTCCGGCCAGTTCAAGTATTACCCTGACTGGTCCCCCCGCTATAACTCCCTTACCATTTGCAGCAGGCTTCATGAAAACCTTTCCCGCGCCTGAAACTGCATTTATTTCATATGGTATTGTTCCATCCACAAGAGGCACCCTGAATAGATTTTTCTTTGCATCATTTATGCCCTTCTGAATAGCAGTTGCGACTTCGTTGGCTTTCCCAAAACCGACTCCGACCTTTCCTTTCATGTCACCAACTGCAACAAGTGCACTGAAGCTGAATCTTCTTCCCCCTTTTACTACCTTTGCTACCCTGTTAATTTTTATTACTTTTTCAGTTAACTCCGTATTATCCGTATTGCCTGGTAGATCTACCAACAGAACTCCTCCTTTAAATAATCTAAAATTTTAACCCGCCTTTACGGGCTCCTTCAGCGAAAGCTTTTACCCTTCCATGATATTTATATCCACTTCTGTCAAATACCACCTCGCCGATATTTTTTTTAAGGGCTTTCTTCGCCAGAGCTTCTCCCGCTCTGAAACTAATATCTATCTTACCATTAACCCTGTCTTCTGATTTTATATCCTTGCTTGATAAGCCCATTAAAGATTTACCGGTGGAATTATCTATAATCTGCCCATATATATATTTAAGGCTTCTATGAACGCATAGCCTGGGCCGTGAAAAATTTTCCCTTACTTTTAGCCTTGACCTTATTTTTCTTTTAAAGCTTTTATCTTTCCTCTTGTTCTTTTTCTCCATCTAATCTCCCATATTGTTCTAAGCTTTTGTAGAAACTGCAGCTTTGCCGACCTTTCTCCTCACAGTCTCATCAGCATATCTAATTCCCTTGCCCTTGTAAGGTTCAGGTGGTCTTATTCTCCTTATCCTGGAAGCCACTTCTCCAACCAGCTGCTTATCTATACCTTTTACCTTTATGGTTGTATTATCGGGTACTTCAAAAGTTATGCCTTCAGGTTTTTTAAAAATAACCGGATTCGAGTACCCTACAAGGATCTCAAGGTCACTGCCTTTTAGATTTACCCTGTAACCGACTCCCACAAATTTCAGTGTCTTCGAGAAACCATCTGATACGCCGGTTACCATATTCTGTATAAGGCTTCTATAAAGTCCATATTTTGACCTTGTTTCTTTGCTTCCCGAAAAGGGCCTGACAAGTAATTTCCCTTTTTCCTCCGTAATACCAATAGCTTTACTGTCAAAATCCATTTGCAGTTCTCCAAGATTCCCCTTTGCCAGGAAACTACCTTTTTCAATTTTTATTTCAACATTTTCCGGTATTGCTACTGGTTTTTTCCCTATTCTTGACAAATCATTCTCCTCTCGTATCACCAGACCGAACAGATTACCTCTCCGCCTACTCCAGCTTCACTGGCCCCACTACCCGTAAGGACACCTTTTGAAGTAGAGATTATTACTATACCAAAACCTCCCATTACTGTGGGTATTTTATCCTTTCCGGCATATACCCTGAGACCGGGCTTACTTATTTTTTTCAATCCGCTTATAACACATATATCATCACTTTTATATTGTAAATATATTTTTATTGTGCCCTGTACACCTTCGTCTTTTATTATTTCATGGCTTCTTATATAACCTTCTTCCTCCAGTATCCTTGATATTTCTCCCTTCATCCTGGAATAAGGTATTTTAACATTATTTAGTTTTGCCACACATCCGTTTTTTATTCTTGCCAGCATATCGGCAATCGGATCAGACATATAAGACATAAAAATCTCCTTTTTTACCAGCTGGACTTAGTCAGTCCAGGTATTTTACCTTCGTGGGCCAATTCTCTTAAACATATACGGCAAAGCCCGAATTTTCTAAAATAACCTCTCGGTCTTCCACATCTAATACATCTATTGTATTTTCTTGTCTTATACTTTGGTTCCCTTTTTTGCTTTGCTATCATCGATTTTTTCGCCACAGAATCCTCCTACCGGCTTTCATTACTATTTCTAAACGGAAATCCAAATTCCGACAGCAGTTCAAGTGCATCCTCGTCATTTTCTGCTGATGTGGTCACTGTTACATTCATTCCTCTTACTGAAAGAACTTTATCATATTCAACTTCAGGAAAGATCAATTGTTCCTTTATACCTATAGTATAATTACCCGAACCGTCAAAACTTTTTTTGGAAAGACCCCTGAAGTCCCTTACTCTGGGAATAGCAATATTTAGAAGTCTGTCAAGGAATTCATACATCATATTTCCACGGAGCGTGACCATACACCCTATTGGATTTCCCTTTCTTACTTTAAATCCTGCTACTGACTTTTTTGCTTTAGTAATAACAGGTCTCTGTCCTGTTATTATAGCAAGGTCGTTTGCTGCAGAATCCAGCTCCTTTATATTCTGAGTTGCTGCGCCCACGCCCATATTTACACATATTTTTTTCAGCACCGGTACCTGCATAATATTTTTATATTTCCCCTTCTTTAGGATTCCGGGTGCTATTTCTTTTTTATACTTTTCTTTAAGTCTGGGTATCATCTATACCTCTCAAGCAATTATCTAAATCTGCTGATTACATTTTTTACAAATTCTGGCTTTCTCACCTGATTCACCGACTACAAATCCAACCCTTGTTGCCTTACCGCAATTAGGACATATTAATCTGACATTAGAGATGTTTATTGGTCCCTCTTTCTTTATAATTCCACCGGGTTTGTTCTGATCCTGCTGTCTTGTATGTTTACTTACTATATTTGCACCTTCAATGTATACCCTATTTTCCTTACTGTTTATCCTCAGGACCTTTCCCGTTTTACCCCTGTCTTTACCCTTTACTATCTTTACTTTATCGTTCTTTTTTATTTTAAGCATATCATTATCTCCTGATCATATTACTTCCGGTGACAGGGAAATTATTTTCATAAAATTCTTTTCCCTTAGCTCTCTTGCAACCGGGCCGAATATCCTTGTCCCTCTGGGATTATTTGCATTATCTATTATAACGGCTGCATTTTCATCAAATCTTATATAAGAACCGTCAGGTCTTCTATACTGCTTTTTTGACCTTACAAGCACGGCCCTTACTATATCACTTTTTTTCACAACCCCTCCCGGATTCACCACTTTAACGGTTGCAATAAAAATATCTCCTACCCGTGCATATCTTCTCTTCGTTCCACCAAGAACCTTTATGCACTTTATCTCTTTCGCACCAGTATTATCTGCTATTTTTACCCTGCTTTCCGCCTGAATCATCTTTATTCCTTCTCTACTCAGCTTTCCTTATAACTTCTATGAGTCTCCATCTTTTTGTCTTGCTCAAAGGCCTGGTCTCGGATATTCTGACGATGTCACCTGATTTGCTGCTGCCTTCCGGATCATGCGCTTTGTACTTTTTTATCTTTTTCATTATTTTATTATAAAGAGGATGCTTATAATGAGACTCTACAGCAACAACTATGGTCTTATCCATCCTGTCACTTATAACCTTCCCTACTCTTGTTTTTCTCTTTGACCTTTCCAAAAAATCCTCCTTATGCATCCCCGGTGCCGGCCCTGTCACTGCTGCCCTTTTCTGATGCTTTCTTTCTTTTTGTAGTTTCTTTCCTTATCTTCTTTTTCTTTTTTGCTTCCGGTTCCCCGGTATTCTCCTTATTCACCTTTTTACTTCCGGAAAGGTCACCTGTATCAGAACTTTTTTCCCTCAGGACCGTCTCGATTCTCGCTATATCTTTTTTCAGTTTACTGATAGCCTGCGTATTTTCCAGCTGACCTATAGCCTTCTGAAACTTCAAATTAAAAAGGTTCTTCTTAACATCATCGAGCTTATCTTCCAGCTCCTGTTTTGTTTGCTCTTTTATATCACTTACTCTCATATCAATTCCAATCAGTTTTATTATTCACCACTGATAATCCTGGTTTTAATAGATAATTTATTCGAAGCCAGCCTTATAGCTTCTTTAGCTACTTCGGGAGCTACACCTGAAAGTTCAAACATTATTTTGCCCGGTTTCACTACTGCTACCCAGCTTTCCGGTACACCTTTACCGCCTCCCATACGTGTCTCTGCAGGTTTTTTTGTAACAGGCTTATGGGGAAAGACATTTATCCATACCTTTCCTCCTCTTTTTATATAACGCGTAAGAGCAACCCTTGCAGCCTCTATCTGCTTGCCCGTAAGCCACCCGGGTTCAAGGGCTTGCAGCCCATACTCTCCAAAGGACAGCCTTGTACCACCTTTAGAGATCCCCTTCATCCTACCTCTATGCACTTTTCTATACTTAACCCTTTTTGGCATTAACATCGGTGACATGTATATCTCCCATCGTGCAGATTATTGACTATTCTCTTTTTTGTCTTTTTCTTCTTTTTTTGTATCTAATTCTTTGCTGCCGCTGCCTGCATCTTCTCTACTGCCAGCTTCCGCAGCACTACCGGCATTTTCCTTTTCTTTAACTTTTTCCTTATCTTTAACCGGCTCTTCCTTTTCTTTTTTATCTTCCTGCCCCGCTCCTGCTTCAGCGGTCTCATTACTTCCTATAATGGTACTTATAACAGTCTTTCTTATGTCCCTGCTTTTTTTACCTCTTTTACCTTTTCCTGGCTGGACTCCCGCCTTCTTTACCTGTCTCCCTGATTCTTCCTGTAGTTTTTCTGAGACTTTTTCACCACTGGTATCATCAAGAATAATATCACCAAGATAGATCCAGGCCTTTACCCCTATCTTTCCAAACGTAGTATTAGCTTCTGCAAACCCATAATCAATATTCGCTCTGAGGGTATGCAGGGGGACCCTTCCCTCCCTGTA
>CAYROY010000048.1:0-4117 GCA_964426155.1 uncultured Actinomycetota bacterium
CTCTCCAGGAGCCTTGAATGGAGGTAGAATATATCTCCCGGATAGGCCTTTCTTCCCGGGGGCCTGCGCAGAAGCAGTGAAAGCTCCCTGTAGGCTGCAGCCTGCTTGGAAAGGTCGTCGTAGAGTACGAGGGCATGCTGGCCTTTATACATGAAATATTCACCTAATGCGCATCCGGCATAGGGGGCTATGTACTGTATGGATGCAGGATACCGGGCGGAAGCCGAGACTATGATTGTATATTCCATGGCTCCGCTGCGTTTTAACCTGTCGATTATTTTTGCAACATTGGATGTCTTCTGCCCTATCGCAACATATATGCAGATAACATCCTTGTCCTTCTGGTTTAAAATTGTGTCTATAAGTATTGCTGTCTTTCCGGTGCTCCTGTCGCCTATGACAAGCTCCCTCTGGCCTCTTCCTATGGGTATCATAGAGTCTATGGCTTTTATGCCGGTCTGGAGGGGCTCTTTTACCGGCTGGCGGCTCACAATATCAGGAGCCCCGTATTCAATGGGCCTGTAGGTCTCTGTCTTTAAAGGCCCCCTTTCGTCAAGCGGCCTTCCCAGAGGGTCGATTACTCTTCCTATGAGTTTATCGCCTACGGGAACTTCAAGTATCCTGCCGGTGCATTTTACAGGGTCGCCTTCCTGTATCCTAGAAGAATCCCCCAGTATTATTGCGCCGATCTCTGACCTGTCCAGATTCAGGGCAAGACCGTATACGCCGTCCGGAAACTCGAGCATCTCTCCTGCCATTGCCCCCGGAAGACCGGATATCCTGGCTATCCCGTCCCCTGCCATGGTGACCATGCCTATTTCTTCAAATGCAGTCTCTTTCTTATATGACTTGAGCTGCTTTTCTATAATAGATGCAATCTTTTCCGAATCTATTTTAAGCTCCAAACCCTTCACCTCCTATATCAAACGCTTTGAGGCTTTCTTTTATATCTTCGAGTTTGTCTCTGATACTTAAGTCGATTACCTTTTCCCCTATTTTTATTACAAGACCGCCTATTATGGAACCGTCCACCTTATTTTTTAAAATGACCCGGTGCCCCACTGCTCTTTCAACATATTCTTTTATTTTATCCATCATGGTTCTGTCAAGCTCCACGGCGCTAACCACTTCGACATATGTATCGCAGCTTATGGAACCTTCAGAAGCTGCGGCATCACCATATGTATATTTTATATCTTCCGGGGTTCTGTCTGCGCCCTTTTTATTGTTCATCTTTCTGTCTCGACCTTTCCCAGCTCCTTTATGCTTTCTTCTATGATCTTTTTATGGTCTTCCTTAGAAAGACTTGCCGATACCACTTTCTTTGAAGCATCCAGGGCAATCTCTACTATCTCATCTTTTACACGGGCTATGGACCTTTTCTTTTCCCTCTCTATCTCTTCCATTGCTTCCTCTACCATGGCCCTTGCCCTGTCATGCGCCTTTTTCTCTACTTCTTCTTTTATTTTTTTTGCTTCTTCCCTGCCCTCGTCTATTATCTTCCGGGACTCCGCCCTCGAATCCTCAATGGCTTCTTTCTGTTCCTGGAGGTATTTGCGTGCTTCTTTGTTTTTGCGGTCCGCATCATCCAGCTTTTCCCTTATCTCTTTTTCCCTTCTGGATATGATATTGTTTATTGGTTTAAGGGCAAACTTCCACAGCAGTACGGCCAGTATCACAAAGACTATGATCGACCAGAAAATAGTGCTGGTCATCGGGTTTAATATCTGAAGTGCTTCTTCCAAATCGCTTTCACCTCTTTTATTTAATACTTACAAAATAAGTTATACTAAACTGTCATGCAACAAATATAAGCAGGAAGGCTACTACCAGAGCGTAAAGCGCTATGGCCTCTGCAAAGGCTATGCCTATAAACATAGCTGTCTGGATCTGGCCGCCTGCCTCGGGCTGCCTGGCTATCCCGTCAAGGGCCCTTCCGACAAGGTTTCCTATTGCCAGTGCCGGCCCAATGGAGCCTATTCCCATTGCAAATCCTGCTGCAATCAATGCTGCTGTTTTCGGATCCATAAAATTCCTCCTGTAAATCAAAAAATTATATTCTTATAATCTATAGATCAATACTTCGGCTTTACTGCCTCTCCTATGTACATGGCGGAAAGGACCGCAAATATGTAAGCCTGTATCGCCGATACAAATATTTCAAAAATCGTCATTATGATGACAAAGGGAACCACCGGAACAGCTATCAGATAATTCTTAAAATAAAGTATCAGCCCCAGAAGCACATATATGATGGTGTGCCCGGCCAGCATATTTGCCGTAAGCCTTATAAACAGCGAAAAAGGTTTGGCTATCATGCTTATGGTCTCTATGGGCACCACTATGACATACATCCATGAGGGCACTGCTGCCGGCGCTACGGTCCTTGCGATACCCTTAAACCCGTGCATCTTAAGGTTTGTAAACTGGACCGTGAAAAATACTATCACTGCCAGGGTCACTGTGACCATGGGGTTGGATGTCGGGGTATATGCTCCGGGAATGATACCTATAAGGTTGTTTGCCAGGACAAATATAAAGATGCCGCCAATCAGGGGCACCCACCTGTCGCCCTCCTTTTTGCCTATCATGTTGTAGACCAGGTTTTTCTTTATAAAGTAAATGAGCATTTCCATTATTACCTGCCTTTTGCCCGGTACGATTTTCGGCCTGCGGGCAAGCAGTATAAAGAGCACCAGAAATACAGCTGCTGCGCCGAACATGGACAGTGTAAGGTTGGTAATAGAGATATCTACTCCAAATACCTTTATCGGCACAAGGACTTTGATATAAAAATGTTCAAGTACTTCCAAACTCTTCCAGCCTACTTAAATAGTGTCTTTCTGTATACAAGAAACAATTCAATATATAAAAAAATTGTAAAAAATACAATAAATGAAACCGCAAAAGCCATTATATTTATAAGCTTAAGCCTCGATGCAAGGTAGAACATAGATCCCAGAAAAATTATTTTAACAGCAAAGGAAGCTATTATATATTTTACTGCCTTACCTGTCTTTTTCAGGAATACCCAGCGGTAATAAAAAAGTGTAGCTGCAAATGCTGCAAATGCCAGAAGCGAGCTTGCGATAACAGCTATGGAAATTGACAGAGGAAGGATGAAATAGATTACGGCAAGTACTGCTGCCAGCGCAGCAAGGATTATCAATAATAGATTTCTAAGCCCTGCAGATTCTCTGTCTGGATCCATATAAAAAACCTCTGACTGTAAATTATTTAGGTCTTCCCGGATCAATACTTTCTGTGTACCGGGTATGTAAAAATTATACTTTATATGGGGCTTAATTCAAATAAATAGAGTGTACGGACAGGGCAGGTCTATAAATCAAGTTTTACATATTCTCCCCCCGCCTCGTCAAGTATCTGAATCGCAAGAGGATCCGGGTAGTCTTCAAGGTAATAAATCTTTACTATCCCGGCATTTATGATCATCTTGCTGCATGTTATGCACGGCTGGGTGGTGCAGTACATCACAGCGCCCTTTATGCTCACACCGTGGTATGCTGCCTGGAGTATTGCATTCTGCTCGGCATGCAGACCCCTGCATATCTCCTGCCTTTCACCTGAGGGGACTCCGAGCTCTTCCCTCAGGCACGTCCCTATTTCCAGGGAGTTCTTAACGCCCTTCGGGGCTCCGTTATAGCCGGTGGTAAGTATCCTTTTATCCTTTACTATTATAGCTCCCACCTTTCTCCTCAGGCAGGTTGAACGGGTAGCGACCTGTCTGGTTATCGCAACAAAATATTCATCCCATGTAGGTCTTGTCTTTAACATTTCCATTATCCTTGAAAAATTTATATTAAGAAAGATTATACAATATTACAGGCCGGTATTGTATGAAATTATATATCTAAAGGATAAAATTTATTACTTTTTAGTACCATAAATGTATATATCTAATTATTGCATAATACATCCAATCAAAGAATATGGATAATATATTAATGTTATAAAGATATTTATTAATTATTTTTGATAATATTTCATAAAAATATTTATAAAAATTTATCAATATGTTATATTACTTGAAACTGAAATTTACTTTTTCAGTTGACCCTCCTCTGGGTGGGATCCCCTCCCACCCACTGATTATTTT
>CAYROY010000049.1:0-5145 GCA_964426155.1 uncultured Actinomycetota bacterium
AGCCCTTATCGACTGGCTCCTATCAGTACCGCCCCACATCCATCCGCCTATCGCCCATGCACCTAATCCTACAACAGAAACCTCTATATCGGTCTTACCAAGCTTTGTGTAACGCAAAATATTCTTCCTCCCTTTTATTGCTTTGATTCAGCTCACCAGGAATTATTTTAATATCTTTAGCGTCTTATGAATATAATTATAATATATAATTTGCTTTATAAAAAATTACCGCCTATGTATTCAGGACTTCATACTTCTTTGCTTCTAAATACCAACTTTATACTTTATATTGTAACCATAAATAAAAAGGTATATGGTGATATATAATGATATAAAATTTGATAATGGAGGTTATAGATGGATGCTTCAATAATAGAAGCTCTTTTAGGGGCACTGGGCAGCCAGAATATCAGCCAGATGAGTAAAAAAATAAAGGCACCGGAAGACAAGACAAAAGAAGCAGTCACCGAGATCTCGGCACTGCTGACAGGTGCACTTGCAAATAATACGTCAAAGAAAGAGGGTGCAGCAGCTCTGGCGAATGCACTTGATAAAGATCATGACGGAAGTATTTTAGATGATCTTTCAGGCTACATCAGCAATTACCAAAAAGGTCCAGGAAACGGAATATTAGATCATGTCCTTGGAGATAAAAGAAAGGCTGTAGAAAAAAGCATAAGCAGGGAAAGCGGACTTACCATAGCTAAAGTCAGTAAATTACTTACCATGGTTGCTCCAATAATACTGGGCATTATAGGTAAGGATAAAAAACAGGAGGGTCTTGATATAGGATCACTTGCCTCGATGCTTGGAGGACAGCAGGACCTTGTAAAAACTGTAGCGCCGGTCGCTATTAATATCCTGAGCCAGGTACTGGGGTCAAAATAATTTTATACTTTAATACCGGCCAGATGAGGCAGTATAATATTTTGATGATATACCCGGTTTCGCCGAAGCGCCGAAAAAAATTGGGAATGAATACTGTTTTATTTAAGTCTTTTTCGGTGTTTAAATTTGATCTTCTGCGATATTTCTCCTGGCTCTAATTTTTCTTACTGATCACTAAAAGTTTCTTTTTTAAAATAAATTGCTGTTTTTTAAAGCCAGGAAAATTCTCTTCAAGAACATCTGCAATCCTTTAAATGGTTTGTTATACTATAATATATGATTCTATATCTTGATAATTGGTAAAGGGTAAATTTTAATAAAATATTTATAAATGTTTTTGCAATTTATTTTTAAGGAGAAAAATGAATACCAGTAACAAAAAAGACATTACTGAAAAATGGATTATGATTTTAGGCGGGGGTCTTCACCAGATCCCAATTATAAAAACTGCGAAAACAATGGGTCTTAAAGTTATTGTTATAGATAATGATAAAAACTCACCTGGATTTTTTATAGCTGATGAAAGTTATGATATAGATGTTATGGAATATGAAAAAATATTGCAGATCGCTAAATCAAAAAATATAATCGGAATTACAACAATGGTCAGTAATTTAGGGATGCGGACAGTTGCTTATGTAGCAGAAAAAATGAATTTAAAATCCATTTCGTTAAAATCAGCCCGGATAGCTACTGATAAAAAAGAAATCAAAAAATATTTAAAAAAAGAAAAAGTTCCAGTTTCTGAAGGATTTAGTGTTTCCTCAACCAGCGAGGCTCTTAAAAGAGTCAATCAAATAAATTTTCCGGTAATAGTAAAACCTGTTGATGGAACAAAAGGAAGAGGTATCTCTGTAGCACAAACTGAAAATGAATTTAAAAATAGCATAGATCAAGCTATGAATGCTTCTGTTGCAAAAATAATAATTGTTGAAGAATGGATTGACGGGCCTACCATTGGAGCAGAATGCCTTATAGTTGACGGCGAATTGATACCTATTATTTTAACAGATAAATATAACACTTCTCTTCCAAAATGTGTGACCTTAGGCCTGACGGCACCATCTAAATTTCCAGAAGAAGTACAGGACAGAGTAAAAGAGACAGCAAAGAAAGTTGCGAAAGCCTTAGGGCTAAATACTGGAGCAGCTCATATTGATATGATTGTCGGAGATGACGGTATACCCAGAGTAATAGATGTCGGACCAAGGCTTGCAAGTGGTCCTGTAATATTTGATTTTGTTCCAAATCTCTTAGGGGTAGATATGGTCAAATCAATAATTAAAATAACTATAGGAGAAAAACCCCGGATAGATATAAATTGGAATGGAATGTTTGCAGCAAGCAGGTTTTTAACTGCTCCAGTAAAAGGCTGCATGTATAGAATTGAGATTCCGAAATGGTATAGCAATTTTCTCTTCTATCAATACAAAGAATTGGGCGAAATGGTCAAACCTCCGCATAGTGATACCGATCGCATAGGCTGCGTTACAATTAAAGATAATTCTTATGAAAGAACTATGGAAAGAGCTGACGAACTCTTAAGTAAAATTAAAGTCGATGTTCTCTATTAGATATTATAAGAAATTAAGATTTTAACCGGATTCTCTTGATAAAAGTAAATAAATAAGAATATTATTTCACCCTTTTATTTTTACCAGTGCTTTAATGCAATCTCTGCGCCTGACTCTGTCATATGCGTCATTTATCTGTTTTAATTCAAAAGGATTGTCTACATCCATCCAGATACGTGCATCCAGTTGTTTCTGCGTAATTCGTGATATAATCTCTTTATGGGCTTCTTCTTCATCGTATCCTCCGTTGTAATAATAGAATGAGCCTTTTGCGTTAAACAAAATTATGCTGTTTGTAAAAAAATCATCATAACCGTATACACATATTGTCCCGCCGTCAACCAGATGCTGCAGTTTGCTATTCAACATGCCATTTTTGCCTACTGAGTCTATAATGAAGTCATAGCCCTGTGCCGGGATAATAGCGTTTATTGCTTTTTGAATATCATTACATTTATAGTCCAGATAGCTTGTAGCTCCTGCTCTTATTGCTGCATCTCTTCTTTTCAGATTTCCAACCACGGTTATCTCGCTTAATCCAATATAGGATGCATGAGCGGCAAAGGCTATCGCATTTGCCCCTGATCCTAATATAAGCAATTTTTTTTCTCCAGTGACTCCCAGCCTTCTTATATAACTTAAGGTTTCACGCCATGTAATAATCATCGGTGCAACCGCTGGATCAATCTCGTCTGGTATTATCTGGTTTACTCTACTTTTATTCCATGTCTTCTCAGGCAGCCCATCCTGTTTCATTGCCCAATGGTCTTTTGCTATGCCAAATTCAGCAAATCCACCCCAGTTTGAATAGTACTCCCCATCCTTTGCAGCTGGCGCTCCAACTCTCGAAACAAGATCTCCTGCTTTAAAATTGCGAACTTTTTTGCCGACCTTTATTACCCGGCCTATGCTTTCATGCCCGAGTATTGTAGGATAATATACCTTCCTCGGGTGTTTGCCCTCTATCACATGCCAATCGGTACCCGAACATGTTGATCCATACAGAATCTCGCAAAATGCATCATATTCATCCATTTGTGGCTTGCTTACGTTTTTCACCCTTAGCAACCCTATTTTCTCAACTACAGCTGCTTTCATCATCTTATCAACCCAGGTCCTTTATAGTTTTTATTAAATGGCATGTTGTATGGCTCTTCATAGGGTCTAAACGGAACCATTTCTGCGATCTCATCCAATCTTTTCAGCACATCTTCGGGTAACTGCCCTTTTTCTGCCATCGCTGCGCATGAACTAATCTCTTCCCTGGACTTTGCACCCACAAGTGCGGTTGAAATGTCCGGATTGCTTAACAAGAACCGCAAAGACATCTCTATTATAGACATATTGAGTTCATCCAGCATATTATATAATTTCAATAACTGCCTGCGCCTCGGACTGCTAAGCCATTTAGCTCCGTTTATAACTTCATCACTGTATCTTTGAGCAAAAGTGCCGTGATGCAGAGCAGAGCCTATTATTATTCCCATATTCTTTTCTTTTGCCGCAGGTATTATATCGATTGCTGCTTCTCTCCAGAGAAGACTGTACTGGAAGGCGGTCAATACTACATCAAAATCTCCAAGTTTTATTATATTGGCCATCTCGTATGCAGTAGTTCCACCTAAGCCTGAATAGCGGATTATACCCTCTCTCTTAAGAGAGTTCATCACTTCTAATACAGGACCTGCAAGTTCGGTTGTATCCTCGCTCCACCAGTCATATTGCCGCGGCCTGTCAGGCTCATGAATCATTAGAATATCTATATAGTCACGGTTAAGTCTTTTAAGGCTGTCCTCTACAGACCTGAATAATTGTTTCTTATCCCTGGGATCAAAGGGTTCTGGATAACCACCAATTTTTGTTGAAAGTATTACCGGCTTTTTAACGGTCTTGAGTACAGTTCCCAGTACATTTTCACCATTCAAATACGTTGGGGCCGTGTCGATATAATTAATACCCAGCTCTACCGCTTCACATATTGTAGCCTTTGCCTTTTCAAAATCAAAACCATGTGAAGATGCAAATAGCCCACCCAGGCCTAATTCTGAAACTTCAAGGCCCGTCCTTCCTAAAACTCTTTTTTTCACCTGGTTCTGCCTCCTATCTTTTTATAATAAATAGATGCCGGTATATAAAAGTATATGAGTAGTGCCAATATGATCCCTGTTCCCTATTACTCCTGATAAAATAAATATAATAAGGATTTGATATTTCTTTTTTATACCTATTTTATATATTTTTATAAACTTAACATTTATATGAATATGGAAAAATTTGTCACATTATTTTTGATATCTACTAATTTTTTCTCCTTTTTTATTCTTAACTTTTTATTTTTGGGAAAGAACATTCATCAGCTTTTCCCTGATTTTCAAGTAATTATTATATTCATTTACGTATTGGATGCGCTTTTTACCATTAGGCTCGTACACAGATTTTTTAAAGTGTTTCAGCAGAACATCGCTACCCTCTTTAAGTGAAGAAAAGACTCCGCACCCTTTCCCTGCCAATACCGCAGCTCCTGCCGTACCAGGTTCCAGTCCTTTATAAACTTCTATGTTCCGACCCGTAATATCCGCTTTTAACTGTATCCAGACAGACGATTTAGCAGCTCCTCCGACAGCCTTCAGTATCTCTATATGTCTTTCGATAATCTTTTCTATTATTCCCAGATTAATATTCA
>CAYROY010000050.1:0-4022 GCA_964426155.1 uncultured Actinomycetota bacterium
TCTGCTATTATATTCTCAATAGTTGTTGTCTTCCCTGTTTTAGATATCCCTATCACCGAGAAAGCCTTCATTTGAATTTCCCCTTAATTTAAAAAGTAATAATAAAATATTATAGAAACTGTCAGTAGAAGAGATACCGGGATTATAATATAATCAATTGCCCTGAACTTTAAGAAAAGATAGCTTGTCCTGCAGGGGTAAGCCCTGAAAGCTCTCGCTTCCATGGCAATTGATAGCATATGTGCTTTTTTTACCGTATTTATCAATATAGGATAAAAAATATATCTGTATAGTCTTATCCTTTTAAAGAATTTAAGCTTTTCAATTTCAATCCCCCGCAGCTGTATAGCTGTAAGAGTATTTTTTATCTCTGAAGAAAGCATCGGAAGAAATCTTATGGCCACTGATACCATAAAAGATATCTCATATGGGATCTTAAACTGGTTAAGACCCTGTATTATCTCTTTATGATTTGAAGTGGTCATGATTGTAGCCGATATTATTATTATCATAAGCCTTAGTATAAACTCTACTCCTTTTATGATACCCCCTGCTGTTAATATGGTTAATCCTCCTATTGAAAGAAGCTTCTGGCCCGATTTTACAAATATGCTCTGCAATAATACGAGAATTAGAAATATATACCAGATATTTGATAATTTTTTAAATACCATTTTTAAATTGCTTCCTGTAAATAAAGATAGAAGAATCGATACGACAAACAATAAAGTAAGTATGTAAGGGTCCTGAATAATTACTGCCGGCGTGGAGAGACATAAAACAATTATTATTTTTGTCCTTACATCCAGTCTTTTAAATATTTTCATACACAATCTTTCTCTTATCTATTCTGATTACCCTGCAGTCAAGAGCTTTTATAAAACAATTATCATGACTTATGATACAAATCCCTGTCCCGTTTTTAATCTGACTTCTTAAAATATCAATTAATATTTTTTTTCCAGTGCTGTCCAGGCCGGTGGTGGGCTCATCAAGGATTAAAAAACCTGGCCTGTTGATAATAAGACAGGCAAGCGCAAGCCTCTGTCTCTCACCCCTGCTCAGGTTGAATGGTATCCTTTCCTGAAGCATAGACAGCTGAAATATTCTTAAAATTTCATCTACTTCACTTTCGATACTATCGTTCCTGTGCCCCATAAATCTGTCTGAGAATGATAATTCATCCCTCACATTCAGAGTAAATAACTGCAGATCGGGATTTTGAAAAAGATAGCCTATTTTTTGACCTATATACCCAGGGGTAAAATTCTTAATACACTTTCCCTCAAGCAGTACTGAACCTTTAGGCGGCTCTATAATTCCAATCATTAATTTCCCCAGAGTTGTTTTCCCGCTGCCATTTGGCCCCGTTATCACGGTACAGCCGGTGCCAGAAAAAGTAAGGCTTATATTTTCAAAGACCGGCATGTTTCCGTCATAACTGAAATATACATTTTTAAGTTCTATAAATCCCAGAAGATCTCCTTATAAAATGACTTAAATAACTAACCATTTATCTCTTCTTCATACAAAATTCCATTTTCGAGGAAATAAATGCTGTCTGCCATTTCCAGATTCTTTAATTCATTTTCTACTGCGACCACTGCTCTTCCATTCTCTTTCAGTTCCCTCATTATTGCTTTTACCCTTGCGGATGAACTTTCATCAAGCTGGGACATGGCTTCATCAAATATTATTATCCCGGGATTTAGTGAAAGTACGGAAGCAATTGCTATTAATTGCTTTTGGCCGCCTGAAAGCCTGTCTGGACTAGAAAATCGATATTTCTGCATACCAGTCATCTCAAGGCTTTCTACTATCCTCCTGTCAATTTCTTTACGGTCCAGACAAAGGTTCTCCGGTCCAAAAGCTATATCATCTTCTACCTCTGGCGAAAAAAGCTGTGTATCCGGATCCTGAAATATGATACCGGCATTAACTGCGATTTCGGATACTTTCATTTCTGATACCGGTCTCCCGTAAATAAGTACATCTCCCTCCAGCACTCCCTGATATATATGGGGTATGATTCCCATAATACAGTAGCACAGGGTGCTCTTACCGCTTCCGCTTGGACCTGTTATCGCAGTTATCTTGCTGCTGTTGATCTTAAGGCTTAAACTGTTAAGTATATTTTTGCCTTCCTGATCATATCTAAAACTGAGATTCTTTATTTCAAGCGGATAGATCATTCAAGTTCTATCTCCATCACAAATTTGCACCACCTCTGACTGTATGGGTCCTTCCTGACAATTATCTGGAAAGGGCCGGAGCCTCCCTGGCTCCCTGCAGCCATATACTTGCCGTCTATTTTATAGGCTATATATATATTATCTTTATCTTTAACTTCAGAAATATTAAAAGCTACTGTATAGCCGTCCAGTGCTCTTGCTATTACAACCTCTTCATCAGATGTTTCCATACCAACCCAATCGAGGACTCTGATAAGCGGGACTCCCGTGTATTTATGACTAACTGGCCCTGTCTCACTGGTATCGAGATCAGCCATAAAATCAACCTCCCCTATAAGCTTTAAGCTATCCATATCTATTTCCGCCAGTTTTTCGCCTCTCTTTTTGATAACTATATAAGCTTCGTTTTCCTGCTCCCTTTTCTGTCTGATATTTCCTGCATTTAAAAAGGCTGCTGTAGCCACTACAGCAATAAGGACCGCAAGAACTGTTATGACAATAATCAGATTTTTCTTTTTCATGATTTTACTCTTTTAAATATTAATCATCCACTGGGCGAAAAAACAATATATGGCACTATCATGTCTTCATAACGGAATTCTCCGTGAGAGCCTCCATCTTCAGTAGAATGCATGCCGTGATCTGCTGTTATTATCACATTCCCCTCCCATATAGAGACAAGCTCTTCCACATACATGTCAAGCCTATTGATCTCATCCATGGTCTCCATGGTAATATCACCGCAGTTATGACCAGTATCATCAATCGAATGAAAATGTACCACCATCAGGTCAAACCCTTCATCCATATTCTTGATGCTGTATTCTAATATATCATCATCCCTGTCGCTGTCCCCGTCATGATCGATATTAAGCTCCGCTTCTATTTCTGTCTTTATTATCTGTATATCTCCTTCCACATACACTGCTTTCTTATCATCCTTTATAACTGCAGCAAAAATGGTAGGGATCAGGGATTCTCTCCTGTCACGGTCGTGTATACCGCTGTACGAAGGAGATTTACCGGTAAACATAGCAGCAAGGCCTGCATTAGTAACAGGCCTGAAAACGGAAACAGCAGGTTTAACACTGATGGCTTCATCCATAAAATCAATATAACCATTATCAACTGCATATCTATACTGATGATAGCCAAGTCCATCAAGTATGATAAGCATAACTTTTTCACCACAGTCAATGTGATATTTTAAATCACGATAGACGTCCATTATGCTTCCGGAGGGCGCATCTATAATAACTCCTGCTACATCTCCGACTACTGCTTTCTCTGTTCTACCATCAATATAATTGAAATGGTTATCCTCAAGTTCAATATAACCGCTGTTTACTTCTGCATACAAAATATTTCCGTCCCTGCCCATTACAATAATGCTTCCCGAAATCTCATATCCTAAAAGATCTTCTATTTTCATTATTTTTTCTAATGAATATACAGATGACTGCGCCTCACCAAGACTACTCCCGACAGGAGCATCTCCTTTATATTTTAGATAATCTGCAGTCTTGCCGTAGGCCTGCCCGGGTGTAATCCTTAATATATTTTTATCAGGACTTATTATATCCATCCCATATTCATAAAATGAATCTTTACTCTGTGATATCAGAGTTATTTCTTCTATCATCTTAATACTTGTTTCATCAGGGTAATCTGGATCCATAACAATCCATCCGTCTTTTGGATCAAAAGACAGGCGATTACTCTTAGTATCATCGTAATCCAGCCGGATTACAGAGCCGTCATATGTAGTGATTATTACGTTATTATATTTAGAAAAAGGTTCTGCCTCTTCTATTATATCCTTTAAATAAG
>CAYROY010000051.1:0-2993 GCA_964426155.1 uncultured Actinomycetota bacterium
CAAACAGGAACTTATCAATATGGAGGCAGAACTCGCCAAAAAAGAAGAAGAACTCAAAAAAATACTTGAAAGCTATAAATACGGTATTCCTCCTTCCGGGAAACTTCTATGGCCTGCTTCGGGACAGTTAGTCTCGGGTTTTGGATGGCGGATACATCCAATATTCGGAATAAATAGATTTCACACAGGTATAGACATAGCTGCTCCATATGGAACTACCGTCAAGGCCGCAGCAGGCGGAGAGGTGATACAGGCAGGGTATTTTGGTGGATACGGATATTCTGTAATGCTCTACCATGGAGGCGGATATGCCACCTGGTACGCGCATCTTTCAAATATAAAAGTCACAATTGGGCAGATGGTTGAAAGGGGCAAGCCTGTAGGAAATATCGGATCAACAGGATGGTCTACAGGACCACATCTTCATTTTGAGATAAGAATACATGGAGCGCCACAGGATCCCATGGGATTCTTACCATGAAATATAAAATTTAATAACAGAATCTTTTATTAAATATTTTTTTATTCTAAGAATGGTTATTCATCTATACTAAAAAGGGCATTCATTTATATTATAATATTCAGGATAAAATTTTAACATCTAGATAATCAATATTAATAAATTTACTTTTTTTTAATGATTTTTTAAAATATTATATTGTCGAGTGGGGATGTAGTTCAGCTGGGAGAACGCTTGTCTGGCAGACAAGAGGTCAGCGGTTCAAGTCCGCTCATCTCCACCATTAAAATAATCACTTATTGCCACTAAAGAATAAATCATACCGTTTAGAAACATGGTGGATCCATGTTTCGTAGGACTTGAAAAGACGGACCGAGCAAAGCGAGGGAGTCTGCGTCTGACCAGCGAGCGCAAGCGAGACGAAAGAACAAGTCCGCTCAGTAAATTAACAAAATTTAAAAACTTTAATCTTTAAAAATCGTTTATAGTTTAATGAGGTCTTTAGATTTATAGATCAATTATGTCTATCATAGGTCAAATTACAATATAATTTGACAATTTAGGATAAATCTATTAAAAGATATGGGATAATATATATTTATAAAAAATAGTTTACTAGCTTATAAAAGCTAAAATCAGGAGTTGTGAATAATTATGAAAATATTGATGGTATATCCAGATTATGAAAATACTTTCTGGGGATTTAAAAAGATTATGAGATTGCTTGGTAAAAGAGCGGCATATCCCCCGCTCGGTCTTTTAACAGTAAGTGCAATGCTCCCATCTCGCTGGGACAAAAAACTTATTGATATGAATACTGATAATCTTGAGGAGAAGGATATTAAATGGGCCGATTATTTATTTCTAAGTGCCATGATAGTTCAGAAGAATGCTGCAAAGAAAGTTATCAGCCTTGCAAAAAAGTATAACAAACCTGTAGTAGCCGGAGGACCTTTATTTACCACAGGCTACGAAGATTTTCCAGAAGTTGATCATCTGGTACTGGGAGAGGTTGAGGAATCAATTTATAAGATTATAGAGGATCTTGAAAAGGGAAAAATGGAGAAACTTTATAAGAATGAAAACTTCCCTGATATGGCCAAAACACCTATTCCTGACTGGAGCCTTATCAACCCTTACTACTATAATTCAATGTGTATACAGTTTTCCAGAGGATGCCCTTTTAACTGTGAGTTCTGTGATGTAGTTCAGCTCAACGGCAGGATACCGAGATATAAAACAGAAGAACAGATACTTGCTGAACTTGAATCACTTTACAATATTGGCTGGAGAGGCGGTATTTTCTTCGTTGATGATAATTTTATCGGGAATAAAAATAGAATTAAGAAGTTTCTTCTGCCCGCTATAATAAAATGGCAGAAGGATAAAAAATATCCATTTTCTTTTAATACACAGGTATCGATTAATCTTGCTGATGACAAAAAATTAATAGATCTACTGACGGAAGCAGGGTTTACGACTGTATTCGTTGGAATAGAGACTCCCGACGATGATAGTCTGGCAGAATGTGGAAAGATCCAGAATAGAAACAGGGATCTTCTGAGTTCAATAAAAACCATGCAGAATTGCGGCCTTGAAGTCCAGGGTGGCTTCATAGTAGGTTTCGACCATGATAAACCATCTATCTTTCAAAGCCAGATAGATTTTATCCAGAAAAGCGGAATAGTAACTGCTATGGTAGGCTTGCTTACAGCTCTTCCAAAGACCAGACTGTGTAAGAGACTAAAAGAAACAAACAGGCTAATCCAAAAACCAAGCGGTAATAATGTAGGAATAAACAGTCTTAATTTTATACCAAATATGGATAAAGATATTCTTATAAAGGGTTATGAAAAAGTGATTTCCACAATATATGCCCCAAAACAGTATTATGAAAGAATTAAAACTCTTCTCAATGAATACAAACCTGTTAAATTAAAAATGCCCAAATTAAAATTATACCACATAAGGGCTTTTGTAAGCTCTTTGTGGTTGCTTGGTGTAACACAAAAGGGTAGAAGGTATTTCTGGAAGCTCTTAATCTGGAGCCTGTTTAAAAAACCTGCAATGTTTCCCTATGCAATAGGATTCTCCCTGGTAGGTTTGCACTACAGGTCTCTGGCAACAGCCTAAAATAAAAATAATAATTAATAACTATATTAATTAATAACTATATTTTTATTATTTTCCGTACTTAATTTGTTTAGTATGTAATAACTCTGGGAAGCTTCTTTGCTGCTTCAATCCATTCAACTATCATTCCTTTTGAAGGAGGACGCCTTACAAGTTTTTTAGAATTGTTGACTTCAATTATTTTTTCATAGAGATTTTCGCCTTTCCTTCTGGATAGTTCAACTATAGTATCGACTCCAGCTTCTTCCAGAAGGTCCGAGTATTCTTCACCAACACCTTTAACCCTGAAAAGATCTGCAAGATTGACCCATTCCAGTATAAGCTTATGGCCTATTCCGCTCTTCTCTTCGATTTCCTTTCGGCCTTCCGGAGATGCTCCCTTTCTCAGAAGAGCTTCTGT
>CAYROY010000052.1:0-6631 GCA_964426155.1 uncultured Actinomycetota bacterium
ATTGACCCATTCCAGTATAAGCTTATGGCCTATTCCGCTCTTCTCTTCGATTTCCTTTCGGCCTTCCGGAGATGCTCCCTTTCTCAGAAGAGCTTCTGTGGTCTTTATACCCAGGTTCCCAAGTTTCCTGGCATAGTCTGGTCCTATTCCTTCTATCTTTTCCAGTTTTGCCATTTAATCCTCCTCTTTATTATTTTATATTAGGCAAACTATTAAATTTTTTAAACTTATAAAGATTACCAATATTATATTTTAATATTAATAATTTAAACATTTATTATATTAATATTATATAACTGTAATAATTATTACACACAATCTAATTTAAAGCTACTCCAAATAAAAACAGATAAAAAATATTTTCCGGAATATCTAAAAATAACAGACAAAATTTTAATGGATATGTTATAATAAAAAACAAGTAGAATTATCGTAGAAAAATTATTGAAATTCTGATTTATCCGGTTTTATAACATCATTAAAGTAAATTCATCTTATAATCCTAAATCACAATTTATGTCTATTGGGTGTTTAAAAAGATGAGTTTGAGAGATCAATTTAAAACAGATCTTATTAGAAGGATAGTAAGACTAATTCTCAGTATACGTACACGAATCTTATTTAGTTCACCGGTCAGATGGTAATTAGGGCAAACAAAATCTGTATTTGAAACAGCCTATTAGCTACCCTATTCAATAGTATTATCCTGGCCTATGCTACTGGTGTTAAAAATTCTTACAGGAGAAAGATATCTTTTTACTTCAATCTTGTATTTTTTATAAATCGCACCATATAGGTCTATCATATATTTTTCCTCAAATAATATCAGTAAATGCAGAATTACAGATATAACCACTGTAAATATTAAAAAGGCAATATTTGAATTCAGCAAAAAAATAGAAAGAAAATACAAATCAAAAAATAAATATATCGGGTGCCTCGATATAGAGTATATACCATCTGTAACCAGCCTTCCGGGATGTTGTATATCTATGCCCAGACGCCA
This sequence comes from uncultured Actinomycetota bacterium, assembly GCA_964426155.1. Lineage (GTDB taxonomy): Bacteria > Actinomycetota > Humimicrobiia > Humimicrobiales > Humimicrobiaceae > M55B120. Next base: position 1,007 of record CAYROY010000052.1, read on the forward strand.
GGAGTTACCCAGTACAATATATGCCGAAACTAAAAAAATAAATGATGTAATAAGTAAAATCAACCCAATAACCTTTATCCATATTACATCCATTATGGAAAAATATAATGGATTGAGCCATTTCCTGAAAGTTTCATTCAATAGAAATAAAAGTATAAAAGTTATCCATATATTTACTAAAACAACAGATACTATCACAAAAATATTGCCGTCGATACCGTTACCCGTCCTGAGTATTATTGCGTTTAATCCTGCCTTCCTCCTTAGATAAAAAGTCTTTCCCAGAAAAATTATTAAAAATACTCCTGTACTCGCTATCTCGGCCCATTTAATTATTTCATGAAAGAAGTCCAATTAATTTATCCCCTATTATTTTTAAATATTACGACCAGTTGATTTTATAGCTCATATCTTTTTAATTTTTCCCTTCTTACTTTATCCCTGTTATAATGCGGCCTTGAAGCTCTCCCTTCTGAAAATATAGTCCGGTCTTTTGTAGATACAACCTGTCTTATGATAGACCCCATCAAATTTCTTTCTCCTGAATCTTTAATTTGCTATTTACCGGATTAAAGATAATATTATAATATTAATTAAGACTTATTAAACCAATTTACGCATATAATACAATTTTATGGAAATAAGTATAGAGGAATTTGAAAAAGAAATACTTGAGGTACTGGATAATTTACCCTCAAAATTCAGGAAAGAATTTAAAAATATCAGTTTTATAATCGAGGATGAAGAAACCGGCCCTTTTTTTGAAGAAAAAACTGGAGTCTCTCATTACAGGCTGGGGCTATACCACGGTGTTCCAATGACCTCAAAAACTTCAAGAGGCCAGCTTTTCCCTGACAGGATAATCATATATAAAAAGCCGATTGAAGCTGTCAGCAAAGACAGGCAGACATTAAGAAGAAATATAAAAAGGGTTGTGCTGCATGAGGTCGGACATTATTTTGGTATAAATGAATCAAGATTAAGGGAACTTGGTTACTGATCTCAAGTATCATCTATAATATTTTGACCTCTTAAAAACTATATCCATATAGTCAACCCCAAGTTCACGGGCTATTTTTTTGCATTTAGCCTTAAGAAGGAAGAATATTTTTTTACCCTTTACCTCGTCAAGTGATTCAAAATTTCCCTGCCCTTTGCTAATTATTATATCAGCATTTTCAAACTGTTCCATAAACTCCCGGGATGACCGCTGTAAATTTATTCCAATACAGTTGTTCCCGGTAGCTATTATCTTGACCAGACTGTCCAATCTGACTTCCCTTGCATCATCCAGCGTTGCATCATTTATTATCGGACCGGATTTTACGGAAAAAATGACCCTCTTTTCACCTTTTATTATCTGATTAATAAATACACGGTCAAACACTATCTCTCCTGCATTATCTCCCAGATATAATATTTCTTCAGCACCTTTTAGATCCTCTTCGAATATCCTGTAGTCATCATGAGCAAGGGGTATTTTTATAATCTCATCTATTACTTTCTCTAAATTTAGTTTTTCTCCTGCCGTGATATGCGCTCCAAAATCTATTACGTTACCGGCTACTGCAATCTTAGCAGCTGCATATAAACTATCCCCTGAATCAGATACAATTTTTTCCAGTTCCGGATATAACTTTATTGCTTCACTGTTACATTCTTTTTTTATATTCCTGTAAGGGTCTTCTATGCCAGTTATTTTTGAAAACGAGTGATATCCTATATCAGTATTAAATGCAGGAGATTTTCCAAAATCTAATTTTTCCAATTTTTTCAGTACTTCTCTTACAACTTTTTCACCGGTCTTATGATCAATCCCACTTATATTAATTATGTTAACCGTCTGCCTTAATATACAGGGAATGCATTCTAGATCAGTCTTCAACTTAATCTCCTCTCTAAAAATCCCAAACTGTTAGCAATTTAAAAACAATATATAAATAAATTAATTTTATCAGAACATGTCAAAATTTTTGAATTAAACTTAAATTTTATCAAAATGTATAGGATAAGATAATATAATTATATTATTCCTTAAAAACTTTAAAAAATAAAATATTATTGATAAAATATTTTTTACTTAAAGTGAAAATAATTTTTCCTATTATAGTAAAAATCTTTAGTATTTTTAATTATTATCTGTTATAATACCTATATAAAATATATTTCTGTTGTTGATAAAGACTTAAAATTAAATAATAAAAAATATTAATAGGAGTTGATATAAAGTGGTAGCTAAAGAAAGATTGGTAGATGAGAAAGTAGAAAAAATAAAAATACCCGAAGAACTTCCTCTTCTATCTTTAAAAAATAGTGTGGTATTCCCCTACCTTGCAACTCCGCTGGTTGTGGGAAGAAAAAAATCTCTCGAAGCAGTAGAAAATGCTTCAAAAGAACACAATATTATAGTAGTCGTGGCACAGAAAGAGGAAAATAAAGAAATCGTGGAAAAGGGTGATCTATATGAAGTAGGAACTGCCTGCGCTATTAAACAACTGGTAAATGTATCCAAGGACGAGATAAAATGCGTTGTTGAAGGTATATCCAGAGTAAGAATAAAATATTTTACCCAGACAGATCCTTATTTCAGGGTTGCCACAGAAGCTGTAGAAGAACCTCCGTATGCCGAAGATGAAGAAATGAAGAATACAAATACTACAATAAGGCTCCAGATAGAAAAGTTTATTCAGCTGGGGATACCTCTTCCAACTGCTTTTGTGGTTGCTGCAACTAATATCTCAAGGTCTGACGTACAGGCGGATCTTTTTGCATCATATCTTCTTTCCAGCACAGCACAGAAACAGAAAATTCTGGAAGAGAACAATATACCCAGAAGGTTAAAGCTTCTGACAAAATTACTTGGTGAAGAATTGAAAAAATTCGAAGTACAGTCCCAGATAAGAGATAAGGTACAAAAAGAGGTGGGAAAGACCCAGAGGGAATATTATCTCAGGCAGCAGTTAAAGACCATTAAAAAAGAACTTGGAGAGTCCGATGAATCCGAGGCAATCACAAATGACCTGAGGAAAAAGCTGGCAAAGAAAAAAATGCCTGCGGAAGCAAGAAAAAAAGTAGAAAAGGAAATAAAAAGACTCGAAAGTATTCCTGCAATGTCACCTGAACATTCATATATCAGGACATATATAGACTGGATGCTTGATGTCCCCTGGAAAGAAAAGACAAAGGATCTACTGGATATAAAAAGTGCAAAAGATGTACTTGATACTGATCATTATGATTTAGAAAGGGTAAAAGTCCATATACTCGATTATCTTGCAGTTAGAAAGCTTAAGGGTAAAACCACAAAAGGTCCAATATTATGCTTTGTGGGACCCCCGGGAGTGGGTAAAACATCTCTGGGCCAATCTATCGCAAGAGCAACCGGTAGAAAGTTCATAAGGATGTCGATTGGTGGTATAAGGGACGAAGCAGAAATAAGAGGCCACAGGAGAACATATGTCGGTGCTCTTCCGGGAAGGATAATACAGGGACTTTCACAGGTAAAAACTAATAACCCCGTATTTATGCTTGATGAGATAGACAAGGTCGGTGCAGATTTCAGAGGTGATCCTTCTTCAGCATTACTTGAAGTCCTTGACCCTGAGCAGAATAATTCTTTCAGGGATCATTATCTTGAAATTCCTTTCGACCTCTCAAATGTTATGTTTATCACTACAGCTAATATTCTGGACACCATACACCCGGCACTGAGAGACAGGATGGAGGTAATAGAAATACCAGGGTATAGCTCTGAAGAAAAATTACATATAGCTAATAAGTATCTGATACCAAAGCAGCTTAAAGAACAGGGAATAGATAAATATGATGTTAAGTTCTCCAGAGATTCTGTTTACCTGATAATAGAAGAATACACCAGAGAATCCGGTGTAAGAAATCTTGAAAGGGAGATCGCAAATATCTGCAAGAAGATAGCCCGGGAAATAGTTGAGAATAAAAAGTATACAAAGATTATTACTGAAAAAAAGGTTAGAAAATATCTTGGTGTATCAAAGATACAACCCAGCGAAATAGAAGATAAAAACAGGGTCGGTGTTGCTACAGGCCTTGCATATACGCCTGTCGGCGGAGATATACTTCTTATCGAATCGACATATTATAAGGGTAGCGGAAAGATGCAGCTTACCGGTAAACTGGGAGATGTAATGCAGGAGTCTGCTAAGGCAGCTTTAAGCTACATAAAATCAAAGTCAAATGAACTTGGTATTGACGAAGAGATATTTAATAATTCAGATATACATATACATGTCCCCGCCGGTGCGATCCCCAAAGATGGACCATCTGCAGGAGTAACCATGACTTCTTCGCTTGTATCTGCTTTTACAGGTATACCTGTAATAAGAGATATTGGAATGACAGGAGAAATAACCCTGAGGGGCAGGGTGCTGCCCATAGGAGGCCTTAAAGAAAAACTGCTTGCAGCCAAAAGGGCAGGACTCAAAAAAGTAATAATTCCAGAAAAGAACAAAAAAGACCTGGAAGAAGTCCCCAGATCTATACTTAAGGGGATCAATCTTGTTTTTGTAAACAACATAGACGAAGTCGTAAAGAATACGCTTGAAAAAGACCCTTTTATCTTCAAGAAAATGGTGAAAAAAATCCCTCTGACAGTATAGAAGATAAAACTGGTAGCTTCCAGGCCTTTTCTGCAGCAAAGAATTTAAATATAGAATAATATTAATATTCGTAATTCTTGATTACAGTTAATAGAAACAGCCCTCTATAATTTATAAAGGGCTGTTTCTATTTTAACAAGTATATTTTAATTCAAAAATAATATTTATTCATAATTTTCCTTTAAAATATTTTCAATTTTATTATAAAATTATTAAGTTCAATAAATTTCTTATAGCCCTATGGCAGAAAAAAATAATAAGACTTGCCGGATTGTATCAATAGCAAATCAGAAAGGCGGAGTCGGAAAAAGCACAACTGCTATAAATATTTCAGCCTATCTTGCTAACAGTGGAGCAAGCATTCTTCTGGTGGATTTCGATCCACAGGGTAATGCAACCAGCGGACTTGGAATTTATAAGAAAGATATTAAAAACTCAGTTTACGATGTAATAATAAATCATAACCAAATTGCACCTGAAGAAGCGGTGTTTAACACGGTTTATGAAGGTCTGGATATTCTGCCTTCTTCAGAAAAACTATCCGGGGCTGAAGTAGAACTTGTATCAACTCTCAAGCGGGAATACAGATTAAAAAAAGTACTCGATAAGTTAAAACAGTATTATGATTACATACTGGTTGACTGCTCGCCTGCTCTCGGCCTCCTTACAATAAATGCACTCACGGCTACCAGAGAAGTAATTATTCCCCTGCAATGTGAATATTTTGCCTTTGAAGGGATAGCCAATCTTCTTCAGGCAGTAGAATTGGTAAGAAAAAATCTTAATAGCGAACTGGAGATTATTGGTGTGGTACTTACAATGTACACAAAGACAAAACTTTCAAACCAGGTTGTAAGAGAAGCAAAAAAGAATTTCCCGGGCAGGGTCTTTAAAACAATAATACCACGTAATATAAGGCTAGCCGAAGCTCCGAGCTTCGGCAAACATATTTTCGCATATGATCCTGAATGCAAAGGTGCAAGGGCTTATG
>CAYROY010000053.1:0-6627 GCA_964426155.1 uncultured Actinomycetota bacterium
TACGGACATTTAAAAGTATGCATAAAGTGTAAAAAAGAAACCAATTTCTACAAGGTAAAGAAAAGAAAATGCTATGTCTGCCAGTACTGTGGTTATCAAAGTACAAGGAAATATTATAGCTGGTGCCTTCAATGGCCTATCTTGCATTATTGAGGAATTCTACTCTGCAATACTGGGGAATTTCCCTTGCAACAATGTCCTATTCTATTCTGCAATAAATAAGAAGAATTAAAAATACTATTAAGATATATAATAAATACTTCATAGCAGTATTATTATATTATAATCGGCGGATTAATTACTAAAACTATATTTCAGATTCTTCTCTTCATGCAAGAATACACTGTTTTTAAAATATTTCTTTCCCTGGCTATTGAATCTATTATTAACAGCTGGTTAAGAATTCCTAACGCTAGCTTTTTTATATTAAGGTACATATTTAATTCTATAAATAATATGAAACCCTTAAATCAATTCGCCTCGCTTTTCCCCGACGGGCATTCTATATCCAAAATATTTAAATAAATATACATTTATATATTTACACAATAATATTTATATGGTAAATTATATAATGTAAATGTACAAAAGCACAATAAATAAGAGGAAAGAGGTGAAAATGATATCACAGAAAATTAGAGGTGTAGGGAGGTGAATATGAAAATACTACTTAAAGCAGCTGAGTATTTGAAGAAGAGAATGCTATTGTGTCAAAAAGGGCAATCTACACTGGAGTATGCAATGGTTATGGTAATCGCGGGGATCATATCAGCAGTACTTGTCTCCGTAGGTAAACCCTATATCGTAGATATCATATCAAAAGCATTTGAGAAGATATCTAATCTTATATGAGGGCACACTTTTATCGGAGGGTCTGCAGCCAGGTCTTATTATTAAATATTTATAAACAGAAATCATATGAATTCATCAAGGAGTAGTAATAGAATGTGCAAAGATCAAAAAGGTCAATCGACTCTGGAATTTGTTATGATAATACCTTTTGTAATAATAATTATCCTGGCTGCTTCCCAGATAGGTTTTACTGTATACAAAAAAAATATCATTCAGCAGGCTTCCAGGGAAGCAGCAAGGATAATATCTACCACTAATGATAATAACCTGGCAATTGCAACTATAAAAAGATTATGCGGAAAGGATTCAGAAATCATAATAGAGCCAGCCAGTGCTTCAAATAGAGGCGTCGGAGACATGGTAACAGTATATATTTCTCAATCTCCTGGTGGCTTAATGAAGTTAATGGAAGAGATATTAGGAGATGCGGTGAAAGTAAAAGCAGATACCAGCATGATGATGGAATGTTATTAGGGTGGAAAATAATAAGATGCTGAAAGTCCAAAAAGGAAACAGTGCTATATTTTTTGTGGTTCTAGCCACAATCTGCATATTTATATTGCTGGCATTATTTGACCTTTGCTGTATATACATAGCAAGAGAAGATACCAAAGCTGTTTCAGAGTCTATAGCACTGTCCATAGTCCAGCAGATGCTTTTCTTTAGACATGAGGGTATTGATATTATGGCGGAGAAGATGGCCAGTGAAAGTAATTGCCGACTTAGAAAGTTAAACATCGGATATGAAAGGGTAGAAGTATCAGTTGAGAAGGAGGTAAGATTAGCTATATTGGACAGGGTAGGCCTTGGAAATTTAAAGACAGTTAGCTCCAGTTCCCGTGTAAGGATAAAATACCCCTGGGACAGGGAGTTTGGGTTGTGTGATTCTTATGAGTTTGATTATAAACTATATTAAATTTAAAGTTAATTTTAAAAAACCAGGGGAGGTTATATGAGTCAATTAAATCAAATAAATCTGCTGGGAAATCTTACCAGAGATCCAGAAATAAAATATACTAATGAAGGCACGGCTATTTGTGAGATGGGCATAGCTGTGGGGAGAAGATGGATGGATAAGGAAGGCAGGGAATCAGAAAGTGTGGATTTTTTTAATATTACATGCTGGAATAGTATGGCAGAAAACTGTGCAGGCTCTCTAAAGAAAGGTGACCGGGTACTGATAAATGGTCATCTTAATCTGAGAAGCTGGGAGAATAAGGAAGGTAAAAAGTTCAATATAATAAATGTTACAGCAGATACCATAGCTGCGAGTCTAGAATTTAATAGGATAAAATATATTGATGAAGATAAAGAACTATTACAGGATGTCGGAGATAAGACGATTAGTAAAAGTCAGGTAAAATAATTGCAAGTTTATTGCTATTTCGGCTAAAATAGCTTTAACTTGAAAGAGAATGTGAACCATGAGGTAAGGATTGTCCATAAGAAAGTCTGATTATGAAAATTATGATTATCAGCAATTCTGGGAAGGCAGTAAAAGACTGTATGAAGATTATTCCGAGCGAATAGCACTTAGAAGGCTGCTTAGGTGTGAGGAGACCAAGGGTAGACTATTTTTAGATATAGGATGCGGGTACGGTAGACTTTTTAATGAATACAGGCATTTTTCGAAGATAGTCCTTGTTGATTATTCAATGAATAATCTTGTGAATGCTAGAATGAGGATAAATAGTTATCTGTCAAACACTGCCGGTAATATACCCAGAGTCCTTTATGTAGCTGCTGATGCGGCCAGGCTTCCCTTTAGAGCTGAAATTGCTGATGTCATTCTTACTGTGAGAATGGTACATCACCTTGAATATCCTGAAAAATATTTTGACCAGGTTAGAAGAATATTAAAAAAAGAAGGTCTCTATATTCTGGAGTTTGCAAATAAGAGAAATACAAAAAATATATTGAGGTTTTTTATTGGAAAAGTGGGTATTTCACCCTTTAATAAAATACCATCCCAGGTGGGTGAGACAATAAAAAATTACCATCCCTCATATATATATGATCAATTATTTTCGAGAGGAATTGATATAGAGAAATCTATAAGTGTATCAAATTTCAGATTGGGATTGCTGAAGAAAGTAGCGGGCACAAAAGTACTGTCCTTACTAGAGAACTTATATCAAAGATTTTTACCTTCTATATCTCTGGGGCCAAGTATATTCATTAAAGGAATAAAAGATAATAGTAAAAGTAATCATAAAGATTCTACCACTGTAAGACAATCTACACTTACTAAAAAAGTTACTTATATTAATAGATTATCAGATTTTATCGATATAATAATCTGCCCGGGATGCGGAAATGGGGACTTCAGGATAGGAAAGGAAAAGATAGAGTGCAGTAGTTGCGGTAGAGTTTTTAGCATAAAGAAAGGAATAATTGATTTCAGGATTTAGTTTTTCTTTTTATCTCATATAAATCATATAAAATTCAGATGTTCGTTATATTATTCTTGTGAAAACTGCTACAAACTGTTACAATTTTGTAACAAAGTTTCATTTAATGATTTTTATATAATCAGAAAAATAAAAAATTTAAGGATTGGAATTGAATATGGTAGCAGAGATTTATTCTGAAGGTGTTATTTCCAGACTATCACAGTATTTAAAATTTATTGTTCACCTTAAGGAAATAGGAAAGCATACAGTAACTTCAAGAGAGATAAGTGAAAATACTCTTATAAATAGTGCCGAAGTTAGAAGGGATCTTGTTTATTTTGGAATAAAGGGCAAAAGGGGTGTTGGTTTCAGCATAGATGAACTTATAGGAACCTTCAATAAAATACTTGGTTACGATCGTGTAGTTAAAATTGCGCTTATTGGGGCAGGCAATCTGGGTAGAGCAATTCTTAATTACAAAATGTTGGACAGATTTGGTTTTAAGATCGAAGATATTTTTGATAATGATTACGAGAAGATAGGGAAGAATATTTCAGGAAAGCTTGTAAAGGATATTGAGCAGGCCAAGGAAATAATAAAAGAAAAAAATATAGATATATCAATTATTGCAGTACCTCCTACCGAAGCTCAGAAGGTAGCGGACCTGATGGTTACTTCAGGGATAAAGGTAATTATTAATTATACATCTGTACCCATAAAAGTACCCGGAGGGGTCAAAGTACAGACTACAGACCCTATTGAAAAATTGTTGCACACTCTGTATTATTTGTCTCATACAGGGTATGCAACATAATATAATTATTTCTTAAAACATAGCATAGAATAATCACCATTAAATAATAATATGAACAGAACCAGAAGTTGTTTTATTACCGTACTGAGCCTTTTTATTGTAGTATGTCTGTCCCTTCTCTGTATATTTATTGTAAACAGCAATTTTAAGAGGGAAGGCGGCAGCGGGGCTTCCGGCAGTTTTTTCGGCTCAAGAGATCTACTTTTTTTAGGTCTTGACGAAAGAGAAGAAAGCAATGAATTCGTCGGTAGGACCGATACAATAATTATTTTTCATATTTCCAGTGGTATGGGCAACAACTCTCTTATATCAATACCCAGGGATACAAGAGTATATCTGGAGGGAAAAGGCTGGAATAAGATAAATGCGGCTTATGTATACGGTGGGACAGATATGATTCATTATGAAATAAAGGAATTAACAGGCATCGATGTGGATAGGACAATGATTTTAAATTTTAGATGTTTTAAAAAAATCATAGATGTACTCGGAGGTATTAATATAAAAGTGGAAGAGCCCCTGCATGATCCTCTATCAGGAGCTGACTTTGAACCAGGGGAGTATCTTATGGATGGCGAACAGGCTCTCTCTTTTGCCAGATGCCGTTCTACTGCAAGAGCAGACCTTGACAGAGTAGACAGACAAAAATATCTTCTGAGCCAGATTATGGAACAAAAGATGAATATTCCTACCATTATGAAAATATTGAATCCTTTTAACGATGCATCTGATATATTTAAGGTCCTGGCCGAAGAAACAAGATCAGATTTTACTTTATGGGATTTTTGTTCTATTGTTTTTGTGTTATTATTTTCAAATAAGGGTATAGACATGGTTACAATACCCACCAGCCCTGCCACCATAGAAGGGATTAGTTATCTTATTGTTGACGAAAAAGAGGTTAAGGAATTTCTTAAAGATTATTTGAAATAATTTTATATAGATATATCGGATACATTTTATGGTAAAAAGTTTTATTGGATATTCAGAGTATATAGAATGAATATTTTCATATATTAAGAGTTTGTTTTTTTACTGATTTATTATGAGAAGGCGATATGAATGCCAAAAGATACAGATCTTAGTATAGCTAATCTTTCCTGTCTTACCCAGAAGGAAGAATTTCTCCTTCAGGTTTCCAGAGAATCCGGGGAGATAAAAAAATTTATTTCGGAAGAAATCCCGGCAAAAGACAATAGCTGGCTGGCTGATCTCAATAGCTGGAGAATTAATATAAAATGGCTGCTCAAGATAAGCGAACTTTGCCTTGAAGAATATGATCAGGTTTTTTTCGATTGCGGTGAAGAGTTGCTGGATCTAAATGATCCTGATAATTACCAGACTTTCAGAGAAAAAATAATAGAGGATCTTATGTGACTGTAATATTGTTATAATTCTTTAGTGTTTACCATGAATCAGAAGCAGTAATCTATATATATTAAGGGTATAATTTATCCGGGAGGATTATAAATGATTGCCAGATATACTTCAAAAGAAATGGGTAAGATCTGGGATGACGAAAACAAGTTTGCTAAATGGCTTGAAATTGAGAAAGCTGTTGCTACCATCGAAGCAGAGTTTGGCATGATACCGCGGCAGGCCGCAGAAGATATAAATAAAAAGTCGAAGTTTGATATTAAAAGGATTTTAAAGATAGAATCCAGAACGCATCATGATGTTATTGCCTTCCTTACTGATGTATCATCCCATCTTGGAGATTCTTCAAAATATCTTCACTACGGTCTTACATCTTCTGATATTGGTGATACAGCTCTTTCCCTGCAGATGATAGACGCTATAAAGATAATTGAGAAGAGGATGGAAAGCCTGATTTCACTATTGAAAGAAAAATCAAAAAGATATGCTCATACTGTAATGGTGGGCAGGACTCATGGGATGCATGCTGAACCAATAACTCTCGGGCTTAAATTCTGTATGTTTGCTTTTGAAATGAAAAGAAACTTTGAAAGGCTTTTGGCTGCAAAAGAATCAATCAGTTATGGGAAAATATCCGGTGCAGTTGGGACGTACGCAAGTGTCAATCCAGAAATTGAAGACAGAGTCTGCAGAATTTTAGGTCTTAAACCTTCTCCTGTTTCTACCCAGATACTGCAGAGGGACAGACATGCACAGTTAATATCAACTATTGCCATTGCCGGCGCTACTCTTGAAAAACTTGCACTTGAAATAAGAAACCTGCAGCGTACAGATGTTAAGGAAGTTGAAGAACCGTTTGCAAAAGGTCAAAAAGGGTCTTCTGCGATGCCGCATAAGAAAAATCCTATAATATGTGAGAGGATATGCGGCCTGACCAGGGTACTCAGGGCAAATGCAGCTGCTGCAATGGAAAACATAGCCCTCTGGCATGAAAGAGATATATCACATTCTTCAGCAGAAAGGATAATAATTCCTGACAGCTTTGCTATTATAGATTATATACTTGAAAAGGCTTATTTTATTCTTGATGGTCTTGTTGTAAATGAAAATAAAATGAAGCTGAACCTTAATAAATACGGTGGTATAATTTTTTCCCAGCGAGTGCTTCTGACTCTTATAGATAAGGGAATG
>CAYROY010000054.1:0-10204 GCA_964426155.1 uncultured Actinomycetota bacterium
TTCAATATCTTCATTTATTGAAGTGTCTTTTTCTATATAAAGATCCTTTCCCGGAAGATATGCCTCTGGTTGATAGTAATCGTAATAGCTTACAAAATACTCTACTGCATTGTTGGGGAAAAAGTCCCTGAACTCATTGCACAACTGTGCCGCAAGGGTCTTATTCGGGGCAATCACCAGCGTCGGGAGCTTAATGTTCTTAATGACATTTGCTATTGTATAGGTTTTGCCGGAGCCAGTTACTCCAAGGAGGCTCTGATATTTATAATCCCTATGCAAGCCTTCTGTAAGTTCTTCTATTGCCTTATTTTGATCACCGCGTGGAGAGTAATTTGATACTAATCTGAATATGTTATTCTCTTGCATCCTTACTTTTTTTTATGTTATCTATATCATTCATTATACTACAAGTTTTCTCATACAATCCTTCTTTATCCCCATCATTTAGTATAATATAGTCTACTCTTCCACCATTTATTTTTATATGCTGACCTCTTATCATCAATCTTACTTCATTTTCGCTCAGACCTTTATTTTTTAAGAATTTTTCTCTTCTTTCTCTGTCCGAGTCCACAAGTATTATATAATCACAAAGAATATCCAGCTTTGCATCAAATAATACTGCAGCATCTATTATTATATCTTTATAATCATCGGCGGATTTTATAATATTTTTTATTTCCTTTCTAATATAAGGGAACATTATCCTGTTCAATTTCATCAGGTCTTCTTCTTTTGAAAATACTTTTTCCGCAAGTCTTTTAAAAATAATATTATTTTCTTCATTGAAAATTTCCCCGCTAAAGACCCTTTTTAATTTTAACTTTATCTCAGGATACTTTTCATATAGACCTTTTGCAGTTTTATCCACATCTATAACCATTATGCTGCCGCCGGACTTTTTTATAAAATCAGCTACTGTGCTTTTTCCTGAAGATGCCTTTCCTGTTATTCCAATAATACTAATATTCCCAGCTCCTTTATGAATTAAAGTTTTTCTATTTCAATTATTCTTGTAAATTAAAATGATGGAAAATTTTTAACATTGAAGCACACGGATATTATATTTATAACCTGCACAAGCCAAACAGACAATCATACAGGTAATTAATACTATAATTGATTTTATTTTAATTCAGTATAAGAATAAATTAATCAAGGTTGGCTTCATCCTTGAGTTCTCTCAGGATTTCCTTGATCTGTTTCTCTTTTTCATTATCAGGTCCAGTGCTGCTGCCGGGATCATCTCTCTCTTCTTCACCTGAAATGTCCTGCTTTGCAGAATCTCCCACATCAGTATCATTTTGCGTTGACTTTTCTGATTTTAAATCTTCCTTTTCCTCTTTTACCGATTCCTTTTCCTCAGGCTTTTTGTCTTCCTTCTTCTTGTCCTCTTCTTTACCTGCAACACTTTCTTCTTCTTTTTCTTCTACCGGGTTCTCTACCTGTTTTACACTGAAAGCCATACGCCTTTTGTCAAAATCTATATCTATTATCCTGATTATAAGCTCATCACCTATCTTTGCAACATCACTTGGCCTTCTTACAGACTCGTCAGATAACTCTGAAATATGTACAAGCCCCTCCAGACCCTCTTCTATCTGGACAAAAAGACCGAATTTTACTATCCTTGTAACCTTGCCATTAACAATATCGTTCCTTGAATATTTCTTTATTTTCTCCATCCATGGATCTTTCTGGGTCTGCTTTAATCCCAGTGACAGCCTCTGCTTTTCGTAATCTATGTCAAGTATCTCTACATCCACTTTTTGATTTACTTCAACTACTTCCGATGGATGTTTTACATGATTCCAGGATAATTCTGAGATATGGACCAGGCCATCTACGCCGTCTACATCTACAAAAGCACCGAAATCAGCTATGCTTGTTATAAACCCTTCTCTTATCTGGCCGACTTCCATATTTTCCATTATCCCTTTTCTCTGTTCCCTTCTCTCGTCTTCTATTATGGCCTTCCTGGAAAGAACAACGTTGTTCCTGTTTCTATCCACTTCTATGATCTTACATGTACATTTCTCTCCTATATATGAATCAAGATCCCTTGTCTTCCTTACATCTATCAATGATGCGGGCAGAAAGCCCCTGAGACCTATATCGACTATAAGACCGCCTTTTACGCTTTCAATTATTTCACCTTCAACGGTCTCATTGTTTTCATATATTTTCTCTATTCTTTCAAAATTCTTTTCCATCTCTGCCCTTTTTTTAGAAAGTATGCATCTTCCATCCTGGTCTTCCTTCTGAAGGACTATGATGTCTATCTCATCATCGACTTTTAGTACATCTTCCGGCTTAACATTATTCCTTATGGAGACCTCATTTAATGGTATGACCCCTTCCGATTTGAATCCTATGTCTACAAGAACCTCATCCTTCTCTATTTTCACAACACGGCCTCTGATTATATCTCCATCTTTAAAGCTAACCATGGTAATATCATAATTGGGGACCATTTCTCCCTTTTCATTTTTTACCATATAATTTTCATCAGTCAGTCTTATATTAATATTATTTTCCACCATATTTTCTTGGTTTACCTCCATTTCCTTCAACATAAACAAAAAGAATAACACGCAAGCGAATAATTATCAATATTTTAAAATCTTTTTAAATATTTTTAAATATACCAGTTCTTACCAGTCCTGATATCAACTTTCAATTTGACTTTTAACTCTATGCAGTTCTCCATGGACTCCCTTACAATTTCTTCAACTTTTTTACAATCGGTCTCTTTAAGTTCAAGTACCAGTTCGTCGTGTACATGAAGAATAATATTGCTGTCAATATTATTGAGCCTCAGATTATTATAAAGATTTATTGTAGAAAGCTTCATGATATCTGCTGCACTTCCCTGGATAGGAGTATTAACAGCAAGTCTCTCGCCGAGACTCCTGAGTCTTCCGTTACTGCTTCCAAGTTCCCTTATATATCTCTTCCTGCCAAAAATTGTTGTAGAGTAACCTTTGCTCGAAGCACTTTGAATAAGGCCTTTTAGAAACTTGCCCACTTCGGGATACCTATCAAAGTATCTCTTTATATATTCCGCCGCTTCCTCCCCGCTTATCGAGAGCCTGCTTGCAAGTCCGAATTCTGTCATACCATAAATTATCCCAAAATTTATTGCTTTAGCTTTTCTTCTAAGTTCACCGGGGACATTTTTATAATCTACCTCAAATAACTCGGAAGCTGTTCTGTTATGTATATCTTCATCTCTGTTAAAAGAGGCTATTAGATTTTTATCCCCGGATAAGTGGGCAAGTATCCTGAGCTCTATCTGTGAATAGTCCGCTGTCATTAAAAGGTCGTAACCTTTACCCGGTATGAATGCCTTCCTTATCTGTTTTCCATATTCAGTTCTCACTGGTATATTTTGAAGGTTTGGTTCACTTGAGCTTATCCTTCCGGTAGAAGTCCCCATCTGATTATAGCTCGTATGTATTCTTCCATCATCATTATCAATAAGCTCCGGAAGAACGTCTATATATGTATTCTTCAACTTATTTTTTTCTCTGTATTCCAGTATCTTTCCTATTACAGGAGATTTGTCCTCTATTGCCTTTAAAGTCCCTGCGTCAGTAGAGAGACCTGTTTTTGTCTTTTTAAGAACAGGAAGCTGTAATTTTTCATACAGGATCTTTGATAGCTGCTGTGAAGAATTAATATTAAATCTTTCCCCACATAATTTATATATTTCTCCTGTCAATCTGTTTATTTCTATATCATATTCTTTTATAAGCTTTTCGAGATATTTTTTATCTATACTCACACCCCTGTATTCAATCTCTGCCAGTATACCTATTAGCGGTTCTTCCAGTTTTCTGTATACATCCATAAGTCCGTTTTTTTCTATCAGATCGATTAGTCTATTTTCTATCATATCAAAAACTGAAAGCGCCTTGATAACTGCCTGGTTAATATCCTTCTGCTTCTCTCTACTGCTTCCTTCAGAGAAAACAAAACTCATCTGACTGCCTTTGTCCAAAGTTTCTGTTTCACCTGAGCCTCCAACCTGTTGAGATTCGATGTTTCCGATATCTATATTAAGTATTTTTTTAGATATATCAGATATACCCGCAGATGCACTGACTGGATTAAGCAAAAGGTACATTACCTCAAAATCATTTATAGTACCTTTCATAACCATATTGTATCTTCTCAGGAATTTCATTGCCTGCTTCAGGTTCATTCCTGATTTTTTTATATCACTGTCCTGAATTACTTCTTTTAATGATTCTATTATCTTTTTATTGGAAGACAACCTGTCATCGACAATATAAGCAAAAGAACCTCCGCAATAAAGTACAATGCCTCCTGCTTCATGATCCATAAGAATTGTGGAAATGTATAACTTATTATCATTTTTTTTAATAATCATCCTAATATCTGAATCTGATGTAATTAAAACAGGTTTTATTTTTGTGGCTTTTATTCCATTATTTATATTATCTCTTATTCTAAAATCAATTATATCCTTATATCTCGGCAATCTTTCAACAAGTTTCTTAAACTCCAGCTGCTCAAAAATACTTTTTACATTTTCATAATCTATCTTTTTGAAACTGTTCTTAAAAATTTCCGGATCTAATTCTAAATCATCCTTTAATGTTGTCAGCTCTTTGCTTATAAAAGCAGCGTCTTTATTTTCTAACAGTATATTTTGTACTTTATTATTTTTAATAATACCAATATTTTTATATATGTCTTCAAGACTTCCGAATTCTTTTATAAGCTTTACAGCCGTCTTTGGTCCGATACCTGGTACGCCCGGAATATTATCAGAGCTGTCGCCCATGAGAGCCAGCAGGTCTCTTACCCTTTCGGGACTTACTCCCATTTTTTCAACTACGCCTTCCTTATCGTATGTAACAGTTTCAGTAATGCTTTTTTTGGAAGACAGTACTTTTATCCTGCCTGACACCATCTGAAGCATATCCTTATCGCCGGTCACTATAATAATCTCATCGTATTCCCCGGAAGCGGCCCTGACAATACTGGCAAGTACATCATCGGCTTCCATACCTTCTTTTTCAATGCACCTGATATTAAAAGAACCCATCACCTCTTTTATAAGGGGCAGCTGGCCATAAAGCCCTTCAGGCATCTTTTTACGATGCATCTTATACTTTTCAAACATCTCATGTCTGAAAGTTATTCCCTTGCTGTCAAAGGCGCATATCACTAATTCCGGATTAAGATCTTCTATCAATCTCATAAGCATGTTTGTGAAACCCAGCACTGCATTTGTCATAACTCCTGAAGAGGTGGTTATCGAATCGGGAAGGGCATAAAAAGCACGGTAGGCAATATTATTTGAATCTATAAGAACCATTCTTTTTTTCATCTGTACCTGTCCCATATATCCATTATATTTATATATCTATGGATTTAAAATCAGAAAATTTAACCTTAAATTAAAAACAATATAAATCAAATCAATGTAAATTTTATGCAATAAATCATTATTCATTATAAACAATATTTTTTATATTATAACATCAACTAAAAATTAAATATAAGATAAGGAAGACGTGGAATATATTTTCTTGATTATAGCATTGATAAATTGTATGATTTTTATCGTGCCGAAGTGGCGGAATTGGCAGACGCGCTGGACTCAAAATCCAGTGGGCCGAAAGGTTCGTGCCGGTTCGACCCCGGCCTTCGGCACCATCCTATTTTCAATTTCACTACAATATTTATCATCTAACTGCAGCACATTCAACCTGTTTCAATCCACGCACCCGCACGGGATGCAGCTAATATAAAATATTTTTATATCAGTTTATTAATATATTATTACGCAGGTAAATATTTGATTATTAAGAAATTTAACCTGCTGGAAAAATGGCTAAACCGAATATAATATAATAAAATTTATTTAAGAAAATTTAATCGATTTTTAAAATATTTAAGAAGTTATTTAAAAAAATCATTTAAAATCTTCAAGGAATTTTACCAGTATTCCTCTGTTTTCAGGTTTTAACCCGCAGAGGGGAAGGCGAAATACTTCTTTCAAGTAACCCTTTAATGCCATTGCTGTTTTTATCGGAATTGGATTTTGCTCAATGCACATCATTCTAAAAAGCGGCATCAGTTTATAATTTAGTTTTGCCATCATATCAAAATCCCCCTTAAGGCCTGATTGGACAAAATAATTCATATGCCCCGGGAAAAGATTACTGGATACACTTATTACTCCCCTTCCGCCTGCTGCTGTAAGGGGAAGAGTTATACTGTCATCTCCGGAGAGCACTGCAAAACTATTCGGCGTTTTCTCGATTATTTCCATCATCTGTATTATGTTTCCGGATGCTTCCTTTACCCCGGCAATATTTGGATGAGCTGCAAGTTTTACCATTGTATCCACCTCAATATTTCTGCCTGTCCTGGAAGGTATATTGTATATTATATGGGGTATATGTACGCTGTCAGCAATTTTTATATAATGCCTGTATAGACCTTCCTGTGTCGGTTTATTATAATAAGGTGCAACCTGCAATGTTGCATCTGCTCCAGCTTTTTCAGCTGCTTTTGAAAGTTCTATGGCTTCATCTGTATTATTTGATCCTGCTCCTGCTATTACTTTGACTCTTTTTTTGACCTTCCTACAGGTATATTCTACAACTTTTATGTGCTCCTCTATAGTAAGGGTAGGACTCTCACCTGTTGTACCAACAGGAACTATTCCATTAACATTATTATCTATCTGGAATTCTATTATTCTGCCGAGACTTTCTAGATCAAGGCTTCCGTCCTCATTGAATGGCGTCACAATTGCAGTAAAAACTCCTTCAAACATAATAATTCACCTTTGAGTAATAATTTTTATTCCTTTTATATATATTATCAACTCTGATTATCTTCCTTCAACTCTCTTTTTTGTATTAAATATAACTCTGAGATACAATCATCTTGAAAGTATGTCTGCAAGATTATAAAGGCTTTCATCTATACCCTTCACTGTCTCAAATACATCTTCAAATTTCCGGGTTATTATTTTCATTGCCCTTATTCCTACCATACAGTCGCTTTCTCCTTCGATTAAAAGATCTACGGATTTCTTACCGAATTCAGCTGCAAGCTTCCTGTCAAGAGCGGTAGGTGAACCTCCTCTCTGAATATGCCCGAGTACGGATACCCGTACTTCCCTGCCCACCAGTAGTTTTATTGACGAAGCTACTTCGCTCGCCCTGGCTGCGCCCTCTGCCACTATAACCAGGGTATGCCTCTTATTAGCCCTGTTCTTTTTTATATTTTCTGCAATACCAATTATATCAACCTTTTTTTCCGGAATAAGTATAAATTCTGCACCGCATGTCAGGCCTGTATTAATTGCAATGATACCTGAGTTCCTTCCCATAACCTCTATTACGAATATTCTATCATGGGAATAAGCTGTATCCCTTATTTTTGAAATTAACCCTATTATGACATTGAGAGCCGTATCAAAACCTATACTGTAATCTGTACCGGGTATATCATTATCTATGGTGGCCGGGATCCCTATTACTTTTATTCCCTGTTTATGCAGCTCATGTGCACCCCTGAAAGAACCATCCCCGCCTATTACTATTAGTCCCTCTATTCCGTTACTTTTCATATTTTTAATAGCTTCCTTCTGACCTTCCCGGCATTTAAATCTTTCAGATCTTGCTGAATAAAGAAATGTGCCTCCCCTGTCAATTATGCCTCCGACGGATGCCAGATCCAGTATTTCAAATTTATTATCTATAAGACCCCTGTAACCTTCATAAAAACCATATACCTGCAGCCCTTTATAAATGCCGTATCTGGTAACCGCTCTTATTGTTGCATTCATACCGCTGGCGTCTCCGCCGCTTGTTAAAACAGCTATCCTCTTTTTTACTCCCAAATATATCCTCCCCTATTTTCTTCTGGATTTTAGTTCGTCATAGACCTGGCCGGGATCAATATCTTTCTCCCCCATAAGAACTAACAGATGGTATATAAGATCACTTATCTCATATATAATATCTTCTTTTTTTTGATGTTTTGCGGCCAGTATTACTTCAATAGCTTCCTCTCCAAATTTTTTCAATATCTCATCAAGTCCCTTATCATGCAGAGAAAAAGTATATGAGCCTTTTTTGCCTTTAGCTATTCTTTCCTTTACTACATCATAAAGTATTTTAATTATTTCGCTCCTACTGGCAGACTCCATCTTTTTGCTAAAATTGATATCTTTTTCAGGATCTGTAAGAGTACGGTAAAAACAGCTCCTGTTCCCTGTATGACAGGCTGGCCCTTTTTGGTCTACTAGAATCAGGATAGCATCATTGTCGCAATCATATTTTATATCCTTTATGGTCTGTATATTCCCTGATGTCTCACCTTTTTTCCATAGCCTGTTTCTGGACCTGCTCCAGAACCACGTATTGCCCTCTTCTATGCTCTTTTTAAGAGAAACCCTGTCCATATATGCAAGCATAAGAACTTCCCTGGTTCTGTAATCCTGTATGATTGCCGGTATCAGTATTTTACCTTCTTCCATATAAATATCCTTATAAAACTTTTGTTTAATAAATTATAACCTTACATTAATACCCTCAGCCCTGAGATATTCTTTGGCCTCTTTTATGGTATGCTGTCCGTAATGAAAAATTGATGCAACAAGTACAGCATCTGCACCTCCATATTTTATTACATCCCTCAGGTGACTTAGTTTTCCTGCGCCTCCGGAAGCTATAACCGGTATATTTACCGCCGAAGAAACAGCTCCTGTCAGTTCTATATCGTAGCCTTCTTTTGTCCCATCTTTATCCATGCTTGTAAGCAGTATTTCTCCTGCTCCTAGCTTTTCTGCCTCCACAGCCCATTCCACAGCATCCTTACCAGTAGGTATCCTTCCACCGTTTAAAAATACTTCCCAATAGTTTTTCTCGCGGTTTTTTGCATCTATAGCTACAACTATGCACTGGCTGCCGAATACTTCTGCTGCATTTTTTATAAGAGAATGATCTTTAAAAGCAGAAGTATTTATCGATACTTTATCGGCACCTTTCTTTAGAACCTCCCTGATATCATCTATGTTTCTTATGCCACCTCCTATTATATAGGGAATGAACACTTTTTCTGATGTCCTGCTGGCAAGATCGACCACAGTTTTTCTATTCTCATGTGATGCAGTTATATCTAAAAATACAATCTCGTCTGCACCTTCCCTGTCATAAAATGCGGCCAGTTCTACTGGATCGCCTGCGTCTTTTAGATTAATGAAACCTATACCCTTGACCACCCGGCCTCTTTTTACATCAAGACAGGGTATTATTCTCTTCGTTATCATTTTCCACTTCCAATCTTTATTGCTTCTCCGAGATCCATTGGTTTTTTACCTTCATATAATGCTTTCCCGGTAATCACGCCACTTATACCGTAACTCTCGATTTTTTTCAATTGTTTTATATCTTCGATATCTGCAATACCGCCGGCAACTATAAAATTTATATTGGTCGACATTAGCAATTTTTTAAGAAATCCTATATAGGGACCCTTCATTGTACCATCCCTGTTTATATCTGTTACTATTATTTCTCTTATTTCAAGAGACTCCAGAATCTTTAAAAAATCAAAAATATTATTTGATGTCCTATTCTTCCAGCCGTTTTTATATATCATACCATTTTTACCATAATCAAGGCTTATTATAATATTTTCATTATAATTTCTGGAGCATGATTCTAAAAAACCTCTGTCCTCTATTGCCCTGGTACCAAGTATTGCCCTATCTATTCCCTCAGAAAGTACTTTTTCTATAGCATCAGGATTTCTTATTCCGCCTCCATATTGCACCCTTACATTCAGATCATTTTTTATTCTTGAAGCTATGGAAAGATTTGACATAATACCTGACCTGGCCCCGTCCAGGTCTATTATATGTATCCACTCTGCTCCCTTGGATATCCATCTCTTTGCTACTTCGAAAGGATCACTGAAATAGGTCTTTTTCTGTCTGAAGTCACCTTTCGTAAGTCTTACACACGCCCCGTTTATTATATCTATAGCCGGCAGTACAAGCATCATATACCTCCTGAAAGGTCTAAAAAATTCCTTATTAATCTCTGACCTATTGTGCTGCTTTTCTCAGGGTGAAATTGAAAACCATATATATTATCCTTCTCTATGCTCGCAACGATGTCTGTACCATAATCAGTTGTGCTGCTAA
>CAYROY010000055.1:0-31889 GCA_964426155.1 uncultured Actinomycetota bacterium
CAATTCTCTCTATCAACAGCTTTTTCCGGTCAAGTATAACTGCTGCTGCAACCAGCGGGCCTGCCAGAGAGCCTCTTCCGACTTCATCAACCCCTGCTATAATATCATAGCCCATACAATATAGCTCATCCTCACAAAAGCAGAGATTGTTAAGTCTTTTAATTTCAGAAAAATCCATATCCGCAGTTTAATTTTAAAACATTACCACCTC
Organism: uncultured Actinomycetota bacterium; assembly: GCA_964426155.1. Taxonomy (GTDB): domain Bacteria; phylum Actinomycetota; class Humimicrobiia; order Humimicrobiales; family Humimicrobiaceae; genus M55B120. The sequence goes on from CAYROY010000055.1 coordinate 212, forward strand.
GAAGGCGGCCAGTATGCTATAAGAAATTCCCCAAATATATTTTCCTCAGGAATCATACCAAAATATCTGCTGTCAAAACTATTATTCCTGTTATCTCCCATCACGAATATTTCATTTTCACCAACAACAAATGTTTTATTAAGGTATTCTATGCTCTGTCCGGACATTATATAATTTTCCATCATTTTTTCACTGTTTACGAATATATTTCCATCACCGGTGAGCATTATTTCGTCACCTTCTATTCCTATCACTCTTTTTACCAGGTCTTTATCCTCTTCTATAGTAGAATGAAAACCTACTATGTCCCCTCTCTCAATGCTTCCTAATTTATATGATAGTTTATTTATTATTACCCTGTCTCCTACCATAAGGGTAGGTTCCATAGAAGGAGTTGGGACAATGAATGGTTCAAATATGAATATTCTTATAAGGATGGCCAATATAACTGCACCTATAACAGCAATAAGATAGCCCAGTGCTTCATGCATCGCTTCACTGGTTTTACTGCCATTTTTTTTAAAATCAGGCATTAGATTACATAACTGCTTACTTTTTTATTTTTACTTTTGCCTTTTTTCCAACCATGCCTCTCAGGTAATACAATTTTGCCCTTCTGACTATACCTTCATCTATTCTCTCTATTGACTGTATTACCGGGGAATGCAAAAGAAAGGTCCTTTCGACACCTATGTTATTAAAAGAAATCTTCCTCACGGTAAAAGTCTTATTAATGCCTGAACCCTGTTTCTTTATAACTCTTCCCTCAAATGCCTGAATGCGGTCTTTGTTTTCCTCGCTTATCTTTATGCTGACTCTCACTCTATCACCGGGTTTGAAGCCTGTGATGTCTTCCTTTAAATATTTATTTTCAAGCTTGTCTATTTTATTCATGTCTTCACTCCAGAATCAATAATTAAATGGATAAAACCTATAAAATATAATTAATTTAGTGATTTTTGTCAAACAAATCCGGTCTTCTTTTTTTTGTTATCTCAATTGATTTTTTTATTCTCCACTTTTTAATCTCTCCATGATCTCCGCTGAGCAGTACTTCAGGAACTTCTATCCCCCTGTATTCAGGGGGTCTTGTATACTGGGGCCAGTCCAGAAGGCCAGTCTCAAAAGATTCTGAATCTATTGATTCTTTTTTACCTAAAACCCCCGGGATCAGCCTTATTATCCCATCAAGTATTACCATTGCCGGCAGTTCACCCCCTGTAAGCACATAATCCCCAATTGATATCTCCATGTCTACTGACAGGTCTGTAAATCTCTGGTCTACACCCTCGTATCTACCGCATATAAGAATAATATTTTCCAGCAATGACATTTTTTTTAAGATTTTCTGATTAAGTTTTTTGCCTGCAGGACTGAGCATAACAGTTTTTTGAAGTTTACTTTTACTGATACAATTTACTTTCTTTATATGATTTACGGCCCTGTCCAGAGGGCCTGCCTTCATTACCATTCCCGGCCCTCCGCCATAAGGCCTGTCATCTATTTTCCCGTGTTTATCTATCGAAAAATCCCTGAGATTGTATATATTAAGAGTGCATAAACCTTTTTTAAAAGCTTCCTTTATTACTCCATATTCAACAATATTTTTAAATATTTCAGGAAAAATTGTAATAATATCAAAAATCATTATTTTTTTTACAGGATAATATTATTGGAAAATCAAATATATTCAGGGATTTTTTTAATTATAATTATCTTTCTGGCAATATCTATTTCTTCTATATAATCCTTTACAAAAGGTATATAAAAAACTTTGGGAGAAGCAGCTTTCTTTTTATCTTTATCTTTTTTTTCCGGCCTGACCATAAGAATCTCATTGGCAGGCAGTACATCCACTCTTTCTACTTTTCCCAGAGCATTTCCAGTTTTAAGGATTACCCTGCATCCTTCCAGATCGTCTATCCAGAACTCATTATATCCGGGAGACGGTGCGTCTCCTGATAATCTATATAATTCTTCTCCACTTATCCTGCGAGCATCTTCCCTGCTGTCGATTCCCTTAAATTTAATAATCGCTTCTCTGGTACTTTTTGTTTTCTTAAAATATATACTTTCTATTATTGCTATTCTTGAACATTCCCTGTCAAGATATAATACCTGGCCCTCAGAAATAGAATCAGGATAGTCCGTAAGCAGCATAACACTTGATTCGCCCTTTATGCCATGCGGCTTTTTGACTATCCCGATCAACCTAGCATCTGCATATTTCTGCGACATTTATTTTTTTTCAAAGATAAAATAAATAGTGTCAGTCAATTATCTTAACTATTGAAGATTTTCCTCTTTTGGCAGAGGCAGCTCTCATAATAATCCTTAAAGCATTTGCAGTGCGTCCCTTTTTCCCTATTACCTTTCCCAGATCATCTTCTGCGACCTTGAGCTTGAAAATTATGGTTTTTTCGTCTTCTTCCTCCTCTTCAATCTCTACATTATCTGGATTGTCAACCAGCTCCTTAACCATGTACTCTAGTAGTTCTTTCACTTCCATACCTCCAAGTTTAATTGTTTAACTACACCTTTAGGTCCACTATTTTAAATATCTTTTCTACTGTGTTTGAGGGTTTCGCCCCTTTCTTGATCCATTCCACAGCTTTTTCCTTATTAAGGACAACTGTAGAGGGATCTGTCTTTGGATCATATGTTCCAATATTCTCTATAAATTTCCCATCCCTCGGTGACCTGCTGTCTGTCACTACAATACGGTAATAGGGTTGCTTTTTTGAACCAATCCTGGTCAATCTTATCTTTACACTCAATCCGACATACCTCCGATTCTAAAAATATCTTATGATTTTATAATTATATAGTTTTATTTTTAACTTGCAAAATATTTTTAAAGCTTCAGTACATCTCCGAAAGGCAGGTTAAACTTGCCTTTGATTCCGGAGAGCTGCTTCATCATCTGTTTTGTCTTTGAAAATTGCATCAGCAGTCTGTTCACTTCATTAACAGAGCTGCCGCTTCCCCTTGCTATCCTTTTTTTCCTGCTGCCATTTATAATAGATGGTCTTCTTCTTTCTTCTACAGTCATGGAGTTTATTATGGCCTCCATGCGGTCTATATGCTTCTGATCGAATTTCATTTTCTTTAGTGCTTTATTTATACCCGGTACCGGGAGCATGGATAATACTTTATCAAAAGAGCCCATCTTCTTTATACTTTTAAGCTGGCTGATAAAATCCTCGAAATTAATTTCCTGTTTTTCTATTCGCCTGTAAAACTCCTCTGCTTTTTTCTCGTCTACAACTTTTTCGGCTTTCTCTATTAATGTCAGGACATCTCCTTTTCCAAGTATTCTGGAAGCTATCCTTTCCGGATAAAAAACATCAAAGTCTTCGACCTTCTCTCCGCTGGATATAAATTTTATGGGTTTTTTTACAACATAATATACTGATAGCGCTGCACCTCCTCTTGTATCACTGTCAAGTTTTGTCAGTATTATTCCATCACATTCTACAGCAGCGTTAAAAGTAGATGCTATGTTTACAGCTTCCTGACCTGTCATTGCATCCAGAACCAGAAAAACCTGATGGGGCTTTACGGCATTTCTTATTCTTTTAATCTCGGCCATCATCTTTTCATCTATTTGAAGCCGTCCTGCCGTATCAATTATTATCACATCGCTTCCCGACCTTGTTAATTTTTGTACCCCCTGTCTTGAAATTTCTACAGGATCAGATCCTTTCATAGAATAAACCTCGACATCAACCATTTCTGCCATATCCTTGAGCTGTAAAACTGCTGCCGGTCTGTATACATCAGCTGCCACAACAGATACTCTTTTTTGATTCTTCGTTTTAAAATAATTAGCGAGTTTTATAACAGAAGATGTTTTCCCTGTTCCCTGAAGACCTACCATCATTACAATAGTGGGTCCATTCTGGGCAAAACTGACGCTACCGCTGGTTGAACCCAGCATCTTTACTATTTCATCATTTACTATCTTTATGATCTGCTGTGCAGGAGTCAGGCTTTCCATTATTTCTCTGCCGAGAGCTTCGTTTTTTAAATTGGATAGAAATTCTTTGACTACCTTAAAATTTACGTCTGCTTCCAGAAGTGCAAGCTTTATTTCTCTAAGGGTCTTTTCCAGATCGCCAGGACTTAATTTTCCCTTATTTCTGATTCTGTAAAATAAGTCCTCGAATTTTGAAGTTAATTGCTCAAACATCTGCACGTACCTTTAAAATCACTATTATTTATTAAATCTTATAATTAATCTAAATATCATGAAAACATCTTATCAACAAAACTTTCTGCATCAAAATAATATATATTATCAAGTTTTTCTCCATCTGTTATTATCCTGACCGGTATTCCAAGATCATTTTTTATTGTAATAATTATTCCTCCTCTTGAAGTACTATCTATCTTTGTAAGTATTATTCCAGTTACATCAACCGATTCTGCAAATTTCTCTGCCTGATTTTTCGCGTTCTGCCCTGTTGTCGAATCTATGGTAAGAAGGATCTCATCCGGATCCCTGCCCAGCTTTTTTCTTACGACCATTTTTATCTTTTTAAGCTCTTCCATAAGATTATATGATGTCTGCATCCGTCCTGCTGTATCTATGATTACAATATCTGCTCTTCTTGCTACTGCTTTTTCAATGCTGTCATATACAACCGCCCCTGGATCTGAATTCCTCTGATGGCTTACCATATCAACCCCCAGTTTTTCTGCAAAGTGTCCCAGCTGCTCCGCTGCTGCAGCCCTGAATGTATCTGCTGCAGCAATTATTATCCTTTTCCCCTGCTTTTTATACATATTTGCAATCTTCGCAATCGAAGAGGTCTTGCCTGTACCATTAACCCCTACAATCATATATACTGTTGGAGGTTCATCCGAATATTTAAGCTCCATTTTTTGGCCTGTACCGAGTATTCCTGCTATCTCTTCCTTCAATAGATTCTGCAGACCCGCAGGGTCGTTGATTTTTTCCTGATATGATTTACTCTTCATATTACCTATTATTTTCTCTGCCGTATCTATACTTACATCCGAGGTGATCAGCTGTTCTTCCAGATCATCCCAGAACATATCGTCTGGTTTTCTGAATTTCTGCCATAAAACATTTATTTTCTCAAATACTTTTTTCATCTTTATACATTTATTATTCCAGCTGTATCTTTTTTATCTATCTTTTCAGATACCACCTTTGATATTCCATCAGACTGCATTGTAACACCGTATATCTTGTCAGCTATCTCCATTGTTTTCTTCTGATGGGTTATAATTATTATCTGCTGCTTTTCCGAAAATTTCTTGACAAGGTTCAAAAACCTTTCAATATTCGCATCATCAAGGGCTGCGTCTACCTCATCAAAAATATAAAAAGGAGCAGTGTTTATAGAAAAAACAGAAAATTGAAAAGCCAGAGATACAAGTGATTTTTCGCCCCCACTCAAAAGTGAAAGTGACACAAGCTTGTTGTTGCCTATGTCTACTTTCAGATCAACACCCATATTTTCATCATCTGGCTCGTCGCTTTCATAGCTTTCAGGAATCATCTCACCTTCTCCATGTGGAAAAAGTAATTTAAAATACTTTTGGAAAGATTCATTTATTTTTTCAAACTTTTCAAGAAATATACTGCTTATCTTTTCATCTATTTCCTTAATCAGTCCCTTAAGCTGATCTCTGGCTTCAACCAGGTCCTTTCTCTGTTCATCAAGAAAATCATATCTTTTCTTTATCTTTGAAAACTCAATAGCAGCATTTGGGTTGACGTTTCCAAAATTTTTCATCCTGGACTTAAGGTTTTTCACCCTTACTTCTGAATCCCGGGGGTTTCCGGAAGGTTTAAAGTTTTTTGATGCATAATCTATGGAAACATTATAATCATCAACCATTGCCGATGTTACGGATTTTACCTTTTCCCTGAGCTGCTCTTTCCTTAAATCTATTTTATATATTTCATTCTCAAACTTATTCACATCTAATTTTAAATCACTTATCTTTCTATCGTATCTGTCTATCCTGCCCCGGTCATCCGATATTAATTCTTTATACTTTTCAAATTCAGGATATAAACTCTCTTTTATTATTTCTGACCCCTTTTTGAAACTTTCAAGCACCGCTGACATCCTGTCAGCCCTCTCGAGATTTATTTTGCATACCTCTTTTATTTCCTGTATCTTTTTTATTTTATTATTTAGTCCCGGGTCCGGGACTGCCTTTTTTTCTTCAATGTTTACCCTGGATTTCTTTGATTCTTGAATAGAATCAACCGCTTTAATATCTCCTATTATTTTTCCAAGACTTTCAATAATCCTGTTACCTTCCCCTATTACAGTTTCTGCATCATGTTTTCCTTTTAGCTGTCCTCCAATACTTTCCAGAAAAGATCTCATTTTATTTTCTAATTTCTCTAATCTATCTATAACTTTTTTCAGGAATGATAAATCTACATAAGCGCCGCCCTTTTTATCGGGAATGCTATTTTTTATTGTATTATTCGGCAACACACCATTTCCAAGCTCCATTTCAAACATACTGTAAAGTGTAGAAAATACATTCTTCTTGCTTTTTACAAGAGCTGCGGTGTTTGAAAGCATCCCCAGACTGCTTTCAAATGATTCAATCCTTGCCCTTAAATTTTCATATTTAGACTGTTCCGAACCGATATTATTGAAAAGGTCATTTTTCTCTTTTTCTATTTTGAGTATCCTATCGTCTGTTTCCCTTATACTATCCCTTAATTTTTTACTCCGTCCTTCCATCTCATCCCAAAGGTTGTTATATATTTTTAGATCCGAGAGGAAAAGTGATATTTCTTCTTTTTTAAGCTCATTTGCCATATCGGCATATTCTCTCGCCCGCTTTGATTCTATTTCCAGTGGATCCATGGTCCTTTTTATCTCTGACATCAGATCGTCCAGCCTGCCGATATCGCTTTTTACCTTATCAATTTTATCAATGGATTTCTTTCTTCTGCTTTTATGTTTTGACAATCCGATCATCTCGTCTATTACAAGCTTCCTCTCAACAGGTTTTAAGATTGCTATTTCATTTACCTGGCCCTGGTTAATTATTATGTGAAGGCCTTTTCCTATACCGGAATCACCTGTCATTTCCTGTATATCCATAAGCCTGCACGGGGATGAATTTATGAAATAATCACTACCGCCCCTGCTAAAAACACGCCTTGTTATTTTCACCTCCCTGAAATCTACATCGAATATCCTGTCCTTGTTGTCAAACAGCAGTGATACTTCAGCAATTCCCATTTCCTGATTCTTGCTTCTGAATATCACATCTCCCATCGAGCTTCCCCTGAGGGATTTTGGACTCTGTTCTCCAAGTACCCATGAAATAGCATCTGCTACATTACTCTTTCCACTGCCGTTTGGTCCGACTATCACACTTATTCCATGTTCAAAATCAAGACTGCTTTTATTTCCAAAGGATTTGAATCCCCTGAGTGTTATGTTTTTGAGGTACAATACTGAATCTCCGTATAATTGGTGTTATTGTAGATCTAAATTATATAATGAAATCAATGAATTTTTAGCAGCACTCTGTTCCGATTCCTTCTTGCTTGATCCGCTGCCCCTTCCCAATATCTTCCTGTCCAGCAAAACCACAGAATGAAATATCTTATCATGATCGGGTCCCTCGGTGCCGGTCAACTTATATTTTACAAGCTTTGAAAAATCTGCCTGGACAGCTTCCTGGAGATATGTCTTGTAATCAGTGATATTGGGAGTATTGATCATGTTTTCTATACGATTTTCATATATCTGTATGAGCCAGCTTTTAACGAACTTGATACCGCTGTCTATATATATAGCTCCCATCAATGCTTCTACAGCATCTGCGAGTATTGATTCTTTTTTGCGTCCCCTGGATAATTCCTCGTTTTCACTTAATAGTATCTGCTGGTCTATTTTTATCTTTAAGGCTATTTTTGAAAGTGTCTTCTTGTTAACAAGAATAGCTCTGATTTTCGCAAGTCTACCTTCAGAAAAATAGCTGTAATTATCAAAAAGGTAAGAAGTTATCACAAACGAAAGTATGCTGTCCCCAAGAAATTCAAGCTGTTCATTTCCTCTTGACCGCACATTTATTTGACGCGCAAAAGACCTGTGGGTAAGAGCCTGTATGTATACTTTAAGATCTCCGGGTTTTATTCCCAGGTCTTCAAGCCAATCTCTGACTTTTTTTCTTAAAACTCCTTCATCATCCATTTATCATTTTCCAATGCTTGAATATCACCCTTTTAAGCATATTAACTTAAATAAATATATATTAAAACCCTTTTCATGGCTTAAAGATTTTATAACATTTAAAAATCTTGTATTACTGCTTTGAAACTATATAGTCGAGGACATCCTTTATCGTGACCATCTTTTCTGCTTGCTCATCGCTGATCTCTATCCCAAATTTATCTTCAAAAGCCATTATAAGTTCAACCAGGTCAAGTGAATCGGCGCCAAGATCATCAACAAATTTACTCTCAGGCTTGATGTCACTTTCATTCACTCCGAGAACATCGACCAGTATCTCTTTCAGTTTGTCAAAATTTTCCATACCTTGCTCCTTTTACCTTTAATTTTTCTTATTATAGACAATGTAAAAATAATTTCATTAATTTTGACAATATTTTTTAATAAAAGTTTTAATTAACCGCTGATCCTATCTCCGCCGCTATCTTTTCTACCAGGTCTGTCTTGAGGCTTTCTGCTGCAACCCTCATTGCATTTTTAATAGCTTTCGCCTTTGAGCTTCCATGAGATATTATTACAGGAGCATTAAGTCCCAAAAGCTGTGCGCCCCCATATGTCTCGTAGTCAAATTTATCCTTCATTGCCCCCAGCGGCTTTTTAAGGACAAGAGCAGCCATCTTTGAAACTATTGAAGATGTCAGTACACCTCTGACCTGTTTAAAAAACATTTTGGCCAGTCCTTCTATTGATTTCAATATTACATTGCCTGTAAAACCGTCAGTCACCACTACATCTGCCATACCTTCAAATATTTCTCGTCCTTCTATGTTTCCCATGAAATTAATGCCATCTATTTTCTTTATTAGCCTGTGTGACTCAACAGCCAGCTCGCTTCCTTTCTTCTCTTCTTCACCTATATTTACCAGTCCAACTTTAGGGTCACTTATACCCAGTATATTCTCAGCATAAATTTTCCCCATTATTGCAAATTGTGCCAGATACAGCGGTTTGCAGTCAGCATTTGCACCCGCATCAACAAGTACGAATTTTGAATCCCCGAGCGGAACCACAACTGCAATTACCGGGCGTATGACTCCCTTTATCCTTTTAATATTAAAAAGCGAACATGCCATTACGGCTCCAGTATTCCCAGCAGAAAGGAATGCTGAGCCCCTGCCTTCCTGAACAGCTCCGGTACCTATATAAATTGAAGAATCTTTTTTATTTCTTAAGACATCTGAAGGAGATTCCCCCATGCCTACCTCGCTGCTGCTGCTGATTATTCCAATACCTGATATATCAATATCATTTTCTCTTGCAAATGAGTTTATCTTCTCAACATTACCTGTCAGAACAGCTTTTAAATTGAACTGTTTTTCAGCTGCGACGGCACCTATTATTACTTCACCGGGTGCAAAATCACCGCCCATAGCATCAACCACTATAGAATATTTTTTATATTCATCTTCCACCTTGACTCCCGGGGTAATACTTACTATTTGGATAATTCAAGAATTTTGTCTGTATTTATATATTCCCTTACTACTTCTACTATTTTATCTATCTTTTTTGCTTCATGGAATCTAACGTGACCTATTATCTCCCCTACCTTCTCCACGGCTGTGAGCGTATCGTAATTGACTAAAACAATCGGTATCCCCAGCTCTTCTGCCCTTCCGAGAACTACTGTTGAAGGCTGAAAATTACCTGTCAGTATTAGACACTTTGTATGGGTCTCCAGTGCAGCAAGCTGTACATCTGCCCTGTCACCACCGGTTATAACTGCCTTATTTGCCTTCCTGCGGAAGAATTTAAGGGCCTGTTCCTGCCCCATAGCTCCCACCATGAATGTTTCAACCAGTTCATCGGACTTATCTTCTGCACATATTATCTGCCCGTTAAGAAAGTCTGCCATCTCCTTCACGCTGACTGATGAAAGAATTTTGTCAAAGACTACATATCCAAAAGTCTCAATACCCCTGTTTGCCAGATATGGTAATACAAGTTCTTCAAGATAATTCACCTGGCTTCGGGGCACCCAGTTTATTATGATTCCGCCAAAATTATCTCCCAGTATCTTTCTTGAGAATAGTATTTCATCAACCATATTATCATCATATTTAAATACCATTATGGTTTTTGCATTCAGCCTTTCGGTTATGTTAACAGCAGATATTCCCATAAAGCATCCGTCTTCTATGCTCTTCGCACCTTCGAGAACCACAATATCTTTATTTTTCTTAATGCTATTATAAGATTTTTCTATTTTATTAATAAATTCTTTTGAGGAATCCTCATCCTTTAATCCTTCCCTGCAGCACTGCTGGGTTATTACCACAGGACAAATATCTTCAAGCCTGTCTTCGAGTTTAAGAATATTAGAGATGTATTGTGCATCTTCATCAGTGGTAATACCTCCCACCTTCGTTGGAAGGGTCCCTACAGGTTTCATATACCCTACCCTTAAACCTTTTTCAGTAAATATTTTACTTACCCCTACACATATAGAACTTTTTCCGGAAAACGGCTGATTTGAAATAAAAAATAACGGGATCATTATTTAACCTCCTATTCTTATTCTTGCATCTCCAGCAATGGAGCCTTCTCCCTTTTTCTTTACAAATAAAGGATTGATATCCATCTCTATTATTTCAGGAAAATCTGTCACCAGTTGCGACGTCCTTAGAAGTATGTCGATTATGCTATCTATATCTGAAGGTCCTTCCCCCCTGGTGCCTTCAAGAAGTCTTATAGTTTTAATCTCCGATATCATCTCTGTCGCCATCTTCCTGTTTATCGGAACTATTCTGAAAGCTACATCCTTTAATACTTCTACATATATTCCCCCGAGTCCAAACATTATAACATGTCCAAACTGGGGATCCTCACTTATACCTATGATTGTCTCCTTCTTATCCCTTACCATCTCCTGGACAAGTATGCCAGAAATGCGCGCTTCCGGCATATATCTTTTTACGTTTATCATTATCTGATCAAAGCTTTCTTCAAGCTCTTTTTCATCATTTACACCTATTTTTATACCACCGACATCTGTTTTATGCAAAATATTTGGCGATACTATCTTGAGCACTACAGGATATCCGATCCTTTCCGCTTCCTCTTTTGCTCCTGCAATATCTTCAGCCACTTCAGCCTTTGGAACAGGTATCCTGTAGGCTTCCAGTATTTTTCTTGCTTCCAGCTCACACAGTTCCAGCCTTCCCCTGGCTACACAACTTTTAAATACTTCCTTTACTTTTTCCGGGTTAACATCAAATTCAACAGAAGGCTGAACTTTTTCCAGTTTCCATTCATAATAATCCATCATCATACTTAAAGTCTCTATGGCATCTTCGGGAATTTCAAAATTTGGTATTTTTTTCTCTGTAAGATAATCTATTCCTTCTCTTACTTCGTTTACCCCCATGAAACTGGTCATTACAGGTATTTTGTTTTTGTTTCCCTTAATTATCTCAGCAATCGCTTCTGCAGTTTTAAGATCCTCTGTCATTGCCTGTGGTGTTAACAGGACCAACACAGCATCCACATTTTTATCTGCCATCACTGCCTCAAGCGCTTTTTTATATCTTTCTGAAAGAGCGTCTCCCAGCACATCTACCGGGTTATAGATATTTGCAGCAGCCGGTAGAAATCCCTTTAATCTTTCAATTGTATCCACAGTAAAGCTTGCAAGTCTGATTCCCCTATTTTCACATTCATCAGTGGCCATAATACCTGGTCCGCCAGCATTTGTTATTATTGCTATATTTCTGCCTCTGGGAAGCGGCTGATATGAAAATGCTACGCTGTAATTAAAAAGTTCTTTTATGTCTTTAGCCCTTATGATCCCTGCCTGTTTAAAGGCTGCATCATATGCCTTATTCGATCCTGCAAGTGTCCCGGTATGGGAAGAGACCGCCCTGGCTCCTGCATCTGTATTTCCGGATTTAATTATTATTATAGGTTTTTCTTTTGAAACTCTTGATGCAACCCTTATGAAGTCTTTCCCGGTAGAGATACCTTCTATATATGCAGTTATTACATCTGTATTCTCATCTTCAACCCATGCTTCAAAAAGATCGTTTTCGGATATATCGGACTTATTACCAAGAGATACAACTTTTGAAAATCCTATTTTGGATGCTTTTGCCCAGTCCAGTACTGATGTTAGAAGTGCTCCTGACTGAGATATAAAACTTATCCTGCCCCTAAAAGGCATATTTGAAGAAAAGGTTGCATTTAAGGGGCAGCCGGTATCCATCATTCCAAGACAATTGGGCCCAAGGATCCTCATATTGTAGCAGTTGGCTTTCTCTATGAGCCTTTTTTCCCTCTTAGCTCCTTCTACTCCTGTTTCTTTGAAACCTGACGAGATAATTATTATAAATTTTACGCCTTTTTCCGCACACTCTTCAAGTACTTCCGGGATATATTCTGCCGGTATGACTATAACTGCAAGCTGGATTTCCTGGTCAATATCGAGTATTGATGGGTAGCATCTATGTCCGTCAATATCATTTGCTTTTGGATTAACGGGAAATACCTTTCCCCTGTAGCCTGAATTTATAATGTTATCGAAGATTGTACGTCCCACCTTACCTTTAGATCTGGCAGCGCCTACTACAGCTATAGAATCGGGACAAAAAAACCTCTTAAAACTCAAAAACCCACCCTTCGTCTCAATAAAATAAAGCAGGAATGGAGCTACTTTTTATTAACGGGCTTTGGCATCCGCGGCTTTTTCCTTTGTTTTTTTATCTTTCTCCTGTGGGATAAATTCATTATTTTTATAATAACCGCATTCCATGCATACATGATGCGCTATTTTTTTACTATGGCATCTTGGACATTCAGTTATATTTAATAGCTTTACCACATCGTGTGTTCGCCTTTTATTTCTGTTGGCCCTCGATGTTTTTCTTTTCGGAACAGCCACTTTACCCCTTTCTAAAATGTTACAAACTTGTTATAAACTTAACAGACAAGATAATATATCATAAAAATTATAAAAATTAAATATGGAATTACCACATTTTGCACTCTGATCCCGGACAAAACTATTATACTATTGCCCGGTAGAAATAGTGTTCTTAAATTGTTCCCTTCCCTTTTCAATTGAATTTAGAAGTTTATGGAGAACAGCTTCAAGATTTGCAAGTTTTTCATCTGCATAATCTTCTGCTTCAAGCCGTATAGTCCTTGCCCGTGCCTCAATACCTGACATCAGCTCTTCTGATTTCCTCTTAGCTCTCTTCATAACCTCGGTCTCGTTTACCAGTTCGTTTGCTCTTTCTCCAGCATCCCTTATTATTTTTTCAGCCTGCTTTCTTGCCTCTTCTATCATGTTTTCTCTTTCTTTTACTATCCAGCGCGACTGTTTAAATTCTTCCGGCATCTCATTTCTGAGTTCATCAATAAGATCATATATCTCATCTCCGTTTACCATAACATTTGCTGAAAATGGTATTCTTCTTCCACCATCTATAATTTCTTCTATCCTGTCAATAATCTCTAAAGCATTCATAATATTCTCTTTCTATATAAATTATTTCATTATACATCATTCAAATTCTAAATCCCTGAAGCTTTTTACTATATCTTCTTCTATCTCTCCAGGTACAAGGCCTGTAATACAACCCCCAAATCTTGCTACTTCCTTTACTGCACTGGAGCTAAGGTATGCATATTTTGGATTTGTGACAAGGAACATGGTTTCAAGTTCAGGTTTTAATTTTTTGTTTATCTGTGCCATCTGGAACTCGTTTTCAAAATCAGATATGGCCCTCAGTCCTTTTACGATCACCTCTGCACCGGTTTCTTCAGCCAGATCTACAAGTAAACCTTCAAATGATATTACTTCAATATTTTTTATACTTGATAGTGACCGCCTTGCAAAATCTATTCTTCTTTCTATGCTGTAAAACGGCTTCTTTTTGGTACTTTTTGATATGGCTACTATTACTTTTTCGAATACTTTTGAACATCTTGTAATCACATCCCTGTGCCCCTCTGTAAGAGGGTCATATGTCCCCGGACATATGGCTACTTTTTCCATCATATCTCCTTCTTCAATCTTTTCTCAGATATGCGACTTCTTTATCCCCAAAAAAAGACCTCTTTACTACTTTCAGTCCGCCGATCTCATTTTCAATCCTTCTTTTGAAAAAAAACTCATATACAATTATTGTATTACAATCAGCACCGCCTTTTACTGCAATGCATTCAAAAATATCCTTCATCACCTCTCCGCTTATCCTGTAAGGGGGATCGATAAAGATTATATCCCACTTTTTATCATTGCAAAACCTTAAATATTGCCGTACATCCTTTTTTATTATCCTGAATTCTCCAATATCTTTTTGTTTTGAGGCAATCTTATCTGTATTATACCTTATTAGATCGATTGATTGGATATTATTGTCTATAAAATATACAAGTCTGCAGCCCCTGCTCAGGCTCTCAAGTCCCAGAGAACCCGTGCCGGAGAATAGATCCAGCACATCCGCATCTATTATCCTTTCTCCCAGTACATTGAATATGCTTTCCTTTACGCGATCCAGGGTTGGCCTGATATCAAGACTGGCAGGAGTCTTTAGTTTCATTCCTCTGAATTTTCCCGAGATTATTCTTATGAAAAATCACCAGCCAGAGTTATTCTATCGAAAAAATAAATGGATAAAGGGGCTGTCCTCCCCTGTGTATTTCTATATCTATACCTGGATATAATTCATTTATCTTCTTCTTTATATCTTTAATATCATTGCTTTCTGCTTCTATCCCGGTATATATAGTTATTACTTCTTCGCTCCCGTCCATCATATCCCTTATAAGGTCTACGGTTGCATCCGTTATGCTGTTCGAGACAACTCTTACCTGTCCGTTGCTCAGGCCTATATATGCCCCCTTCTTTATCTCGCCCACATATAATTTTGCATCCCTTACTGCCTTTGTAACCTCTCCGCATTTACTTCTTTTTATGGACTGCTCCATATTGTAGAGATTTTCTTCCATGCCTATATCCGGATTATATGTAAGTACAGCTGTCATACCTTCAGGTATTGTCCTGGTAGGCACTACTGTTACCGTCTTGTTCTTTACAAGTTTTTTTGCCTGATTTGCGGTTAGTATAATATTTTTATTATTAGGGAAAATAATTATTTCATTAGCATCAAGATTATTTATTGTTTTTACAATATCATAAGTTGAAGGATTCATGCTCTGCCCACCACTTATTATCTTATCTACTCCAATACTCTTAAATATCTGTTCCAGACCTTCACCGTTTGCAACAACTGCTATCGCTCTCCTTAAAACAGGCTCGGCCTCCTCCTTATGCCCATGGGCATGGGCATCTGCCAGTTCCTCCCTCTGGTCTTTCATGTTGGCTATCGATATATCATGAAGAGTGCCTTCCCTTATTGCCCTGGCCATTACCCTTTGAGGCGAATTTGTATGTACATGTATCTTGACCACATTTTCATTTCCTACAATCATTGCGCTGTCTCCATAACTTTCTATCTTCTCTCTTAATCTCTCGACATTTATCCTCCTGCCCTT
This sequence comes from uncultured Actinomycetota bacterium, assembly GCA_964426155.1. Taxonomy (GTDB): domain Bacteria; phylum Actinomycetota; class Humimicrobiia; order Humimicrobiales; family Humimicrobiaceae; genus M55B120. The sequence goes on from CAYROY010000055.1 coordinate 15,958, forward strand.
TACTATCATCTCCGTACAATATGTATATTTTATCTCTGACTTCAGTCTGACTTCCTGGAGTTCAGCATTTTCCTCTGATTCAGGCCCAGAAACATTTTTCATAATTACATCCCCCTGATTTTCATTTTCTGATTCATTTTTGCTTGAATCACTGACTGACACAGATTTATCCTTTATGATCTTCATATCCATATTACCATTTATACTGTCTATATTCGAAAAAGCATATTTCACACCTTTCAGTATGTCCAGTATGCCCCTCGCTCCTGCATCTACTACATTGGCCTGCTTCAGAACCGGCAGAAGAAATGTAGTCCTTTCTAAAGATTTTTCTGTCTCTCCAATAATACTGTCAAGAAGCTCCACCAGCTTTATGTCTTCATTCTTTTCATATATATTTTCCACATGATTGTGTATATCCTTAATAATGGTAAGCATGGTGCCCTCTGTCGGGTTCTGTACCGAACCATAGGCTACATCTCTTGACGATTTTAATGCTTCCTTTATTATATCAAGGTTAAAATTGCTGCTTCTTATAAGGATATCGAAAAATCCTTTTACTATCTGCGACAATATTACCCCTGAATTACCTCTTGCTCCCATAAGCGCACCAATAGAGGCATTCTCAAGCACTGATTTTAATGTCGGATTATTTACCTTGAGTATTTCCTCCCTTATCGATTTAAGAGTAAGAAGCATATTTGTACCGGTATCACCATCGGGTACAGGAAATACATTCATTTCATTTATCTTTGCTTCATTTTCCTTAAAATTTTCTATAACTGTATCAATTATTTCTTCAACAATTTTCTTCTCAACACTTTTTATCATTACCATGTATAACCTGCCGCCTTACTTTTTTTGATTGACTTAGATATTATAACAAAAAATAACTTTTTACACTTATATTTGACTTAATACTCTATTAATAGTTTCGTTTCCGTAAAACTGTTTATTTTTTATACCAGTTAGAACTTTATATCAAATTACCGATCTTTTTTATTTTATTGTTTTTTATATTTTATTGAAAATAATTAAATAAAGTGATAATATTCCCAGAGCTTTATTATTAATATTTTAAATACATTGTTTTTAGGGTATCAAAAGCCTTATCTGAAAAGAGTGATATAAATGTCCAGAATTTGTGAAATATGCGGTAAAAAGACTTCAACAGGCAATAATGTGAGTCATTCACATAAAAAAACAAAAAGGGTCTTTAAGCCAAATATTCAAAAAGCAAAAGTAGAAATAAACGGAAAGATTAAGACTATTAACATCTGCACCAGCTGCCTTAAGTCAAACAAAGTAAAAAAAGTAGTTTAAACATTCAATCACCTTAAATTTTTTCCAGTACGCATACATATCCGCCCTCGCTTTGCAGGTAATATGGCATTATCTCCATCTCCATTGCTTTCTCTTTGTCTGTTTCATCTTCAGATCCAGCACCAGCTATCCTGTAATCTCCGCTCATAGATTTCAGGAAGCGCCTGACAGCAATGCTATTTTCCAGCGGGGAAATAGTACAGGTATAAAATACCATTACCCCTCCGGTTTTAAGATATTGATGGCATGCTGACATCATATCTACTGAAAGAGTTGAAAGCCTTTCGATATCCTGCATTTTTTTATTGTATTTTATCTCCGGATTTTTTGAGATCGTGCCCAGAGCACTGCATGGCGCATCTATTATGATACGGTCAAAATAATTTTTATAATTTACTCCGATGTGATCAAGAAAGCCGGGTTTTGATGAATCAGAGATGACCACGGTCACATTATCCGATCCTGCTCTTTTGAGGTTATCAGAAAGTGTTTTTACCCTATCATCATTATTATCTACTGCCAGTACGCTCCCGCTGTTATCCATTAACTGTGATATAAAGGTAGCCTTGCCCCCGGGAGCTGCACAGCAGTCAAGTATTTTCTCCCCTGGCTGGGGCCGAAGAAAATATTTAACAGTCATCTGTGAGGAGAGGTCCTGAATAGATAAAATACCTTCATTATAGAGTTTTTCATTTTCTATTCCCATGGCAGATGATATGGCTGCAGTTTCTTCAAATACATCATCGCCCGGTCCAGCTTCTTTTAAGGCAACAGGCCCAAAGACCTCACTGAAATCCCTGTCCAGTTTATTTAATTCCTCTACCTTCAATTCCACAGGCTTTGCTTTTATATGTTTCAGCTCATCAATTATTTGCGCACGGATATTATTATCGGCAATATATCTGTCTTTATACTTTTCTTTATATTTTTGGATATTTATCCTTATATAGAACCCTGGAATTTCGTTAAGATATCTGCATATCTTTCTGGTTTTTTTTATTCCGTAATATTCTATCCAGTATTTTATTATCCATTCAGGAAATGAATAGATTACAGAAATGGCCCCACCTTCTTCTGCGTCAATCCCTTTAAGCACGTCCAGGATATATTTTTCATAATCTTTTATCTCTGATGCCCTTCGAAGGACTGCATTCACAAAACCTGCAGCATTACTTTTTCTACTTTTTGCAAGTTTTACGCTTTCATCCACCACTGAATATGCCGGCACCCTGCTCATAAATTGCAATTGATATATACCCATCCGCAGTATGTTCAATATGTTTGTACTGATGCTTGAAATCTTCCTGTCAGAAAGAGAGGAAATTATAAAATCATTTCTTATAAGATACCTGACTGTGCCCTTTACAATATTGAATATAAATCTACGGTCCAGACTCTTGATATTCTTTGATTCAAAGCTTTCTGAAAGCAGCTCTTTTAACATGATCCCATTATTAAAATGGCTGTCAAGGATCTCAAGGACTATGCTGCGAGGGTTATCAGATTTTACCACCATTTCATTCATTCCCCATAAATGATCCGGTTTCAGGCCTGTAACCGTTTATAAAACTAATTAAATCCATCACTTTCCTTCCGGCTGGCTGGATTTCCTCAATTTTTACTGATCCTTCTCCGCAATTCACAACAAGGCCTTCCTTACTGCAGGCATGGATTATCTCTCCTGCTCCACCATCGCCTTTTCCTATTTTTAAAACCGATGCCCTCAGTATTTTTACTCTTAGGCCCCTGAAGAATGTATACGCTCCCGGTCTTGGTGAAAAGGCCCTTATCCTGTTTACTATTCTTACAGCCTCTTCTGTCCAGTCTATCCTTAGATCATCTGCCGTTATTTTTCTTGTATATGATACACCAGTATTATTCTGGGGAACCGGTTTATAATTTTTTTCCTCTATAATGTCAAGGACACTTAAAAGAAGGGGGGTGCCGAAGATTACTGCTTTTTGCTGAACATCTTCAAAATTATCATGATCGGATATATTGAAACATGTCTGTGCATAAATATCCCCTTCATCTATGCCGCTGACAATATCATTTATTGTAACTCCGGTTATTTTTGCACCATCAATAAGAGCTCCCTTTATTGGCGAAGGGCCCCTATAGGCCGGCAGTATGGAGGGATGGACATTAAGCCACATTCCGGGCCACCTTTCGAATAACTCTGCTGGAAATATCATTCCGAATGATACAACGACTGCACGGTCAAATTCGAAAGCTTCGAGCTCTTTAATAAGTCTGCTTCCGCTTTTTGAAATCTCATGTACAGAAAGTCCCCTGCTGATAGCATACCTTTTTACCGGACAGGGCGCAGTCTTCCTACCCCTACCCTTTCTGGTGTCCCCGAACGTAAAAACTGCTGTTACAACATGATGGGAATCATCTATCTTTTCAAGAAAGGGTACGGAAAAATCAGATGAACCGAAGTATATTATTCGCAAATCATCATCTCCTTAAAGGTGGCGTATATTTTTCAGGATTTTAACTCGTTTACCCTCTCCAGAAGCTCCATCCTGGAATCAGGGTCAAGATGATCTATAAACATCTTTCCGTTCAGATGGTCTATTTCATGCTGGAATATTATAGCAAGAAACCCTTCTGCTATTATATCTACTGGTTTGCCCTTTAGGTTTTTGGCCCTTACTCTTATTTTCCTGTATCTGTCTACAGTAAATCCCTGGATGGAATATATCGACAGGCATCCTTCACCGCTTTCGGTCACATTATTATCCAAAACTTCCAGTTCAGGATTTATAAAAGTCTCAATCCTTTCCCCGTTCCTTACGATTATTATCCTCTTTGATATGCCTATCTGTGGAGCAGCAAGGCCCACCCCGCCTTTCTCTTTCATAGTATCGACCATATCTTTAACAATATCCTTTATGCCGCTATCTATTTTATCCACTTTACTTGCAATTTCCCTCAGAACCGGATCACCGATCTTTCTAATTTTTCTTACTGCCATTACATCTCCTCCATGCTATAGTATCCAGGCCGGATCCACATCTATTATAATCTTTATATCGCTGCTTTTTCTGTACTTTTTCATCAGCTGTCCCAGCATCTCTGTAAGGACATCTATTTCTTTTGTCTTAAGCAGTATATGCTGACGGTAGAACCTGTTTATCCTGTAAAAAGGTGCTGGAGCTGGCCCCAGCACAACAATATTAATTTTAATGTCTTTTTGTATTTTATCCAGCATTTTTTTAGCCTCTTCTACTACAATTGACTCATCAAGTCCTGATATGATTATATTTACAAGATTTGAAAATGGTGGATAGAAAAGCTCTTTCCTGTTTTTTATCTCTTCCATATAAAATCTCTGGTAATCCTCATCTTCAAGGTGCCTGATCACATATGAGTCAGGCCTGTATGTCTGGATTATCACCCTTCCCGGCTTTTCTTTTCTTCCGGCCCTTCCCGAGACCTGGGTCACCAGCTGGTACACCCTCTCATTCATATGGTAATCAGGAAGAGATAACATCCCGTCACAGTTTATAACCCCGACAAGAGTAACATCAGGGATATCAAGCCCTTTTGCGACCATTTGGGTGCCTACTAGAATAGACCTTCCTGGAGCAGAAAAATTTTTAATTATCCTGTAGTGTGACTGCTTTCTGGAGATTGCATCGGAATCCATTCTGAATACTGGTACATCATTAAACCTTTTCCTTATCTTGGCTTCAACTCTCTGTATGCCGCTTCCTGCAAGAAACAGGCTGCGCTTCCCGCACATTCTGCAGACACCGGTATATTTTTCCTCTCTTCCGCAGTGATGGCATATAAGTTTCCCTATATCGCGGTGGTAATTGTAGGGCAAATCGCATGCCGGGCAGCGCGGTATATTGCCGCATTCTGTGCATACTACAAAATTAGAAAATCCCCTGCGGTTAATAAAGATTATTACCTTGTTGTCCTTTTCAAGTTCTTCATACATTGCCCTGTAAAGAGCTGAGGTTATAAATTCATCTTCCTTTGACCGGTCTATTTTCTTCAGGTCGACTATTTTTCTCTCAACTTTCTTTGAGTTCTGGGCTTTTATGGGCATCTCCAGTATTGAATAATCCTTTCTGTCTGATGCCATATATCTGGTACTTATTGAAGGAGTAGCGCTTCCCATAACCAGAGGGATTCTTTTTATCTCGCAAAGCTTTGATGCAACATCGCGCGTATTGTATCTTACCAGCGAATTTTCCTTGTAGGAAGGATCGTGTTCTTCATCCATTATTATGACACCGGTATTCTTCATCGGTGTAAACAGAGCAGATCTTGTCCCTATCAGAAGGTCTACATTGCCCTCATGTATTTCCATCCACCTGTCATATCTCTCGCCGTCACTCATATGTGAATGATAAACTGCAAGTCTTTTTCCGAACATCTTCTCAAATCTTGAAAAAATCTGGGGGGTAAGTGATATCTCGGGTACCAGAACAAGGCTTTTCCTTCCTGCGTCTATAATCCTTTTGCAAATGTCCATGTAGACCTCTGTCTTGCCGCTTCCGGTTACTCCGTGTATAAGAAATTTCCTGCTTTCACCGCTGGCGGCAGAAGTCCAGACTGATTCTACACATTTTTCCTGATAATGATTGAGAATTACCGGACTGCTTTCTTCCTCTAAAATTTGGCCGTAACGATAATCCCTTATCTGCCTTTTGCTGTATTTTTTTACAAGCCCTGCCTCCAGAAGCCTGTTTAAAGAATCATGACTGCTTTTAGTTCTCTTAAGCAAAAGGCTCCTTTCCATTTCCTTATTTATTTCCTTTTGCAGTGACTGAAGAATCCTTCTCTGTGCTTTTTTCCTCTGCCATTGGCGGTCATCTTTAAATTTATCATAAAATTTTTCATCAAGGCGGATCACGGTCATATATTTTGATGGTGAGGCTGAACCATAAATAGTCTTTTTGCTTTTTCTACCCGGAGGAAGCAGCAATCTGAGAACACCGGAAAGAGGATATACATAATATGAACTCATCCATAACGCAAGTTTTAACATATCGTCATCAAAAACAGGTGAAATATCTGCCAGTCCAAATATTTTTTTCAGTTCCTGCCTTTTTACCGGTGTCTTATCCTTTATACCCACAACATATCCTATTTCTTTTCTCTGGTTTACAGGTATCAATACGACACTGCCAGTTTTTATAAAAGGTTCAATATCCGGGGGTATAATATAATCAAAAGGATGGTCAATACCCGGTGATTTTATATCAATATATACTTCAGCGTATCTTTTCATCTGCAATGATTTTAATCCGGGTTAAATCCCTGAAAGATTATTTTAACAAAATTATTTAAAAGCTGCTAAAGAGAGCCTACTTCAATCCCAGAAAATCTTTTATGGCATCTACCTTATCCAGCTTTTCCCATGTAAAATCCCTGTCCCGCCTTCCAAAGTGGCCGTACGCCGCTGTTTTTCTGTAAATAGGCCTTAAAAGGTCCAGATCCCTTATTATAGCAGCCGGACGCAGGTCAAAGATTTCCTTTACGGCTTCTTCTATCTTTTCCGTACCTACCTTTTCCGTTCCAAATGTTTCAACCATAACCGAAACTGGATGTGAAACTCCTATAGCATAAGACACCTGGATCTCGAGCTTTTCAGCAGCACCCGCTGCAACCATGTTCTTTGCTACATACCTGGCAGCATAGGTCGCCGATCGGTCAACTTTTGAAGGGTCCTTGCCCGAGAAAGCACCTCCGCCGTGTCTTGCACTTCCGCCGTATGTATCAACTATTATCTTTCTGCCTGTTACTCCTGCATCGCCCATGGGCCCGCCTATTGTGAACGCTCCTGTAGGGTTTACAAATAACCTTATATCCCTGGATAGATATTCTTCAGGAATGATAGGCTTTACCACAAATTCTTTTATGTCGGGCATTATCTGGGTATCGATATCTATATTTGGTGCATGCTGTGAAGATACCACTATCGTTTCTATGCTTAAAGGTTTTCCATCTTCATATCTTACGCTTACCTGTGTCTTGCCGTCAGGTCTGAGATAAGGGAGGATACCTGCTTTTCTTACCTCGGAAAGCCTGTGCGCCAGCTTATGGGCCATCATTATCGGCAGCGGCATAAATTCAGGGGTCTCACTGCAGGCAAAACCAAACATCATACCCTGGTCTCCCGCTCCCTGCAGGTCTATTTCATCTTCATAACCGTTTCCGATTCTTGATTCAAAAGCCTTATCGACGCCAAGAGCAATGTTTGGCGACTGTCTGCCTATTGATACCATAACCCCGCACGTCTCATAGTCAAAACCGTATTTTGCTCTTGTATAGCCTATGCTTTTTATTACATCCCTCACTATCGCCGGTATCTCGACATATGTACTTGTAGTCACCTCTCCTGCTACTACTACTATGCCTGTCTTTACAAGAGTTTCTATGGCAACCCTTGCCTTCTTGTCGTCACTTATAATAGCATCAAGTACGGCATCCGATATCTGGTCCGCCATCTTATCAGGGTGACCCTCAGTTACTGATTCTGAGGTAAATAAATAATTCTTCTTCTTTGGCATAAAATCTCCCGTCTAGTCCTTAATTATCAATAATTTCATATTTTTGCTTTATTATCTCGTCCCAGATACCTGCTGCCACGATCCTTTTTTTATTCCTTGGTATTCTTACAGGTTCTTTTCCAGGTATTATTATATCTACCTGGTTGTAGTCGCTGCCGATACCTTTATCCTTGCCCGAAATGTCATTGGCTACTACCATATCTACGTTTCTTCCGGAGAATTTCCCGATCACCTTAGAAACATTATAGTCACTTTCAGCAGCGAATCCTATTAAAAATTGTCCATTCTTTTTATTCTTTGCCAGGATATCAAGTATATTTTCATTCAACTTAAATCTTATAGAAGAAATGAGGCTCTTTTTTGGAATTTTCTTATCATTTTTTTTAACTGGAATTATATCACTTACAGCTGCGGCCATTATAATTATGTCTGCATCTTCCAGATTATTCATTACGGCTTCCTTCATACTGGAAGTATCTTCTACATGCACGACCTCTGCCCCGTAAGGTACCATCCCTTTTCCTGCAGCACTTACCAGTATTACTTTTTCCGCCCCTCTGAAATATGCCTCCTCTGCCAGTGCAAAGCCCATTTTCCCGCTTGAGGAATTGGATATGAACCTTACCATATCTATATATTCCCTGGTTCCTCCAGCTGTTATCAGTACCTTCTTTCCTTTCAGGGAATGGGATATATTAAGAAGCTCCGCCAGACTGTCTATTATCCTATCCTCCTCCTCCATTCTCCCGGGACCTTTTTCACCACATGCCAGGTCCCCTTCTGCAGGCCCTATTATCCTGAATTTTCCCCTTCCAGCAAGCATTTCTATAGCCTCTCTTACGGCCCCGTCAAGATACATCCTCGTATTCATGGCCGGAGCAATAAGTACCGGGCACTTAGCTGCAACGGCAGCAGTGGTGAGAAAATCGTCGCATACGCCACGGGCAATTTTACATATGACATCTGCACTTGCAGGAGCTATCAGAAATGCATCAGAACTGCGTGCAAGCGTTATATGACTTATATCACCGCTATTGTCAAACTGTCCGGTTATTGTCTCATTGCCGGAAAGTGAGCTGAAAGTTATGGGGTTTATAAAATTTTCCGCACGAAGTGTCATCACTGGAATGACGCTGGCGCCCGATTTTACCAATCTGCTGCATATATAGGCTGCCTTATAGGCAGCAATAGAAGCGGTTATTCCCAGTACAATCTTTTTATCTAAAAAAATTGAACTGTTATCACTCAAGATTATTTTTCTTCCTCTTCTTTAATATCCAATCCGACCTTTTTTTCTTTTATTTCCTGAAAGGCTATTTCAAGTGGATCTGAAGAATCAATATCAACAAGTGGCTTGACTATATTTACTCTTTCCATATTCCTGGCAGCTGCAAGATATTCTCCAAGTTCTCTTGCCCGCGCGGAAACAGCTACGCACAATTTATATTTACTTTTTATATTTTTTTCATATTCGTCAAGAAAATGTATTTTCATTTACTTACCTTCCCAGCGACTTTCGTAAGAACGCTTTTTAGATTTTTTAAGGCCTCATTATAGTTATTATTTACAATTATGCAATCATAATATTTTTTATACTTTTGCTCCTTCTCCGCTACCTCAAGTCTTTTTTCGATCTCCTCCATACTGTCAGTTGCCCTTTTTATCAGCCTTTCCCTTAACTGATCCGGTGTTGTTGTTGTAATAAAAATAAAATAGGCATTATCTACCTTTTTCATTATCTGCATCGCTCCCTGTACTTCTATCTCCAGTATTATATTTATTCCCTTTGATAGATTTTCCATTACAAAATTCTCCGGAGTACCGTAGTAATATCCAGCATAAACTGCCCACTCCAGAAAACTTCCCCTGTCAATCATTTCTCTAAACTTTTCAGTCGAAACAAAATAATAATGCTTGCCATGTATTTCTCCGCTCCTCTGCGGCCTTGTGGTAGCAGACACAGACTTCTCAAAATTATCTATACTTTTTAGGGCACCAGAAATCAAACTGCTTTTACCTGAACCGGATGGGCCTGAAATTACAAATAACCTCGCTCTGCTGATCATCAATAATAATTCAAGACTCTGTTATATTGAAATGCTTATAAAAACTGGCTTTCTGGTTTTTGCCCAGTCCGCCTATTTTCTTGTGGGGGCTTATCCTTAATTTTTCAAGGGTCTTTATTGCATTTACCCTTCCATTGCCGGGAAGTGAGCATATAATGTTTAATACCTTCATCCCTGCAATATACTCTTCGAAAATCTCATGGTCATTAAAAAGCTCATTAATGCTGATACTTCCGTTCTTTAACTGTTCCTTTATTTCAGATCTCTTCCTGCGGATTAATTTTGCTTTCTCAAGACCCTTTTTTCTTGCCTCTTCGCTCAAGCTTCCTGATATCATCAAAGCTCCTTTTGAAAATGACTGGATAGATAATTTAGAGTATACAAATATATATATACTTTTTCAATATAATTATTCAATGAATTTATTAAAATCTTATTTTTAGTAGAATCAATCAGTCATATTATTTTTTCTGCTGCCGGGATATATAAGCGGTTCCCCCCTTTTACACAGAGGACACTTATCCGGAGCAAACTTTTTGGCATCAATCTTTACCAGACTGTAATAAGGGTATCCAAAATCAACACCCGAATTTCTATCTACCATTCCAACCACAGCCTTCATATCCGCACCTTCACTGGTACAAATTTTGATTACCTCAGAAACTGATCCCCCGGTTGTTATTACATCTTCGGCGACGATTACTTTCTCTCCTCTTCCTATGCTGAATCCCCTCCTCAGCGTCATCTTATTATCTGTTCTCTCGGCAAATATCATCCTGCAGCCTATCCTGCTTGCAAGGACATATCCCCAGAGTATACCTCCTATCGCCGGAGCTATTACTGTATCTATTTCCGCAAGGTCCATACTGTCCTTTAGTGTATTGAAAGCTGCATCGGCCGCTACCCCGGATCTTTCAGGATATTGCAGCAGAGAGGCGCACTGTATATATACATCGCTGTGATAGCCGGACGTAAGTTTGAAATGACCTTCAAGTATGGCCCCGGATTCGGTAAAAAGATTTAATATATCTATTTCCCCTGACTGTTCCAGCACTTTTACCATATCATATCATTCCTTTCCCAGTACATTGCCTATCCTTCCCAGTATAAGATCGGTTGCGGCCGCCATATCTTCTTTAGCTGTTATTGAACGGCCCGCTACCAATATATCGGAGCCAGAGTGTATTGCTTCCTCAGGAGTGTTGAACCTTTTCTGGTCCTCGGGGCTGTCCTCTTCCAGCCTTATTCCTGGAGTAGCTATAAAAAAATCCTCACCGTACTCCTTTCTCAGGACTTTTGCTTCACCCGGTGAGCATATTATTCCATCTACCCCTGCATCCAGGGCAATGCCTGCAAGCCTTTTTACGGTATCAATATACCCCCCGATGAAACCCATTTCCATAAGGTCATTATCATCAAGGCTTGTAAGCACGGTAACCCCGAACAAAAGGGGTTTTATTGAAAGTTCTTTTTCTGATTGCTGTTTAAGTGCCCTTTGTGAGTCTTCTATCATTCTTCTTCCTCCCAGGGCATGTATGGTCACTATTGAAGGCTTCAATCTGGCAATAGCCGATGATGCCCTGCTTGCGGTGTTCGGTATATCCATAATCTTTGCATCAAGCATCACATCATAACCTGACCTCTTTGTGATGTCGACAACACCTATCCCTGCGCTGTATATCATCTCAAGCCCCAGCTTTACAGTTGATATCTTTCCTGATATACGGGAAAGTATTTTCATGAGTCTGCTTTTGCTGTCAACATCTATTACAACTATAAGACGGTCCCTTAATCTCAGCTTTCTCTTTTTCAAATCCTGATCCTCCCGGTAAAATTCCTTATGTTATTTATATTTTTACTTATAAGGTAATCCTCGAGGTCAAGGAGTATCTTTTCTCCTGCATCATATTCAATGAAATTAACTGTGCCCAGCCCGACTGCTGAAGCCCCCGCTATCATAAACTCCAGGACATCTCTGTAATCAAAAACACCTCCCATACCTATCACTGGAAGTATGTTTTCCCTGGCAAGTATGTAGGTCTTTGCAAGCGCTATGGGTTTTATTGCCGGACCCGATAGCCCGCCTGTTATATTTCCAAGCAGCGGCCTGTATGTCTCTATGTCGATTGCCATACCCACAGCTGTGTTTATAAGGGAAATAGCTTCGGCGCCTGCCTGCTTTGCCGCCTCTGCGGACTGTAATATGTTATCATGATTTGGAGAAAGCTTTGCTATAACAGGAACATCCAGCATTGATACAACTGCATCTACAACCTTTTTGACTTCCTCCGGGAATGCACAGAACGATTTTCCGTCCTTTTCCACGTTTGGACAGGAGAGGTTCAGCTCAACTGCTATTATATCTGATTTTACATCAAGTACCCTTAGGGCTACTTTTTTGAATTCCTCTGAATCCTTGCCGAAAATACTAAGTATTATGCCTGCACCGGCTTTTTTCATATGTTCAAGATGGGATCTTATAAATACGTCTATCCCGTCATTCTGCAGACCTATGGAGTTTAGCATCCCTGCAGGTGTCTCACATATTCTGGGGGGCGGATTACCTTTCCTTGGCTTCAAAGAATAACTTTTGGTCGTTACCGCACCAAGTAAGGATATATCATAAAAATTACTGTGTTCCTCTCCATAGGAAAAGGTTCCCGAACATGCAATCAGGGGATTTTTAAGCCTTATTCTGCCTATTTTCACAGACATGTCCGGTTTCCAGCTCCTCTTCTCCTCACCGGAAACACCATCTGCATTCTCTTTTTCCCATTCAAAAAGCCTGTCAGTCAAAAATAACCTCCGACAGTTCGAAAGCAGGTCCCTCCCTGCATACTCTTAAATAATCTATACCATCTTTCTTTTTTACCTTTATAATACAGCCGTTACATACACCGATTCCGCATCCCATTTTCTCTTCCAGTATGGCAGTAGCCTTTATGCCTTCCCTTCCCAGTTCATTTTGAAGTACTTTCAGCATTTCAACCGGCCCGCAGCAGAATATTTCATGATCCCTTAGAAATTTTGGCTCATCCAGTATATGGTCGCAGACCATGCCCTGCTGCCCCCAGCTTCCATCTTCTGAAAACATCCTGTACTTAACCCCCATACGCATCAGATCCCTTTCCCACATCAAAAGACTGCTGTCCTTAAAGCCCGCAAGTACGGAGACTGCCTTTCCTTCATCGGTCGCGATTCTTGATATCAGATTAAGCGGTGCGATTCCCATTCCGCCGCCTATTAAAAGAATATTGCTTTTTAAAGATAAGGGTTCTATTGGCCTTCCAAGGGGACCTGCCAGATTTGCGCTTTCGCCCTTTTTTAGTTCGGACATGTACCTGGTACCCTTACCCCTTACCTTATAGAGTATTGAAAAAACATTGAATTTTTTTTCTACATCAAAAACTGAAAATGGCCTTCTGAGAAGGGGGTCCCGCTTATCAGGGGGGCAGCACCTGAGATTAATGAACTGTCCTGCCCTTACATTCTTAACTATATAAGGTGCGAATATCTCCATCTTATATATATCGGGACCATACTTTTCATTGGATAGTATCTCACTGTTTAATATCTTCATCAATATTCCTGTATGGGTTTAACCTTTACTTTAGAGTTTCTTTTCATTACTTCTATTCCCTGCAGAAGAGCCTTCGCCGCAGAAAGAGTTGTAATAGAGGGTACGTTATGGAGCACCGCAGCTGTCCTCATATAATAACCGTCACTTCTTGCCCTGCTGCCCTCAGGCGTATTTATTATCAGGTCTATTTCCCTGTTTTTTATCATATCGATTATATTGGGCCTTCCTTCCCTTATCTTTAAAATCCGGTCTGTCTTTATTCCATTTTCGGACAGTATCTCTGCTGTCCCGCTGGTTGATATAATCTTAAAATCCATTTCCGAAAGTTTTTTTGCAATTTCGATTATAAGGTCCTTATCCCTGTCACTTACAGATATAAACACTGAACCAGAAGTTGGGAATACCTGATTTATTGAGATCTGGGTCTTTGCAAAAGCTATTCCGAAGTCAGGGTCTATTCCCATGACCTCACCTGTAGACTTCATTTCCGGTCCCAGTATAGTGTCCACCCCGGGGAAACGGTTGAATGGAAGTACCGCCTCTTTTATACTGAAATAACCCAGCCTGGTTGGATCCACACGTTTAAAATCCTGCTGGCTGAGTTTCATTCCTGCAAGTACCCTGGAGGCTATCTTGGCCATCGGAATTCCTATGGATTTGCTTACAAAAGGAACGGTTCTGGATGCCCTCGGGTTTGCTTCCAGGACATATACAATCCCATCCTTTACAGCATACTGTATATTTATCAGTCCCACAACTTTGAGCTCATCTGCCATTTTATAGGTATAATCTCTTATAGTATCAATAATTTTTCTGCTGAGAGTAAATGGCGGTATGACACAGGCACTGTCGCCTGAATGTATGCCTGCTTCCTCTATGTGCTCCATTATGCCGCCAATGAAAAGTTCTTTTCCATCGTATATTGCATCCACATCCACCTCAACTGCCCTCTCCAGGAACCTGTCTATAAGTATGGGTCTGTCATTTGATACAACAGTTGCATTCTTTACATAGTCTCTCAGGCTGTCCCTGTCATATACAATATTCATGGCCCTTCCGCCGAGGACATACGAAGGCCTTACCAGCACCGGGTAACCTATTCTTTCTGCTATATCAACAGCTTCATCTTCATTAAGAGCAGTACCGTTTTCAGCCTGGGGAATCCCCATCTTTTTCAACATGTTTCCGAATCTTTTCCTGTCTTCTGCAAGGTCTATTGAATCAGGGGATGTACCCAGTATGTTTACACCTGCTTTCTGGAGGGGGATTGCAAGCTTTAATGGGGTCTGGCCTCCAAACTGTATTATCACCCCTTTTGGTTTTTCCGCTTCTATTATGTTCATAACATCTTCAAAGGTCAGGGGCTCAAAATACAGCCTGTCTGAAGTGTCATAATCCGTACTTACAGTCTCAGGATTGCAGTTTACCATTATTGTCTCATAGCCCATGTCATGAAGAGCGTATGACGAATGTACGCAGCAGTAGTCAAATTCTATACCCTGGCCGATCCTGTTGGGCCCGCTTCCCAGAATCACTATTTTCTCCCTTTCTGTAGGAAGTATCTCGTCCTCGCTTTCATATGTTGAATAATAATAGGACGTGTATGCTTCAAACTCGGCGGCGCATGTATCAACAGTCTTGAATGTGGTAGCAATCCCCATCTTTTTCCTTAAATTCCTTATATCTATCTCCCTGCATCTGCAGAGGTGTGCAAGCTGAATGTCAGAGTAACCATTCCTTTTGGCCTCCGTCAGCATTTCCCGGTCAAGGTTTCTAAGGCTGGTATTCTTAAATCCTTTTTCAAAATCGACAAGCTGTGCAATATTGCTCAAAAACCATGGGTCTATTTTAGTCAATCTATAAATCTCGTCTATGCTTTTACCATTTTCAATCGCAAGTTTTATATAAAATACCCTGTCCTGGTTTGGTACCTTCAACCTGTCATATATAAGCTCCTCCCTGACATCGCATACTCCGTCCGCTCCGAGGCCATAGCGGTCTATCTCAAGGGACCTTATGGATTTCTGCAGGGCTTCCTTAAATGTCCTTCCTATGGCCATTACCTCTCCAACGGATTTCATCCTTGTTGTAAGTGAAGTGTCAGTGCCTGCAAATTTTTCGAAAGCCCATCTCGGAAACTTTACAACCACATAATCTATTGAAGGCTCGAAACATGCCGGGGTCTTTTTGGTAATATCATTTGGTATCTCATCAAGTGTATAACCCACAGCAAGTTTGGTGGCTATCTTGGCTATTGGAAAACCTGTTGCCTTTGAAGCAAGAGCACTGCTTCTTGATACCCTGGGGTTCATTTCTATAACAGCCATCTTTCCATTTTCCGGATCAATTGCAAACTGTATATTGGAACCGCCGGTCTCCACTCCTATCTTCCTTATTATATCAATAGCTGCATCCCTCATAATTATGTAT
>CAYROY010000056.1:0-4545 GCA_964426155.1 uncultured Actinomycetota bacterium
CTGGAAGTCCAGCTTCCATTTCTTCAGACGGTGCTCGGTAGCAGCTTTAAGATAGTACCTGTGGTAATGGGCAATCAGAGCAGGGAAAATATTATAGAGCTTGGAAATACAATAGGGAGGGTTTTTTCTGATGAAAATATATTAATAGTTGCCAGTACTGATCTTTCACATTACCACCCCTATAATGAAGCAGTTTTGCTGGATAGGAAGGCGGCAGATACCATAGAATCATTTGACAGCAACCAGCTGCTGGAAGCTCTTGCAAATAATACGATTGAGATGTGCGGAGGTGGTCCCGTTGCTTCCGCAATGATAGCCTCCGGTTTACTGGGAGCAGACTCTACAAGGATTTTGCATTACGCAAACTCAGGCGATACTGCTGGTGACAAAAGCGCAGTAGTCGGATATGTCTCTGCTGCTTTTTATAAAAAATAGATAGAGATGATGGTGTTTACATGGAAAATTTTAAACTGGATAACAGACAAAAAAAATTACTTCTTAAAATAGCAGGGGATGCTATAAAAAATGCCGTACTGGGAACTATTTCTGGTGACCCAGATATAGATGATCCCCTGCTCAACAAAGAATGCGGGGCTTTTGTCACTATCCATAATCATGGATCTCTAAGAGGATGCATCGGAAATATTATAGGCAGGACAGCTCTCTGGAAAACTGTAAAGGAAATGGCAATAGAAGCAAGTACAGGGGACCCCCGCTTTCTGCCTGTTTCTCCGGATGAGCTTGATGAAATAGATATTGAGATATCAGTACTCTCACCATTATGGAAGGCAGCAAACATTGATGAAATAGAGACAGGCAAACACGGTATCCTTATAAGAAAGGGATTTTACCAGGGACTTCTGCTCCCACAGGTAGCAACAGAGAATAATTTTGACAGGAAAAGCTTCCTTGAACATACATGCCTCAAAGCAGGCCTTGAAAGAAATTGCTATAAAGATACAAATTGTGAAATATATTTATTTACTGCTGAGGTTTTCGGTGAAAAAGATTAATCCTTTATGAAAAGTTCGGCTGTCTCCCTGTTTAACCTGCTGATTATTATCCCGATCAGTCCCGGTCCAGTATGTGCTCCAACCGCAGGGGTGCATTTATTAATCACGGAATAGACTACATTCAGATTTTTCTGCAGATTTTTCATTATCCTCCTAGATTCCTCAAGACCCAGTGTATGTATAACAGATACAGCTACCCACTGACCGTTCTTAAAGTCTTTTATAGCCTTTCTTGTGATACTCCATACAGAACCGCGCCTGCTTACAGATATGCCAATCATCCCTACAACACCGTCAGTAATACCTAAAATGGGCTTAATGGCGAGAAGTCTTGAAATAAAATTTGCAATAGCCGGCACTCTTCCGCTTCTTCTGAGATATTTAAGCGTATCAATTGTTCCATAAAGTTTAGTATTACGCTTGAGAAAATTAAGTATATCCATTATTTTTTCAAATGAGTATCTTTTATGAACTGCTTTTGCTGCAGCAAGGACCATAAAACCGGTTCCCATGGTTCCTGATAAGCTGTCAAATACTTTAATGCGGCCTTCTGAATCTAAAAGGTCCCTTGCAATAATAGCTGATTTAATAACCGCAGAAAGATTCGAGCTTATGTGTATAGATATTATCCTTTTATGATCTTTTAAAAGCTTCTCATAGACTTGCAAAAAATCATTTGGCGAAGGAGAAGATGTCGAGAATAATGCTTTTTCTTCTCTCTGGAGCCTGTATATATCATTTGATTTTATATCAACTCCATCCCTGAACTCTTGTCCATCATGATGGATATAAATCGGTATGACATTGATTTTAAATTCTGCTGCAACATCGCTCATTATATCTGACGCACTGTCAGTGACTACTGCGATATCACCAGAAAACTTTTTTTCCTCTTCTGAAATTTCATCCAAATTTATTCCTGCCTTTTTATAAACTACGTTTATAATAGAATGAAAATGCCGATTTCCCGATTTGCTGAACTTATAATTTGTAAGAGAAAATGCCGGCATAATCAAAAATCTAAATATAACAGTTTAACTTCCTAAAAAATCTCTATCATCTTATACTTCCCTCGAATATCGACTTCAGCAGTACTCTTCTTTCTTCAGGGGTTGTAAGTCTGACCTGGCTTAAATCATCTTCAAGCATGGTCGTTATCAGTACAGTATTTATATGTCTTCCATCATAAAAGATGTGTCTGGCTATAATCCCCTGCCTTAAGCCAGTGATGTTGCCCATATTGAAAAACAGGTTCCCGAGCCCATAATTTATGAAACCATTATTGTAAAGCTCTACACCCATCGGATAATGCGCCTGGCTGCCGCTAACTATATCTGCGCCGGCATCTATCATCCTCCTGAAATCAACTACCTGCTGACCGGTTGGAAAATATTGTTCTACTTCAAGGTACTGAAAAGTAAAAATTACAATATAGCCATTTTCTTTAAGGTCACCTATTATTTCTTCAAACTTTTTAAAATACTGTTCTTGAGGACCCGGAGCGCACCCGGGACTGTCCTGGGTTGCATATGTTGACCGGGGACCAAACCAGTTAAGCCCCAGAAATGCAAATTTATGGCCTTTTGATTCCAGTACTGCCGGCCTATAGCATTCGTCAAGATTTCTTCCACCACCAAAATAAGGCCAGCCTTCCTCATCATATAAATCAAGGGTATAAAGCATCCAGTCGTGCCCGTAATCATTCATATGGTTTCCAGTAAGCTCTATTACTTCAGGATCAATAAAACGCAAAAGCTCCATATACTCCGGATCACTGCAAAATATCGGCCAGCCCTTCCCCGGACACCCCTCTACAAAAGGTATTTCATTGCTGATATGGGTTATGTCAGCAGACTTTAAGACATCGGCAATCTTCTCAGCCGGGTAAAGTGCTCCGGCTTCGTCCATTTTCCTACCTATGACCTTGCTCCGTGCCATAGCAGTTACACCTGTCATCATAAGGCTTGTAAACTTTGACATATCCCTGTTAGTAATATCAATATCTTCATAACATGAATACACGCTCTCAACAATATCTGCATCTTTTCCATGAATAATCACTGAAAAGGCAAGGGGATAATCCTCATATGACAGGTATGGATCAAAAACGGTTATACCGTCTATATCCAGGACTTTTAATTCCTTTACTATACTGTCAAAGGGTATTATTGAAATGCCTGCGTCATTATCCTGAACTTTGATTATCGATTCGTTACCAGGAGTTACTTCTATATTTACATTTGCAGGCTCCCCCATTATTTTTACCAGTATTCTGTAATCCTCTTCACTGGTATAAAGGCTTACAGCAGTGCTGCTATCTGAAACATAATCCAGTGAACCTGAATCACCATTCCACCAGTCTCTAAAATCATCCCATTTTATTTCATCCTCAATATTAAAAAAGCCTGCCACCGGTGCCATTAAATAATATATCCCCAGATCCCTGTATAAACTTTCTCCATCAGTAAAAGCCCCTGCCGGTACTATTTCAAACAATACATCGGCGTCAAATCTATCCCCGGCCGAAATAAAGTCAGGATTACCCTTTATTTTTTCAAGCAGGTCCTTCTTTATTGCTGCAGGGACTGCCTCTTCTATCCATATATTCGCAGGAACTGTACTATCATCCGGTTCCTGGGGACTTTTATCATCCATATTTCCAGAAGATATTTCTTGTGAAGTGCCATCCTTATCATTCTCAGCCTCTACTTCTTCCTGAATATCATTTAATACTCCATCCGGCTGATAGAACATGCAGGAAAAAGCCAAAAAAAAGACAGCAATAAATAAAAACAGCAGCCATGCGTATTTTAGTTTACAGATTCTTCTTACTTCCATATGCCTGATTTACTGGTCAATGTTGATTGCAGCAACACCTCCATTTCTTCTGCCCCCCTACATTGTCATGCTGCAGCTTGATATAATTCTATATTTTTATCTGATAAAATAAAAGAAATAAAAACATCAAAATTTTTTCATATAATGTTATAATTACTCCCATCTTAAAAGAAAACTTTAAAATTATTAAGGGTTGGAGAATAATGGCATTAAAAAGAAACCGCGAGATCAAGGGCAGCAAGACAATAACTGTTATTGCAGAGGGTGTTACAATCGAAGGGAAAATAAACTCTCCTGGCTCTACAAGGATTGATGGGATTGTAAAAGGAGAAATCGTATCCGATAAAGAACTTGTTATCGGCAAGGAAGGAAAAGTTGATGCCAGTGTTCAGACTAATAATGCAATAATTGCAGGTTCTTTTAGTGGTGAGATGAAAGCTTCAGGCGAAGTTGAAATATCATCTACAGGAAAATTCAATGGCAAACTTATCCAGAGAGAAGCTCTCCTTTCAATAGCCAGGGGGGGACTCTTTAAGGGCGAAAGTATCCTATCAAAGGAAGCCGGTGCCTCTATAAAGACAGGCATTCCTGGGAAACCACCAGAAGAAAAAGATAAAAAATTATAGATTCGGATTACCCCCTGACTTAATAATCTGGAGTTCTCCCCATAAACCGATGCTGTTATCTTTGATTA
>CAYROY010000057.1:0-14625 GCA_964426155.1 uncultured Actinomycetota bacterium
GTGAGTCCATTCCCAGGTCCTTCTCCAGTGATGCCTCGCCGCCCTTTTTGCCCCTGGTCTTTTTTATCTTCTGTACTATACTGAATATATCTTTTTCTCCTCCTTCTTTCTCCGCTGGCCTTATTTTTTTATCCTTTGTCGATTCCTGAAGTTTTTCCAGTATCTCTCTTTTTTTTATATTCATAGTAGAAGTCCTTGGGAAATCTCTGCCTTCCCATATCAGGTAATCATCCACCCTCTGATCCACATTGAGTTCTAAATTTACTGTGTCAACTATCTCATCGACCCTTTTCTTACTAATATTCCTGTTTTTTAAAAGAAGTACTGCTATTATCTGTTTTCTTCCGTCACTTTCCATGCCAAAAATAGCACAATCTTTTACTTCTTCCTGTTTTCTAAATTTTTTTGCAATATCTGAAGGGTAGATATTTACTCCGCTTTCCTTGACGATCATATCGTCCTTCCTACCCTTTATAAACACATTCCCTTCTTCATCTACTTCTACTGCATCACCTGTTTTGAACCATCCCTCCCTGAAATAATGCCTTGTCTTTTCTTCATCTTTATAATATCCCGGGGTCACGCTGCTACCTCTTACATAAAGCTCGCCATTCTCTATTTTTACATTCTCCGAGTCAAGAAAGCTGCCGACGGAACCAGCCTTATTCCTGCTCGGATCAAATACTGCCAGAAGTGGTGCAGTTTCGGTCAACCCGTAACCCTGGAAAAAACCAAATGCCATAGTACGGTAAAATTCATCTACTTCCTCTTTAATATGAGCACCTCCAGATATTATTCCCAGAAAGTTAAGGCCGATTTTTATATGAAATGGCAAAAATCTTATATATCTTATCCACCATCTTTTCTTTTTATATTTTTCATATATCTTCCTGAATCTTTCTAAATGAAGGCCGTAAACATCTATTATATGGTCTTTTAAAACTTTTAGTTGTTGCGGAAGTGCTGCCAGAGCTATAATCTTATTATGTTTTATTGACCTTAAGATATCCTGAGGTGTTTTGTTTAAAGGGAAAAATACTGATAAATCGATAGATACAGGGATAAAAAGGCCCGCGACCTGTCCATACATGTGAGATAAGGGTACTACAGACAGAAGCCTGGACCCCGGTATAATCTTTAAAAATTTTTTCCATTTGGATATTACGGGCAGAGCCATCCTTAGATTTGACTGGATATTCTCAAATGTCAGGGTCACCCCCTTGGGAGCTGAAGTGGTCCCGGAAGTATATACTATTTCCACAATATCTTCCTTTTTAATGCTGACTTCTGTGTAATCGAATTCCTCAAGTGATACGATCTTTTCCTCAATATCTTCTATGTAAGAATATCCGGAACCGGATCTTTCTGTTACTACTTTTTCATCTTCAGGATAATCTTTTGATATTATCACCATTGACGGCTCCACATCATACACCACCATATTTAAAAATTTTTGATCCGATCTTGTGTCAATGGGAACGACAGGTTTACCTGACATGATACACCCCAGAAATACGATTATCCATTCCGGATTGCTGCCCGCCTTAAGGATTACCCTGTCACCTTTTTTTAGTCCATTTGATTCAAGATAGGAAGAAAATTTTAGCGAAAGAGATAAAACTTTATCAAAGGTCCATTTCCAGGTTCTGTATCTGTCCTGATAAAAAAAATAGCTTCTTCTGTTTTTAAGGTTATTATAGAAAAAATCTCTCAGGTCCAGCTCTCCCATCGGTTTCCTCCATAAAAAACATTATTAATATTATTATATAATTTAAAAACAAATCTTTTAATTTAACAGTTCTTAGTAAATTAAATTACCTGACTTATCAAAATTGAAATTACTGATGTATAATCTATTTAAAGATTAAGGTTATTTAAAAACAAAAATTAGAAATATCATTTCTTTTCACGCTTCAAACAGTTATGATAGGAATTTTCTATAATAAACTGTAAAAAAGTACAGGAAAAAACTGCCTATAAGTAAGTTTTATTTTTTTATTTTTTGGTTTAATATTTATAATTGTTCTTAAAAAGCGGTGGGGTTTTCTTTTAGACAATTGAAATTTTATCTCCGAAAGGATTTAAAGAGTAATTTTGATTTAAAAGAAAAAATAATAGCCCCGATAAAAGCATTAAGAACAAGCCCTGAGATGTCCGGTAGCCTAAGGCATAAGCTATGGTGAAAGATAACTCAGGGTATTTTATTGTTTTTTTAGATAAAGAGGAGATTAAAAATGGGTGTAAATATTTTTGGATACAATATTGAAAAATCTAACAGGTGGATAAAGGAATTTATAGAGATTACCTATCCATGGTTAGGAAAGCGAAAATAAAACTTATATTGCATTAAGGTCTAATCTTTAGAGATTAAAGGATAGGTGGCTATGGAAATAGAGAAAATAATCTATATTGGTGCAGATCATGCAGGATTTAAATTAAAAAAATATCTTTCCGAAACAGGATTCTACCCTGCAGACCTTGGAAATGAAAAATATGAACCTGGTGATGATTATCCTGATTACGCTTTCAGGGTAGCCAGAAAAGTTTCGGAAACATGCAGCAGGGGGATAATTATTTGTGACAGTGGAGTGGGGGTTTGTATAGCTGCAAATAAGGTTAAGGGAATAAGGGCAGTAAATGCCCCGAGTCGACTTATTGCCCGTATGTCAAGGGAACACAATAATACTAATATACTCTGCCTGGGTCAGGACTATATAAAACCGCTTAAAGCCAGAAAAATTGTCAAAACATGGCTAGAAACAAAATTCAGCCCCGACGAAAGACATCACAGAAGAGTAAAAAAATTAGATTCTTAAAATTTAGATAATTATATTATCTATATCCGGGAAAACCTGCACATCACAGTTAAAATATAATCTTTAAGAAACCAGAAATTAATATCTGCTTTACAGTCAATATATCAAAAATTTCTTATATATCTTTCTCTTTATTTCACATCCAACTTTTTTGAGCTTTCCCAGAGTCCATGGATATTACAGTATGAAGCAGCAAGTAGTGTGCCTGATTTTTCTGTTTTAAATTCCAGAGTGCCGGAATGATTTGTATACACTGTACTTGTATCTGCACCACTGGTCGAGCTTCCATGCGCTGCAAAGATTATATCGCCAATCTGAATAGGGTTTTTTTCTCCATCAGGTAGAAAGAAAAGTGATATCCATCTTATATGGTGCTGGGTTGTATTGGGATGCTCCACTTCCTTACCCACACTAACATTGACCTTAAAAATCTTTCCCTTTGAGACACTTTCCGGCGCATCTATCACAGGGACATGCTTTTCCATTTTGTAATCATCTGTCTGAATTGTCTTTGCAAATTCGTTCATTATCTTCTCCTTTTCTCTTTTTTATATCTATAAATATTTTAAAAGATCCCCCTTTGGGTCTATTCCATATTCATACTTCAATTTATCAACTAATTATTTTTTTAAAAATAAGTCTTAAATGTAAATTTTTTCTTTTTTACGTCTGGTTATCTTTATTAAGTTTTCTATTACTGCCGGTGAATCATTGGGTATATATTCATCTGTTATGAGTTTTTTATTTTCTATAACCCTATTACTACCAATTATTATAATATTTATCTCTGGATGCTCATGATAAATATGATGCATTGTTTTTTCATATTCATCTGAGAAATCCTCAGACACAATAATCATATCTGGGGTATTATGATCTATAAGATCCTGTAGTTCTTTTGTATTTGTGACTCCATAAACTGAACCTATCTCCTCTATTTCTATCTCAAGGAGACATTTAATAGAATTTACTAGATCTTTTCTTATACTCGCTATAATAATATTCATATGATGAGTTAATTTTTTTTAATAATAGTTTTTCAATAAATCACTGA
Organism: uncultured Actinomycetota bacterium; assembly: GCA_964426155.1. Classification (GTDB taxonomy): domain Bacteria; phylum Actinomycetota; class Humimicrobiia; order Humimicrobiales; family Humimicrobiaceae; genus M55B120. The sequence goes on from CAYROY010000057.1 coordinate 3,871, forward strand.
TATCAATATCTTTTAAAACATGCTCTACCAAAGGTTTTCTCTTTATTTGATGCAGGCCATCTTCATATATAGGTCTTTCAACCTGATAGAATACTCCTACCGGAAGCTTGTCCTCCTCTAATGATTTAGCAATGGCTGAAATCAGGTTTCTTCTATCATATCCTTTTTCATTTTCCAATTTATAAATTATTTTCCTGTATGAGCTATAGGTATTATGACGGTTAAAGGTAACGCAGGGTTGAAGGACGTCAATAAAAGAAAACCCTCTGTGGTTCAAAGCCTGTATTATAATCTCCGTAAGATGTATAGTATCTCCTGCGAACCCCCTGGCTACAAACGTAGCTCCTGATGCCAGGGCCAGAAGAACAGGATTTACAGGTTCCTCTAAAACTCCAGCAGGAGTCGACTTAGTTTTAAAACCCCTTTCGCTGGTTGGAGAGGTTTGACCGGTAGTAAGTCCGTAAACCCTATTATCATGTATTATATAGGTTATATCCGGGTTCCTTCTTGAGGTGTGAATAAAGTGGTTTCCTCCGATACCAACGCCATCTCCATCTCCGGCCATTACCATAACCTTTAGCTTATGGTTTGCAATTTTTGCCCCGGTAGCCACTGGAAGAGCCCTCCCATGCAGGGCATGGAAAGCATAGGTCTTTATAAAATTTGTTCCATTTCCTGAACATCCGATGCCATACACTATAAGTACCTGGTGGGGATGCAGTTTTAACTCTACAAACGCCTTCTTTACTGAGTTCCAGATACCAAAATTTCCACATCCCAGACACCAGGTGGGCTTTCTATCTGTATTAAAATCACTGGCTTTTAAATTATAGCTATTTGCGGTATTCATCTCTTATCCCTATTTAGATTATCTATTGCTGAAATTATCTCTTCTGGCAGAAACTGCCTGCCGCTGTATTTTAAAACTTTATTCTCAATCTTTTTTCCGGTATACATCATAATAAGCTTCGACAGCTGGGAGGTCTTATTATTCTCAACCACTATGTTTACATTAGCTTTATCCATAAAGGTTTTTACACTTTCGGAATTAAAGGGGTAAAGATAATTAAAATGGTAGAAATTAACTTTATTGGTTTTTTTATTCAATATCTTGATAGCCTCAAGTATCGGTCCCTTACAGGATCCCCAGCTCCAGATGGTCGCCTCTGCCTCAGGAGGACCGTACATATTGGGAGGAGGCACTTCTCCTATAAGCTTCTCTATTTTCTTAAACCTTTTATCCACCATATTCTTTCTGTTCTGGGCACTTTCTTCTGAATAGCCGTACTGGTCATGTTCATCAGTATTTGCAATATGAAGACCCCCTTCAAGGCCAATTAATGCTCTGGGGGATATTCCATCCCTGGTTATTCTATATCTCTGGTAATTACTATCTAATTTGTCCTTAGCACTTATCAGTTTCCCCCTATCGATCCTTACCTCTTTATTATCAAGCTTTGTATAAGAAAAATGTCCCTCTGATAGATACTTATCCAGAAGTATAATTACCGGTATCTGGTATTTTTCAGCCAGATTGAAAGCAATCCTTGTAAGGTAAAAACACTCCTGGGGATCTCCCGGAGCTATAACCACCCTTATAAATTCCCCATGTGAGGCATGTTTGGCAAACAGCATGTCTCCCTGTTCTGTCCATGTAGGTAGGCCCGTAGCAGGAGCAGGCCTCTGACATAATACCATTACCATGGGGGTCTCAGTCATAGCAGCTGCAGACAGTCCTTCGTTCATCAGTGAAAAGCCGCCCCCGGAGGTTGCAAGCATCGATCTTACCCCCGCAAAGGATGCCCCCATGGCCATATTTACAACTGCAATTTCACTTTCTGCATGCTTTACCACAATATTCATCTCATTTTCTACAGCAGCAAAGGAATGGAGAATGGATGTGGAAGGCGTCATAGGATAAGCTGCGTAAAATTTACATCCGGCCTTTACCGCTCCTAAAAATGTGGCATCATTTCCTGTAAGAAGTATTTTAGCCTTGTTTGTGACCGGAGGTAGACTTATGGGAACTCTCTTTAGTTTATCCTTAACAAACTTATAGCCAATCTCAGCAGCTTTTATGTTAAGGTCTATTATCTCTTTGCCCTTATATTTAAAATAGTCTGAAATTGATATTTTTAGTGAATTTAAACCTATATTGGTCAAAGCAAAAGAAGCACCCAGGGCAACATTGTTTCGCATGAGTTTTGGAACATCTATACTTTTTGTCAATTTAAGCAGCGGAACTTCTAAATAATTTATATCGTTTCTTTTATTTTTAAAATCATTTATTTTAAAATCTTCGCTGTCATAAATAACATAACCTTCCTGAGATAATTGACTGTTATGTATTTCAAGTGAATTCCTATCCAGAACGACCAGTATATTGAGGTCATCGGTCAGAGAATAGATCTTACCACTGCCTACCCTGGTAGTATAAGTGTTGTGGCCTCCCTGTATTAATGAAGGATATTCATTACCATCTATCACATTATATCCTTTCTTTGAAAATGCTTTAGAGAAAATAAGACCGGTGGACATAATACCAAATCCTGCTGGGCCGCCTATTTTCCAGGTTATTTCTTTTAGATTCATAAATTTTTAATTACCTTAATTCTTGTTTCAATATAGATAATAGAAGACACTTTAAAATTCTATATAATAAAAACGATAAATGCTTCAGTCTAATTGATAGTCTTTGACTGTAAGATAGTAGAGTCCTATACCGTTATTTTGTTGAGTGTTTCTATATTTTCTCCAGAGCTTTCTTTATATCTTTTAATACCGAATTCCTGGTACGGGGGCCTCAGATAAAAGGTTATTAATAAATCCTTCAAGATAATACTGTATGAGGGTATCATATATCGATGGTCTTCTGCTTCCTTATACTACAACCGGCTTACCTGATTTAAAGACTACAGTAAAAATATGTTCGGAAATTCTTCAGGCGGATACACTGGGAAAAGGCTATTAAGAAGATAGGAAAAACCGTCCAGTGGTACGGTTTTGGAAATATAATTTATTAATATTTATTATATAATGTATGCAGGAGGGTCTATTATGATTAAAAAAAATATATATACTATTGTTTTAATGTTTGTGTTTACTTTTTTTGTCGTTTCCTGCTCCCCGATTCAGGATAGTACGGACTCTGATATGAATTCTACATCCGGGCTATCTCCTTCTGAAAAAGAACCTGAAACTTTAGCAGAATCAGCAACAGAAGAAAACGATTTTAGTGGCCAGGCAACTAATGACACCAGTTCTGTGTTAGATCTGGAGGGGCTTGGGGAAATGGAAAATAGTTTTAATGTGATTAATGCTTTTCCTGATTTATCATTTGAGCGCCCTCTTGCCTTCCAGACACCTGGCGATGATTCGGGAAGGATTTTTATAGTGGAACAGAATGGTAGAATTTTTGTAATCAATGATACATCTACAGATGAAGCGGTTTTATTCATGGACATATCTGAAAGAGTCGATGACAGCGGTAATGAAATGGGACTTTTAGGACTGGCATTCCACCCCGGCTTCAACGAAAACAATCAATTCTTTCTAAATTACACTACATCGAGCCAGACGATAATCTCCCGTTTTTCCACTGATAAAAACAATCCCGACAGGGGAGACCCTGAAAGTGAAGTCAGGATCCTTACTTATGAGCAGCCTTATTCCAACCATAATGGCGGGCATATATTATTTGGAGATCATGATGGTTACCTTTATATTGCAGCAGGTGATGGAGGAGGCGCAGGTGATCCTCAGGGAAACGGTCAGAACCGGTTAACACTTCTGGGAAATATCCTGAGAATAGATGTTGACAGTACAGATCCCGGTCTTAATTACGCCATACCTCAGGATAATCCTTTTAAAGGAAATAATGAAGGATTCCGGGAAGAGATCTTTGCTTATGGACTGCGCAACCCATGGAGATTCAGTTTTGACCCTGAAACTGAAAGGCTCTGGGCAGCTGATGTAGGACAGAACCAGACAGAGGAGATTGATATTATATACAGCGGTAGAAACTACGGGTGGAATATTATGGAAGGAAGCCAGTGTTACCAGCCTCCCTCAGAATGCGATACAGAAGGACTCGAGCTCCCCATTTATGAATACACCCATCAGCTGGGCCGGTCAATAACAGGAGGATATGTGTATAGAGGAGAAAAACTGGAAATACTTAAGGGTGTTTATATTTATGCAGATTTTATAACAGGCTATATCTGGGGTCTTGTATTAGATGAGGGAGGAGCGGTCAGAAATTATACTCTGGCAGAGTCTGGTCTTAATATCAGCTCATTTGGTATCGATCAGGACCAGGAATTATATTTTACAGCCTTCGATGGCAATATATACAGACTTTCTCTTCCATAAGCCTGTGTCTTTTTAGTGAGGCTGCAAAAAAGTCATCAGTTTTTTTTCTTTTTGATAATCTGAATTCTTTTTATTATTAAGGAAGAAATTACTAAAGCCATGAGTATGGAAAATATTACTATTATTGTAGTATTTTTCATATCGGTACCTATGAGTACCCCATGTATAAAACCCATTATCAATGTCAGATAAACTATCATATGCAAAATTCTCCATACTTTTACTTTCCTGCGAATAAGAACAGCGACTAATCCTATATAAAGAAGGATAAGTGCCAGCCTTCCGGCATTGATCCAGAATTCAGACCATGAAGAAAATACTGGTACAAAAACTGAAAGACTTCTAACCCGTATCGCAAACAACACAGGATGGATCGTGACAAGGCCAAGGCCTATATAAGCAAAAATATGATGTATCTTTACAAACGTCCTTCCAAAAAGATTTGAGATCTCTTTTAAAAAAGGTGACATCATCGCTGCAATTGAAAGTGAGATAAAGCCCCATAAGACAAATATACGTATAGAATAATTTAGAATATCTGCGCTAGATTCAATAAGGGATATAATTCCCGTGACTGCATAAAGTATAATAATTGCAGCCAGTATATAACATCCTCTTTTTTTTATTCCTCTGCTATTATTTTTCTTCCTGGCCAATAGTTGATCTCCTGCTTGAATATCAAATACTTTATTATGATTATATCACCGATTTTGACAGGCCATAATTGTTATATTTTGATAAACCTTATAATCAATGAAAAAAGTTTTAAAATTTTATTCCACTTTTTTATTAAATATGGATTTATGAAGTATTACCGAATTTTCATTGCATAATTCATATCTTCAAAATTTAGAACTGACTTTAGTATTTTCTACCACAGGCAAGAATTATATATTTTAAGCAGCTACAGAAAGGTTCTTTTACTCTCCTTTAAACAATCTTAATTTTTATGTACCTTAAGCTACCCGGTGGATAGCTTAAGGCTTTTTGTCTTTATTATTTACCCTCCGAAACCTTTATTTTCTTAGGCTTTTTTACCCCGGCCTTAGGAAGAATGGCCTTTAGTACCCCATCTTTATAATCTGACTTTACATTTTCCTCCTTTTATAATCCCATATCTATATAGACCCTCTCCCGGGGTGGGACTTTAAGGTCAGTAAACTCCAGTATCAGATCCACTGAATCAAGAGGGATATCAAAAGAAGCATTGAATGTCCTTTCGATATCGGGATATATTTCCTGAAGCACACATGCAGGTGGGCCCGGAGAAAGATAACCATAGGCCTCATTGCATATGGAGTATATCCTTCCCTTGCTATCAATCACTTTGAGGTCGTAAAGCTGCAATATATCCTGACCCGCGTTTTCTAACATGAATTCAATGTATATAAACCTTCCCTCTACGGACTGGAGAGTACCGTATTCACCTACAATCTGAGGCCCTATCTCTTCTACATCAAGAAGCTTCCAGTGTATATTACCAACTGTTACTTCATCATCCCTTACTATATTTAGCTGAGACCTGTCAATGGTTCCAAGCTCCAGGTCATTATTATTTTGACATGCAAAAAGTGACCCAGCCAGAAATACAGCAGTAAACAAAATTAAGATTGGAAATATTTTCTTCATCATTTATCTTCCTCCTTAATATCAAATAAAGATATATAAATTATAATTTTTCTATATGAAGTCTGTAACAGCTTTAAAGCCAGTTTTTATCAGTAATAATTATGGGGGGATATACTGGACTTTTTTATAGTATGTTATTTACCAAATATCCTCTTATGTTCTGACATGATACATCTATTCATTATGACTTTTATTCCATAACTTTCTGCCAGTACTTTTGCCCTTTCATTTTTTATTCCAGGCTGCATCCAGATAACCTTTGGCCTTATCCTTACAGCCTGCTCCACAATGGGATAAACCATTGCACTGGGAATGAATATATCAACTATATCGACTGGTTTTCCTATCTCGGTAAGGTTATCGTAAGATTTCTCCCCCAGTACTTTTTCTTCATTGGGATTTACCGGTATCACCTCATAACCTTTTTTCATTAGATACCTGATTACCCTGTTGGAAGCTTTCTTACGTTTATTTGATGCTCCCACTACTGCTACAACATGGTAATCAGTCAATATTTTTTTTATTACTTTATCACCTATCATATTTTAACTGAGTAACTCAAATATTTTTCAAACCAGTCTGCTGCAAACTAAAATCATTTCTTAACAATTATCTGGATGCCATCACCGCTGTCCAGAAAAACACCTGCATTCTTTCCTTTCCCCTGAAGGTTAAGATTTATATGCGGACCATTTACTTTAAACTTTCAAAATTTTTTTTAGCTTTTGTCTGCAGGCTCAATTTTTCTTCCTCATCCTTTTTACTTATATATCCTGCTATTTCTTTTAATGCCTTCTCTAAAGGCCATATCGATCTCAATATCAAGAGATTTTTCCGGATATATCAATATCTCAAATTGGGCTGCATTATCTTTTATTGAATCGGGGGTTACTGAAAATAAGATCTCTGTGCCCCTTTTTATATTATCCAGGCCGGTAAAGGTAAAGATAATATTATCTTTACCATAAGACGGTTTCTTAACGGTTCCATGCTTTTGCCTTTTTATTCCCATCAGCTCAGAAATATCTATAAAATCTGCATCAAAATGGTAGGAGATATGGAAAAGATACGGTTTGCAGCCAAAATTAAAAATACGGTCTTTGCGGCAGCATAGCCGGTCTTTTATGTTTATCATGGACCGTATATGGAGGATATCTTTTTCAACCATTTCACGGTTATTGTCTATAAAATCCGGATTCGTCATATCAATTGACAAATGCTGGTTATCATATTTTACTGCAGAGCTTAAAAGAACAGGATGCATTTGTCCAATATTAAGTAACATTCGTGAAAGATAGCGGGTTTCCCGGTAAAATATCCCATGATTTTCACAGCGTAAAGGCCTTATATTACCAGAAATATTAAATATCCCTAAAGTCTTATCATCTTTTAATATACGTTCCTGTTCCCCCATTATAGAAGAGCTTGCCAGTATATAATAATATTTATCCTGATATTTTATAGTCTCTTTCATACCACATCCCTTGAAATGAGCAGTGTATTTCTTGCATCTATCATCTCCTTATTTAGCAACAAATAGGTTTCCATTATTATCAGATTCATCTATCATCTCTTCAAAATACTTATATATCTTATCGAGCTCTTCCCAGAAAAGTGCTTCTGTAAGGTATGCCTTGTTCTCCAGATCATTTAATTCAGATATATGTATGTTTTTGGTATACCCTTCAAAAAAAAGAATCCTGTATGTTAAGGCTTTAACAGCTGCATCATAGGCTTTTACAGCTATCGGAGGAGGATTTATCAACCCGATTTCGTGCTTAAAATCTCTATAAGACTCTGCCAGACTGTAAGCATATTCCGTTTTTTCTTCCAGACTGATGTCATTGCGGTTAAAAGAATCCAGAACCGGGGAAACTTTATCTATATGCTCTGACCATATCCTAAAGAAAGCATCAGTAAAAGACTTGAATTCTTCCATTTCTATCATTAATGTATCAAAATTATCAGAACCAGTTTCTTTTACAACCTCATTAGAATAACTGCTTAGTTCAATAAGCTTTTCCCTATCAAATCCTGGTTGATTGTCACCTGAAGAGCTACTTATATCCGTGTAGCATCCACCGACAAGAAAAATAAGTATCAAAGGTGCTAAAAATATTTTTAAATATGTTTTTGCCATACTGCTACCACACTGGTCAATTTTATTTATCAATACTGAAATTATATTCTCTACCAGGGCTTACCGTAACATATAAAAGTATGGATTTTAGCAGGAAATTTTACCAGTTTATATACCAGCCAAAATGGCAGGGACCAATCATCGATCCTAAATCATGTACCTTAAAACCCGTACTTTAGTACAGTAAAAAAATAGTCTAATGGCTGAAGAAAGAATAATAATCAGCATATATAATCATATTATTTCTACCAATAGTATGGAGGATACATTATGGATATTATGGATGAAGCCATTCTTGAGGATACAATGGAACAGAAATATTTCAGAGCTGGTGATGTCCCGGGAGAAGGTATATACCGGTGCAAGAACTGTTCTGTAAAGTGGCTGCTTCTTGATTTCGAAGAACTTCCTGAATGTCCTGAATGCAATGGGACAGTGTTTGATAAGGAAGATGACAGTAATATCTTTTAGATTAACAATTTGTTAATCCCTATATGCCACAGGTAATGATATACCGTCAATACAATATGGGGGAATAATTTGAAAGATGATAAAGATTTATCAACGCAAAGGGTTTAATCTACTTTGCTTTCTGGCACCAGCTTATCCTCAATTGCCAGTGATACAGCTTTGTTCCTGCTTGATACACCAAGTTTTAAAAGTATATTGGAGACATGGAATTTTACCGTGGAAGGACTTATTACAAGTTTTTTAGCTATCTCTTTGTTGGAATATCCCTTTATCATAAGGTCAAGTATATCTTTTTCCCTTGAGGTAAGCTTATAGTCGCCCTTTTTATAATCCGAGATCAATATGTCGCTTGCCTCTGAAGAAAGAAAGGATTTTCCTTCAACTGCGCCCCTTATTACCGATATGAGCTTGTCACCTGTGGTATTTTTCATAACATAGCCCATAACCCCCGACTTTAGGGCATCCTCTACCAGGTTTTTGTCTATAAAACTTGTAAGCGCTATTATTTTTATCTCAGGGTTTTTCTCCATTATTTTTTTTGCAGCATCAATGCCATTCATTTTGGGCATCTTTATATCCATAAGCAAAATATCTGGTACTTTTTGAGTAATCATCTCAACAGCCTCGACTCCATTTCTGGCTTCACCTATTATCTTGATGTCGTCATAAGTCTCAAGAAGAGATTTTATTCCCTCCCTTACCAGTTCATGATCATCAACTATCATTACTTTTATCATATATTTATCTGTTTTTTAAAATGGCAAATAAATATAAATTAATACATATAATTATATAATATTATAAAAATAATAGCACTTAAAAACTGCCTTTAGTTGCAGGTAAGGGCCGGATAAAAGTAAGTGGAATTATTCCTATGATGGTCTATAAGGTACCATATCCTTAAGTAGGTTTTAATGATAACTCCATGATGGTTTTGGTCAGCCCGGGGATTTGATTCAGATATTCATAAGACAAAAATTATACTCGCCCATTACATAAAAATTATCCACACCCGCTCCTATAAAGCTATTCTTTAGCTGGTGAAAAGCACTGTAAATAAATATTTTTATTCCAGGAAATGATTTTTTTAAGAAAGATTTGTCTAAAACTACATCTTTTGAAAAAAGATTTCCATTATAATTTGAATTCATTATAAAAACATCGGCTTCTTTTTATTTAACAGTTTAATGACATGGCTAAAATCACTGGCAAAAACAACTTCCTTATTATCCATGGTCAGTTCAATAGCGTTTCTTATAACCTTATTTTTTTCAAATATCACTTTCTTAATAGTATGTCTCCTTCAATTCATTTTTTTTAGTCACAGTTCTTATATTGTCTAATAGTCTGTCCGCAGTCATTTCAGACTTGTCCAGAAAAGAATCTGCTCCTGCTTCTATCATAGACTTTTTTATCTCCATATTTCCAAAACTGGTAAGAGCTATTATTTTTATACCCGGATTATCTTTTTTTATTATCCTTGTAGATTCTATGCCGTCCATATCAGGCATTTTCACATCCATTAAAATAACATCCGGTAAATGACTTTTTGAAAGCTTCACTGCTTCAATCCCGTTCAAAGCCTCTGCCACAATCAATATCTCATCTTCGTCTTCCATTAGGTCTTTTATAGCAGATATAATAGTTGGATTGTCATCCACTATCATCAATCTGATTTTTGATTTTTTATTTTCCATTTTCATAAACTATATTTATTTCAGTTCCACGTTCGGGTATGCTGATAATATCCAGGATAGCGTCTATCATCTTTGCCCTTTCTCTCATCATATTTAACCCAAAAGAGCCAAAATAAATTTTTGTCCACATTATATTTTTACCCTGGATATCACACAATTTAAGACCAAATATTCTTTCTCCATAATCATTTAAATATAAGATTTTGCCTGGAGGTCGAGCTCAAGAAGGATATAGGTTGCAACAATCCACCTGCCCATTTTTATAGAAGAATTGGTGACTTTTTTATCTATTAATTCCATTTTTGTAAATATAGCATAGATGTTGTCTGTTAGATACTGTCTTAAAGTACAGGTAAATACTGGTCATAGGTATGGGGCAGACACCTGGATTAAATTATGCTAAATCATGTACTTTATATCACTCGTAAAGCTTGGATATGAGAATGC
>CAYROY010000058.1:0-6036 GCA_964426155.1 uncultured Actinomycetota bacterium
TCATCAATTTTCCCACAGGCAATATAATCAAGAAAAAATAGGGGTTTTGCACCGCAGCAGATAAGGTCATTTATATTCATTGCAACCAGGTCCTGGCCAACGCCGCTGTAATCACCTATCTGCCTGGCCAGTATAAGCTTTGTTCCTACACCGTCCGTAGTAGATGCAAGTACCGGGTCTTTATACCCTGATATTTCCGGTCTGAAGAGCCCGCTGAAAGATGATAGGTCACTTAATACGGCACCGCTATGAGTTGAGCTAATAATACTTTTCAGTCCGGATAGCAGACTGTTTGCTTTATTTATATCTACTCCGGAATCTCTGTAGGTATACGGTCCCTGAATTTGTTTATCTGACTCAGGCATTTGAAGATATTTTTGCCTCCCTGTCAAGTGAATCCTTGCCACATTCAATATTTTTCGGAATCTGTACAGGATAATCGCCATTGAAGCACGCAAAACAGAATTTATCCTTTGATTCACCTATTGCTTTTACCAGACCTTCTATACTCAAATATTTAAGGCTGTCAACATTAAGAAATTTCCTTATATCCTCTACTGTCTTATGATTTGCAATAAATTCTTTTTTTGTTGCCATATCTATACCATAATAGCACGGATATAAAAGAGGCGGGGAAGATATCCTCATATGCACTTCTTTTGCTCCAGCATTATAGAGCATCCTTATTATCTTTTTGGAAGTATTACCCCTCACTATCGAGTCATCGACCACTATAACTCTTTTACCTTTTATTATATCTTTAAGAGGATTTAGCTTAAGCTTAACACCGATTTCCCTGATTTCCTGCACCGGTTGTATAAAAGTTCTTCCAATATATCTATTTTTGATAAATCCCTCTGCATAGGGTATCTTTGAAGCAGCAGAATATCCAATGGCTGCAGGAGTTCCTGAATCAGGAACTCCTATCACAATATCTGCATCTACAGGAGACTCTTTTGCCAGTTCCTGACCCATCCTGTGCCTTACCTCAAACATATTTTTTCCATGTATATAACTGTCGGGCCGGGCAAAATATATAAGTTCGAAAACGCACATGGATGTCCTCTCTACCGGAAGAAGCATCTGTGACCGCAGTCCTGATTCATTTATTACTACTATTTCTCCCGGATCTATTTCCCTGACAAACCCCGCATCAACAATGTCCAGCGCACATGTCTCGGAGGCGATTATATAGTTCCCATCAAGGATCCCGAGGACCATCGGCCTGAAACCATGAGGGTCTCTAATGCCAAAAATGCTATTTTTTGTAAGTATTAGAAGCGAATAAGATCCCTTGATCTTTGTGGTCATTTCTTTTATTGCCTCCTCTATATTATCACATTCTGAATTCTCTATAAGAGAGGCAATTAATTCTGTATCAGTAGTAGTCTCAAACTTTATTCCCCTGGCTTCCTGCTCCATTTTAAGCTGCTTTACGTTTATAAGATTTCCATTATGTGCTATGGCAAAGCTTTCATTTTTAAACATCCCGTATATTGGCTGAGAATTTTTCCATATATTTTGCCCTTTTGTAGAATACCTGGTATGCCCTATACCAATGTGACCCACCAGAGGTACTATATTCTTTTCATTGAAAACCTGTGCTACTAGCCCCAGATCCTTGAATATTAGAATATCCTCCCCGTCAGAAACTGCGATACCTGCACTCTCCTGTCCCCTGTGCTGAAGAGCCTGAAGGCCGTAGAAAATGATTTCAGATACTCTTCTACCAGGCGCATAGATCCCGAACACCCCGCATTCTTCCGCAAGGCTTTCCGGTATAAATATACTGCTATTTATTTTTCCATATTCTCTATTCATAATTAATGTTTAAATTTCGCTGATTAAAATTTTATTCTAATTAATAATTGTAATTATATCAAAAAAGAAAAATATTTTATCCAACTTCCTCACACCATATCCTTGCATTTTGGAACAATCTTATCCAGGGTGAATACTTAAGCTTTTTTCCCCAATCACGGGGCATCCATGGCCACTGCCATGTCAGGAAAGCCCTTTCAGGATGCGGCATCATTGCAAGATGCCTGCCGTCCCGGGAACAAAGTGCGGTAATACCTCCAGGCGAACTATTCGGATTATACGGATACCTTTCGGTTGGCTTATCGTCATCATCTATAAAGACAATAGGAGCAAGTTTTTCCTTTTTTATACGTTCGAGTATGCTACTGTCCGGACAGTTAAAATACCCCTCTCCATGATCCACCCAGATACCCAGTTGCGAGCCTTCCATGCCTTTAAGCATTATTGAAGGGCTCCTATTAATTTTTACATTTGTCCACCTGGACTCAAACCTTCCTGAAGGATTGGCTATAAATCTTGGCTGTACCGTTTCTTCAATACCCTTCCAGGGAATCCATCCCAGAAGCGCCATCAGTTGGCAGCCGTTGCATACTCCCAGTGAAAATGTATCTTCCCTGCAATAGAAATCTTCAAACATCTTTTGGAGACCGCTATTGAACTTTATTGTCCCTGCCCAACCCTTTGCACTGTCCATGACATCTGCGTAGGAAAAGCCGCCTACGAATGCAGCTCCTCTGAAATTTTTAAGATCTGCTTCCCCGGAAAGAAGATCGATCATTGTCACATCCCATGCTTCAAATCCGGCCATATGGAAGGCTGATGCCATCTCCCTGTCTCCGTTGCTTCCTTCTTCCCGGATTATTGCAACTGCAGGCCTTGGTGTATTATTGATTATTTTTTTGGGCAGTTCCATCGGTTTAAATGTCAGCCTGTAATTGGGACCTTTCCTTTCATGAGAACCAGCTTGCTCTAATGCAAGGGAGGGGTTCATCTGTTTAGTTTCCAGCATGTCTGCTGTCTCTTCCCACCAGCGCAGCAGCCTACCCGTTTTTATATCAAGGCATTTACTGCCGCCAATTTCAATTTTTATTTGCTTTCTCTTTGATGTCTTTCCTGCAGGAACAGGAATAATATTGTATATGGAAAATTCATCAATTATCCTTTGTTCATCACGGGGCAGATATTCTATTACAAGACCGGCTTCCTCCGAAAAGAGATGATCTATGGCTCCGTATTTAAGAGAAGGCAGGTTTATATCCATACCGCAATTCCCCGCCATTGCCATCTCGCATATTGTCGTTATTAGTCCTCCGTCACTTATATCGTGGCCCGAAAGTATGACACCTTCTGAAATAAGCTCCTGTGTAGCTCTAAAAGCTGAAGCCAGTTTCCGTGCATCCTCTATATCCGGACAGGTATCGCCGACCTGGGAAAGTGCCTGTGCCAGGGCGGATCCTCCTAATCTTGCCCTTCCTCCTGATAGATCTATGACAGCCAGCCTGCTTTCTCCAGGTCTTTTTATATCCGGTGTGATAACTTTCCTGACATCAGGCACTGGAGCATAGGCAGAGATTACTACTTCATTAGGAGCCTTCACTGTTTCCCCTTTTACCCTTGCAGCCATCGATATACTATCTTTACCCCCATCTACGGCAATACCCAGCTCCTTCATAATATTGCTAATAGCCAGAGCGGCTTTATATAATTCAGCACCTTCGCCGGGAAGTTTAGCGGGCCACATCCAGTTAACAGAGCATTTTATATCTTCAAGCCTGCTTATAACAACCCAGACCATATTGGTAAGTGCCTCCGCTACTGACATTCTCGCTCCAGCAGCTGCATCAATCATTATTTTGAGAGGCTGCTCCCCAATGGATACAGCAGCTCCAGTATATCCAAAGTGACTCTGTGCTATAACAGAAACATCGGATACAGGCAGCTGCAGCGGGCCGCAGCATTGCTGCCTGGCTACAAGCCCGGTAACACTCCTGTCAACCTTTCTTACCAGAAAGCCTTTTGAGCCTACTGATGGGAGCCTGAAAACAAGCTTTAATGCTTCTTCTACCGATAATCCTTCAGGGATTGCCAATTTCTTTAAATCCTTCTTCCTGCTTTCAAGGGTGAATGTCTTCTGCGGTATATTGGAAAGTATATCACCCAGATCCAGATCTACCGGAGTAGAGCCGTCACTATCATCATGTACTTTTATTCTTCCATCCCCCGTTATCTCACCGAGATTTTCAAGGTTTACCTTTTCCCTCCGGCATATATATTCCATAATATCAAGGCTGTCTTTTCTTATAAGCAATGCATTCCTCTCCTGATATTCGGCACCCCATATTTCAAGTACAGACATAGTCTTATCCCCTGTCTGAATGTTTCTTATCTGTATTCTGCCTCCAGCAGGTTCGACTATTTCGGTAAGTACATTACAGGGACCGCCAGCACCCTGGTCATGTATACTCAGTATCGGGTTCTGGTCTCCCATCTCAATGCAGGCCCTTATCACCCTGTTTAATTTCTGCTCCATCTGGGCATTGCCCCTCTGAACAGCGTTAAAATCAAGTTCTTCCCTCTCTTCATCCTGTATTAGGCTTGAAGCAGAACCACCTCCTATTCCAATCCTGTATGCAGGGCCCCCTATCTGTATAATAAGCATTCCTTTCTCAGGTTTATATTTTTTGGTATGCCTGTTATCCATCTGACCCAGACCACCACTGAACATTATTGGTTTTATCCATTCCCGTCTTTCCATACCTGCTGTATTCTGCCCGAAAGTCCGGGTGAAACCACCAATAACAGGCTCCCCGAATTTATTACCGTAATCAGAAGCACCGTTACTTTCTTCTATCATAATATCCAGGGGGGCCGCCATATTTGTTGGGTAAATAAAACTATCATCTTCGCCAGGAATCTTATAACCATCAATATTTAGATTTCCGGTGCAGTATCCTGCTGTACCTGCAATCACAAGACCCCCTCTCCCGGTTGCTTCTACATCTCTTATCCTGCCCCCTGTTCCAGTCTCTGCTCCAGGAAACGGCGCTATCCCGCTTGGAAAATTATGGGTCTCAGCAGTAAAAATTATATGATATGTTGCTTTCTCTTCATTAAATAATGAGCAAAACCCGGGTTTTGAAGGAATAATTGTATACACACCGTATCCCAGGATTGAACTTGAATTATCCTTGAATGCTATAATACTGTTTGATGGGTTTAAATCAAGAGGTCTTTTAATGATCTGTATAAGTGTATCCGGGATCTCATTTCCGTCTAGTATTAAACGGCCTTTAAAAAACCAGTGCCTGGAGTGCTCGCTGTTTGCCTGGCTAAGCTGGAAGCATTCTACATTGGTCGGGTTCCTGCCAACTTTATTAATAAAAAGGTCATAGTAAAAACTAATATCCCATTGGTCCAACCCAAGACCCATCTTTTCATTTATTTCCCTGAGGGCACTTATTCCATTTTCAATAAGTGGGATTTCATATACTTTTTCCGGGATTATGCCAGTTTCAAATGATTCAAGAGGTTTACTGTAAAGACATTCTGTCATTCTATCATGTCTTGTCTTTATAAAATCTGCAATATCCGTGTTATCCGCAACATTATATCTTCTTGACCTTTCCAGTCTTAATATTTTTTTTATACCGCAGGAATTGCAGATTGCCACAGCGTTTGTGGAATATGAAGTTTCAAAATTCAGACGGGGTCCCAGCTCAATGACATTCTTGCCACCAAGCATTGACTTATTTGAAAATTTTTCAGGTTCAAAAGTCTCAGCAAGGAGCCACTTTAAAATGTATCTCTCGCTTTCAGTTATATTACCTGAAACATTGATATAGTAACAGTATTCAAAACTATCATTTACAGAACGGTAGTAATGTAACACTACTTTATTCTCCTAACAATACCTTCCCCTTAAATAGAGTCAAGCCTTCTTATTATTTCATCTACGTACCTCAGGTGATAGTTATAATCAAAAAGGGTTCCGATCTCCTCTTCTGTAATAAGATCCCTTACACTTCTGTCTGAGGAAATATTTTCTCTGAAACTTCCTTCTTCATCCCATGCCTTATGGGCATTGGACTGTACAGTAATATAAGCCTGGTGTCTGTCCATTCCCTTATCTATAAGAGTCAGAAGCACTCGCTGGGAAAAAATTATACCACCGTATTTATTAAGGTTCAGCTTCATTTTATTTTCATTTACAACAAG
>CAYROY010000059.1:0-11039 GCA_964426155.1 uncultured Actinomycetota bacterium
GAGTACTTCATCATAATCAGAACCTGTAACCATATCGTATTTCCCGGGAGCCAGGTTCTTCTCCTTGCCTTTTTGCTGGACAAAAAGTCTGAACATAAAGGCACTGTCTACTATACCGGAAGATTCCAGCAGTTCAGAAATCTGCTGAAGGGTCATCCCTTCATCTACTACAATCTCTATATTTATACCAGGTGTTACTTCCTCTTTTTCATCTACTATTTCTGGAGCGAGGCATGAGATAAAGGAAAAAAATGTTGACGATAATATAATTAGAGACATAACTGTACAAATTTTTTTTATATTTATTTTATTCATTTTTATTTTATACTTCCTGATTCCGATTCGAGATAATCACTTAGTATTGATGCTGCTGAGAATTTATCAATTTCCCTTTTTCTATTAAAGGAGTCTTTAAGATGAATCTTACTGGTATATCTTTCATCATAATATATTATTTCAGAACCTGAATTTTCTAGATTTTCTTTAACAAATTCTATAACCTTTTTACCCTGTTTGCCTATATCTCCTTTAAGGGTATAAGGCATACCTACTACTATTTTTTTTATTTGTTTTTCCCTTATTAACTTTTCCAGTTTCTGACGAATTTCACTGTCATTCGGAAAAATAGAATATGGAATAGAAAATTTATTTTCGCTGTCTGTTAAGGCGATGCCTATTCTCTTATCGCCAATATCAATCCCCATAATGTTCATTTTCTTTTATTGAATATGTCCCTTGCTTTTTTCGTTGCAAAGTTTATAGCTTTAGAAAGCGAATCTTTATCCGATCCGCCAAGTCGGGCAAATTCTGGCCTACCTCCTCCTCCGCCTTTCACAATACTGCCCAGTTCACCTGCAAGTTCTCCGCAATTTATACCTGACCTTGCCATATCGCCTGTGCATGCAAGAACAATAACGGGTTTCCCGTTATAAATGTTTCCAATAGCAATAAACGTATTTTTATTTTTAAAATAATTCTTTACCCTGTCAGCTATTTTTGCAATACCGTCTACATCTATTCCTGAAGACAGCTCTGACCCTGTAAGGTCAAAAGCAATTATATTCTTTTTCCCACCGCTCTTTTTATTATTGAAATTTCCAATGATCTCATTAACTGCAGATTTTATTCTCGATTCCTCAAGGTCTTCTTTTATTTCTTTGTGTTCATCCTTTAATTGTAACAGTGACTTTAGTAAGTCTTTCTCCCCTACTTCCATCTCTTTAGTAATATCTGCAATAATTTTTTCCTTTTCTTTTAAATTATCATATGCATGCATTCCGGTAACTGCTTCAATACGCCTTAAATTCGCCCCTATGCTGATATCGGAAATTATTTTAAAAAGACCTATTTCACCTGTTCTTTTTACATGTGTTCCCCCGCACAGTTCCCTGCTGTAATTATCTATTTCAACAACTCTTACAAATTTACCGTATTTTTCTCCAAACAATGCGACAGCACCCAGCTCAACAGCATACTCCATTGTTGTTTCAAAGCACCTCACCGTATCGTCCATCTGGATCTTTTCGTTTATCATCCTCTCTATCTTCAAAAGGTCATTATCATCAGGGGTATCATATATCGAATAGTCAAATCTGAATCTTTTGTCTGAAACAAACGAACCAGCCTGTTTAACCTGTTCTCCAAATAAAGTCCTCAGTGCCCATTGAAGCAGGTGTGTAGAAGTATGATTTCTTTTTATATCCCTTCTTTTTTTTCTGTTAATCTCTATGTTAACATTCTCACCTGTACTTATGCTGCCTTCCTTTACATATCCTCTGTGGAAATAAACCTCTTCAACTGGTATTTGCGTATCATCTACAATGAATATACCGCTTTCTGAACTAATAATGCCCTCGTCACCTACCTGTCCTCCCTTTTCTCCATAAAATACAGTTGACTTTAAAATAACCTCTCCTTTTTCCCCGGCATTTAGCACCTCGACCTCTTTACCCATGCCTTCGGCATCCAGCTTTATAATAGTTTCTATGTTAGTTTTTGCTGTTTCATTTTCATATCCATTAAAATCAGTTTTTGTTTTCTTGCTTATACTTCTGTAAAGTTCAAGATCCTTATCGATCTTTTTATCAAATGCTGCTGCTTTTCTGGACTTTTCCACATGTTTTTTAAAATAATCTTCCACTTTTTTAAGATCCAGTAATATATTGTTTTCCCTCAGTATCTCTGCTGTAAGCTCTACAGGGAATCCATATGTCTCATAAAGTCTAAAAGCTTCTTCAGGGTCAAATGCTTTTTTCTTATTGTCCTTAATGACCTCCATCATATTATTCAGTATTAAGCTTCCTTCCCTTAGAGTTTTCATAAACCTTTCTTCTTCTTCGAGTACTATTCTGCTAGCAATTGGGTATTTTTCTGAGAGTTGGGGATAATAATCAGAATAAATCTCATTAATTACATTGCCGATCTTGTTTAAAAAACAATCTTCTATTCCAAGTTCTCTTCCAAATCTTACGGCTCTTCTTATTATTCTCCTGAGTATATATCCCCTTCCGTCATTTGAGGGGGTAATACCGTCAGAAATTAAAAAATATATTGCCCTTAAATGATCGGCTATTATTCTTATAGATCTATTGTCCTTATTATTACCATCTTTATCGTCATATTCTTCTATTCTTTTTCCCGTAATCTCATATATCTTATCAATTATAGGCCTGAAAAGTTCAGTACTGAATACGGAAGATTTACCTTCAAGTACAGCTTTTATCCTTTCAAGGCCCATTCCTGTATCAATGTTTTTCCTGGGAAGAGCAGTATAATTTTTACCGTCAAAATTATACTGTGTAAATACAAGGTTCCATACCTCCAGAAACCTGCCGCAATCGCAGCCGGGGTCGCAGTCCTTTCTACCGCATCCGATGCCGGGTCCAAAATCATAGAATATTTCTGTACACGGACCGCACGGTCCGGTATCTCCTGCCGGCCCCCAGAAATTTTCACTTTTGCCAAACTTATATATCCTTTCCGGGCTGATACCGTTCTCTATCCAGTAATTTATTGACTCTTCATCAGCAGGTATACCATCTTCTCCTTTAAAAACTGCAGTCGAAAGTCTCTCCACAGGTATTTTTAAGACATTTTTAATGAAATCCATAGAAAATTTAATAGTTTCCTTTTTGAAATAATCTCCAAAAGCAAAATTACCAAGCATCTCAAAAAATGTAAGGTGATGTCCGGTATATCCTACATTATCTATATCACTCGTCCTGAAGCATTTTTGTACAGTTGCAATCTTTTTTGCCGGTGGTGTCTCAATACCCAGATAATAAGGTTTAAATTGCTGCATGCCTGCTGTTGTAAGCAGGACGGTCGGATCATTATTGGGTATAAGGCCAGAAGAAGGAATTATAAGGTGGCCCTTCTCTTTAAAATAATCTAAAAATATCTTTCTTACATCCATAAATAAAACTATATTTTGCCCTGTGTTTTATAATAAAAGAGATACCCCATTTAGTCGTAGCCTCAGTTAATTTTGCGCCCTGCGCTCAGCAGGTGGATGCTCGCCGGTCTGCTTTATAAGTCCCGGAATATATTCCGGGCGTTTATGCTACAGCCAAAGATAGAGCTTCCAATGTAATTTTGTTGGCACAAAAATTTCTTTAGCTACGATATAAACAGAGTACCCGGATTGATATTATCATAATTGAATTCTTTATTCAATAAAGCCAGAATTCCGGTAAATACCTTGAAATTATTTTAGTCCTCGTCTTCGGAAATTGTCTTTATAAATACTTCATCAAGCTGCTCCTTCTTTACATCTGAAGGGGAACCTGTCAAAAGGCCCATGCCTGACTGTGTCTTTGGGAAGGCTATAACATCCCTTATAGTATCAAGACCTGAAAGTATCATTATAAGACGGTCCATACCAAGTGCAATTCCTCCATGTGGAGGAGCTCCATATGAAAGAGCTTCTATAAGAAAACCAAAATTCTCTTTTATTGTTTTTTTATTTATATTTAAAAGTTTAAATATTTTTTGCTGAAGCGACGCATTATTTATCCTTATAGAACCGCCGCCTATTTCCTGTCCATTAATTATTATATCGTATGCAAGGGACCGGGCTTTAAGAGGTTCATCTTCCAGTATTTTAATACTTTTGCTATCAGGACTTGTAAACGGGTGATGAACCGGACTCAGCCTCTTTTCTTTCTCGTCCCATTCAAAAAGAGGGAAATCATATACCCAGACTATTTTATAATCATCTTTTTTTGCAAGTCCCATCTTTTTTGCAAGATGTATTCTAAGTTCACCCAGTACCCCACATGCAGTTTTAAAGTTACCTGCTACTACAAGTATTATGTTATTTTTTTTAAGGCTTAAAGTATTAATTAAAGCTTTTTTTTCATTATCTGATAGAAATTTAGCTATTGGCGACTGCATACTTCCATCATCATTTATTTTTATCCATGCAAGCCCGTCCGCTCCTGATGATTTTGCAATGTCTACGAGTTCATCCAGATCCTTCCTTGCAAGTTTATTGTATTCAGGAACAACAATACATTTTATAAAACCTCCCGAATCTATTACTCTGTTAAATATTTTAAGGCCGCTCTTTGAGAATATTCCGGTTATGTCATTAATTTTAAGTTCATACCTTATATCAGGCTTATCGGTACCATAATGCTCCATACTTTCATTCCAGCTTATCCTTTTAAAAGGAGTTCCAATCTTCTTATCAAGGACTTTTTTAAATATATTTTCAAAAAGACCCTCGATTATATTTATGACATCATCAACTTCTACAAAAGTCATCTCCAGATCTATTTGTGTAAACTCCGGCTGTCTGTCCGCTCTTAAATCCTCATCTCTAAAGCATCTTGCTATCTGGTATACCCTGTCAAATCCTGAAAACATCAGAATCTGTTTGAACAGCTGAGGTGATTGTGGAAGAGCATAGAATTTTCCGGGATTTATCCGTGATGGTACAAGAAAATCCCTTGCTCCTTCTGGTGTACTTTTTGCCAGTATCGGCGTTTCTATTTCAACAAATCCGTTTGAGCTGAAGAACTCCCTGGTCACTTCATTTATTTTGCTTCTTAATCTCAGGCTTCTCTGCATCTTTTCAGTCCTGAGATCTATATAACGGTATTTTAATCTTGTATTTTCATCCACCCTCTCACTGTGTTCCAGCATGAATGGTGGAGTTTTTGACTCTGAGAGTATGCTGATATCAGATATTATTATTTCTACATCTCCAGTCTTTATAGAAGGGTTTATGGTCTCATCAGATCTTTTTCTTACTGTTCCGGTTGCCTGTAAAACATATTCATTCCTTACTTTTTTCCCTTCTGTATATGCCCGCATACTGTATTTTGGGTCAAGTACGATCTGCACTATCCCTGAAAAATCTCTGAGATCTATAAATATTAATTTTCCGTGATCCCTCCTCTTATTGACCCATCCGCAAACCGAAACTTTTCTATTTATAAAATCTTTGCTTACTCCACTGCATAGGTTTGACCTCATTTTTGTACGGTATATTGAATCATTCATACTTATCTGCTCCTGTAATCCTTAAGATTTCCTTTACCAGTTTATTCTTTTTTACCTTATATTGCTTAAAATTCTTAAGATCTTTTACGGTTATGATATTGCTTCTTATTTCTTCTTCGCCGATTATAAGGGCTGTATTGAAACCTCTTTTCCCGGCCTTCTTAAGCGCAGGACCTATTCCGCCTGTTGAATAATCTATATCACAGGCAATGTTGGAGTCTCTTAGCTGTTTTAGAAAATTGATTATGTAAGGCTCTGCATTTCCGCTTAATGATATTATATATGACCTTGGTCTATTCCTTGTATCTACATATTTTATCCCCAGCTGCTTCATTAACAAGACAGTACGGTCCATTCCCACAGCGAACCCTACAGAAGGCATATCCGGTCCATTGAAATCAGCAAGCAGGTCATCATAGCGCCCGCCTCCCCCCAGAGCGTTCTGCGCACTGTCAAGATCATTTGAAGCCATCTCAAATATTATACCTGTATAATAATCAAAACCTCTTACCAGGTCGTCAGATATTACATAATCTATTGAAAGATCTGAAATAATGCTTATTAATTCTTCAAAATTCTTTTTGCAGTTTTTACAGAGATAGTCCTTTATTTTTGGACCTGCAGAAACAATTTTCTGGCAGCTTTTAACCTTACAGTCAAATATTCTTAAAGGGTTTACCTCAAAACGCCTCTGGCAGTCAGTACATAGATCATCAAGTCCTGGTTCTATGTATTCCCTGAATATTTTAATATAGTTTTCCCTGCACTTGCTGCAACCGATAGTATTTATTTTCAAAATAAGGTTTTTAAATCCGAGTCTTTTAAATAATTCACTTAAAAGCCATATGATCTCTGCATCCAGCAATGTACTGCTGCTGCCAAGCGCCTCTACTCCAAGCTGCCAGAACTCGCGCATCCTTCCCTTTTGGGGCCTTTCATAACGGAACATATTACCTATGTAAAAGAGTTTAAGTGGTATATTCCCTGGCACTAGCATCTTTTTTTCAACAACCGACCTTACTACCGGGGCAGTACCCTCGGGTCTGAGCGTAAGTGACCTGCCTTTCCTGTCCGGGAAAGTGTACATCTCTTTATTAACTATATCCGTAGATTCGCCTATACTTCTTGTAAATACTTCCGTGTACTCAAAAGCAGGAGTGATTATCTCTTCAAAATCAAATATATTAAATAGCTCTCTTGCTGTACTGATTATATAGTCCCTGTATTTTATATCTTCACCATAAATATCTGCAGTGCCCCGGGGTGAATTAACGTTCAATATTTCCGCCTTTCTTCCCGTAACTTTTCATATACCGATAATACCTCCCTCAGATAATAATTATTTTCTTTCTCGTACTCTAAATCAGTCTCCGGACCGTGACCGGGATTTATAATAAAATTTTTATCTATTCTTTTTATTTTTAACAGTGAATCTTTCATCTGTTTAATATCTCCGCCGACAAGATCCGTTCTTCCTATTGATCCTTTAAAAATAAGATCTCCAGTAAAAAGAGTATTACCTATTTTTAAAGTAATACTGCCCGGACTGTGGCCGGGTGTCTTTATTATATCTACTCCATTATCATTAAAATACTTAAGGTCATCAGCATTTATAAGATTATAAGTTTTTAATGATAAATTATTTTCACCAAAAAATGAAGAGCCGTTCTTTAAAGGGTCCAGCACTGTTTCTTCTTCGTCGGGGTCTATATAAAATGGTATCCTGTATTTTTTTAAAATTTCCTCAACTGCTCCGATATGATCGAAATGGCCGTGCGTATTTATTATCATATCCGGTCTTATAGAGTTTGATTCCAGAAATCTTATGATCACAGGAGCTTCTGCACCTGGGTCTATAATAAAACTTAAACTTTTTAGTCTTACTATGTAGCAGTTAGCTGCTAGATGACCTAATGTTAGCTTATATATTTTCATATTTTATTTTCCAGGTGTTATTCTGAAAGCATCATATACAGAATCTACCTGCCTTATATTATTTATGACATCCTTAAGTATATATTTATTATTTATTTCTATCAGGAACCTGAACTTTATATGACCTGCTTTATCTACCTTAAGAGAATTAGCCCTCAGGATATTCAGGTCATATTCGCCGATGATGTTTGTTACGTCCCTCAATAGCTTTGTCCTGTCAATTGCTTCTATCTGTATCTCAGCATTAAATTTTTCCGGGGCCTTGCTGTCCCAGTTCACATCAATGAACCTTTCCCTGTCCTTTTTCATAAGTGTTTTGACATTCTTGCAGTCACTCCTGTGCACGGATATACCCTTCCCCCTTGATATGTAACCGACTATTTTATCCCCGGGTACAGGATTACAGCATTTTGCTATGGTCACAAGCACTTCCTTCATGCCCTTTACATTTATTCCGCTCCTCGATTCTCTGGTCTCTTTTCTCTCCTTGATATCTTCTATTTTTAATTCCTGTTTTTCTTCAGTCTGTGACAGCTTTTTGATAACTCTGGTATATACCTGATGAGCAGAAACCTTGTGGGAGCCTATACTCCTGAAAAGCGTATCCGCACTGTCAAAATTCATGTCACTGGCAACTTCTTCAAATATATTATTCTTAACAGTTTTAAATGAAAGACTGTTCTTTCTAAGTATTTTAAGCATTATCTCTCGGCCGGAATTATATGTCTCCTGCCTCTGCTCTCTTGAAAACCACTGCCTTATCTTATTTCGCGCTCTTGAAGTCTTTACCAGGTTAAGCCAGTCCCTGGATGGCCCCTTAGGGCTTTTTGAAACAATAATCTCAATAATATCACCATTTTCAAGAGTACTTTCTATGGGAACCATTACACCATTGACTTTTGCTCCAATGGCATTATGTCCAATATCAGTGTGTATTGT
The DNA here is from genome assembly GCA_964426155.1 of uncultured Actinomycetota bacterium. Classification (GTDB taxonomy): domain Bacteria; phylum Actinomycetota; class Humimicrobiia; order Humimicrobiales; family Humimicrobiaceae; genus M55B120. Next base: position 8,383 of record CAYROY010000059.1, read on the forward strand.
ATATGCAAAATCTATTGGTGTAGCACCTCTGGGCAGATTTATTACTCTGCCCTTGGGTGTAAATACGAATACTTCTTCTTCAAAAAGATCGAGCTTGAGTGATTCCATGTATTCCTGGGGGTCTTTTAATTCTTTCTGCCAGTCAAGAAGCTGCCTTATCCAGGCAACCCTTTTATCAAACTCTGACAGCTTAAAACCGCTTTCCTTATATTTATAATGTGCAGCTATTCCGTATTCCGCTACCCTGTGCATCTCATAGGTACGAATCTGTACCTCAAGCGGTTTTCCTTTTAATCCTATTACAGTGGTATGCAGTGATTGGTACATGTTGAATTTTGGATTGGCAATAAAGTCCTTGAATCTTCCAGGTATGGGCTTCCAGAGAGAATGTATTATTCCAAGGGCAGCATAACAACTCTTTACGTCATCAACTATTATCCTTATAGCCAGTACATCGTAAATGTCCTCAAATTTTCTGTTCTGTCCGGTTATCTTATTATAAATGCTGTAATATGATTTGACCCTGCCATTTATATCCGATGATATATTAACTTCAGCTAGCTTTTCATTAACAAGACTTATCACTTCATCAACCAGAGATTTCCTTTCTCTTATCCTCTCATTTACCATATCTTTTATTTTTCTGTATTCCTTTTGATGCAGATATTTGAATGAAAGGTCTTCCAGTTCAGATTTTATCTGGTATATACCAAGTCTGTGAGCAATAGGTGCATAGACCTCAAGTGTTTCTTTGGCAATTTTATCTCTTTTCTCTTTATCCAGGGGAGATAGGGTTCTCATATTATGCAGTCTGTCGGCAAGCTTTACGAGTATTATCCTTACATCTTCCGACATGGCTATAATCATTTTCCTTATGTTGCTAACCTGCTGTTCTTCCCTTGTATTGAAAACAAGTTTATCTAGTTTTGTAACCCCGTTTATTATCCGTGCTATACTGTTTCCAAATTCTTCTGTAATCTTTTCAAGGCTGTATTCTGTATCCTCTACTACATCATGAAGAATCGCAGATACAATAGATGTCTGGTCCATCTCAATTTCTGCAAGTATCATTGCAACTTTAAGGGGATGTATTATAAAAGGCTCACCTGATTTGCGGAACTGTTCATGGTGATATTTTTTTGCAGTATTATATGCTTTTGACAGAAGCTTCTCATCAATACTTTCATTATAACCCTTTACTTTATTCACAAGTTCATTAAAAAGGTTATCACTGTCAATTAGCCTGCTTCTGCTTTTTGTATTTTTATTTATACTCATAATCGATCCCAACCCCAGCATATGCAAAGACTTCTTTTACAAAAGTCATTGTTATTATAGAACATTTTTAAGTTCTTCTAAAATAGGTCTCTTAAAACAAGCTGTATGTTTTTATTTCCACCCCATGTATTAAATTGGATATTATAAAGAATGCTTATCTTTTTTTTATTTATCAGTATTTCTCTTTTATAATCATCTATATTAAAAAATATACCCTCAAAATTTATGTTTTCATTTTCCAGTTCTAATTTTATATGTTTTCCGTCTTTTATTTCATAAATCCTGCGTATTCTGCAGTCCCTGGATATAAAAACCGGATTCGGATTTCCTGTCCCAAATGGTTTTAGAAGTGACAGCTCATCTACAAATTTAGCATCAAGGTCCTTGAAATTTACCTCTACGTCATATTCATATTTTTTTGAAAGTATTTTTTTATCAATCAATACACTGGTAATCTCTGACATACTTTCGCAAAATTCATTAAATCTTTTTAAATCCATGGTTATACCGCATGCCATATCATGTCCCCCAAATTTTTTAAAAAGTTTCTCAAGTGTTTTTAGGTTCCCGTAAAGATCAAAACCTGGGATACTTCTACCTGATCCTTTTAGAACTCCGTTTCGCTCCCTGAAAAGTATTGCAGGTATGTTGAACCTTTTTGCTATATCAGAAGCAGCAATACCTAATATGCCTTCTTCCCATTTGGTTGATTTTGCAATAAATATTTTATTTGTTTTTATTATTTCATCAAAATCATAATTCGATAATATCTCATCCGTTATTCTTTTCTGTATTTGTTGCCTTTTACTGTTATATCTACAAAGACTTTCTACTAAGAGAGAGCAGTCTTCGTAATTATCTGAAAGAAGCTTAAAACTTTCCATTGCATTTTTAATCCGCCCGGCTGCATTTATTCTTGGAGCAATAATAAAGCCTATCTCAAACTCTCCTATATTGTTTTTATCCGGAATAGCTGCATCTATAAGAGTCCTTAATCCCCTGTTAGTACTATTTACTATCTTATTGAGACCTTTCTTAACAATTATCCTGTTTTCCCCTGTAAGAGGCATAATATCTGCAATGGTAGAAACAGCAACAAGGTCCAGAAGTGAATTTAAGTAATCTTTTTTAAATATTTTTTTCCATCTTGCATCAAGTTTACTCAAAGTTGCTATTAAAAATTTGAAAGTTACACCCCCGCCGCTAAGTTCTTTAAAAGGATAAGGAGAATAAGGCAATTTAGGGTTGACTATTATATATTTTTCATTATTGTCATATTTATCAAGTGAAGGATTATGATGATCAATTGCTATTGCATACGGTGTATTCTTATTTTTTTTTATATATTCCTGCGTTTCTATATTATTTGTGCCGCAATC
>CAYROY010000060.1:0-10001 GCA_964426155.1 uncultured Actinomycetota bacterium
ACCAGAACTATTCCAAATCCTCTGGCATCAAAAGGAGAATTTATTTCTGCCTCTTTGCCATCTATTAAAATTTGGCCGCTATCTTTGCTTATCAGCCCGGAACATATCCTGGCAAAGGTAGTTTTGCCGGAACCATTAGCCCCCACAAGGCCGCAAATCTTTGCTCCATCTATTTTTAGATTTACATCTCTTAAGGCTTCTACACCTTCAAATCTTTTGGTAATATTTTTTACTTCAAATGATTTCAATTATATTCCCTCAGACATTTCATTTTTAAAAGGGGCATAGTAGGGCTTGCCCCGCTATGCCACCTTTTTATACGATAAATAGATTACTCAAATAAAGCATCCAGCTCTTCCTGGGTTGGCCAATCATCTATATATTCTGTTATTCCTCTTTGAGCCACATGTGCATCATATACTTCATCCAGTGTGGAGTTATCAAAATCAGGTCCTAATTCTACCCTTGCCTCCCTGGGCCCCGTATTCCAAAAATCTTCTTTTACTGTACCGCCTCTTGCCATCCTCAGGCCGACACCAAGTGCGAAATTTACTGTAAAGCCGGGGGCATTAGCCACAGCATATGTCTCAAAACCTTCAGAATCCCTGAGTGCTTTCCATTCATCCATGAATGGGATCATTCCTTCGCCATTCATTATCGGGGTAGGCCTGTTAGCAGCCTGGAAAGCCTTTATTACACCAAGACTCATTCCGTCCTGAGTCATCACTCCGTCAATCTCAGGGAATGAAGCCAGAGCAGAAGCCATAGCTGTCTGGGCAGTAGAAGGATCCCAGAGTCCGTTTACCCTGGTCAAGAGATTTAAGCCTGGATATTTCTCAATTACCTGATCCACTGCAATATCTCTTTCTGTATTGGCAGGGGAGCCATCGTATCCGCTCATATATACTATATTACCTTCTCCATTTAGTCTTCCTGCAACATATTCAGCCAACTTTGTCATCCAGTTTATCTGGTGGGGAACTATCATATATGCAACATCGCTTGTCACATTCTGATCAACAACAAATACCAGTATACCCTTTTCATCAGCTTCTTCTATAACAGGATTAAGTGCTCCCGGTGAATTAGGATTGATTATCAGTAAGTCAATATCGCTGTTTATAAGCATCCTTATCTGGGCTATTTGCGGATCAACTTCCGGTCCAGCATGCTGGATCAATAGCTCATCCTCTACCCAGCCCAGACCTTTGTAGAACCCGTACTCCTGGACAATGTCTGCAGTCATTTGAGTTCTCCAGCTATGGTTAATTATTCCGTTACTGAAACCGACCTTGAACTTTTCTACAGGTTCTTCCTCTTTTTCGACCTCAACGGTCTCTGTCACTGTCTCGGTTACTGTCTCGGTTACTGTTTGTACAACTACCTCAGGCTCTGCACAACCAACACCAAGCAAAACCAGGGATAATGCTAGAAATGAAATACCTGCAACTACTAGTGGAATTTTATACTTCATTATTATACCTTTCCTAAATTTTATTTTCTCTCTTATATATAATAAAATCCCAGTTATAGATTCATCTATAACTGGAATGATTAATTAAACTTCGTAGAAAAATTATGATTTAATCGTATAAATTCTATCAAAACTTCCAAAAAAAATTATTAATGAGTTTATTTATTTTATTTCTTTTTAAAATAAAATTCAAGAAAAAAATTTATATATTCCTGAATAAGAAAAAGATTATTTCAATTTATACCAAATATTAAGTAAAAAAACCATATTAATATATTTTTTTAATATATTTTTTCCTGGTTATATTTTTCTCATGAAAATCACCTCTATTTATATAAAGGATTACGCCGGTCAGATGACATCTCTCTGATAAGTCTTTTGGCTATCTCCAGTTCCCCGTTTCTATCTGATATCTCCCCCTCAATTTTTAATCTTAAAACCTCGTCAAGGACTTTCTTGAAAATAGGTGAAGGCCTGTACCCCATTTTTTTTAGGTCTTCTCCACTAATTGACAGTGCAGTATCTGCTAACTTTTTAAAATATCTCCTTATGTTCTTTGAATATTTTTCTCCCCAGCTGTGGCATATTACCTTCAGCTCACCTGGGTAATTCCGGACAATGCTATATAGTTTAAAGTCTTCTTTTATTATTTCTCTCATAGTTTTTTTTGCATCAGGTATTTTTTCTACACTTTCCTTTATTACAGCAATGTCTTTCTTCTTTATTTTCATGTTAAGGCACCATGACTCTATCCATCCACTTTCCCTATCACCGAGAATCAATACCAGCAAAAGCCTCCATTTTAGTACTCTATTACCTGTACACGATTTTAAATTGATGTAAGAGCGGACAGCTCTTCTCATCTCTTTCATGAAATCTTTATCGATTATTCTCTTAATACCTATCTTTGATAAAGCTCCCAGTCCGTATAACCTCTTTACTGCATTGAAAGGTTTTTCCTCATTTAAAATATATATTAGCTCATCTCTTATCCTTACACCTGTAAGCCTGGATACAATCTCCATATCTATGGCGCTGCGTGCGAGAGCCTCTGTCTGTCTGTCCATTCTAAAACCGAGTCTCTTTTCAAAACGGACCGCCCTGAATATGCGTGTAGGATCCTCGATAAAGCTCATCTTATGCAGCACTTTTATCTTTTTATCCTTGAGGTCTTCCCTGCCCCCAAAGTAATCCAGTATCTCACCAAAATTTTTGCGGTTCAGGGAAAGGGCAAGTGCATTTATAGTAAAATCCCTCCTTGCAAGATCCTGCTTTATGCTTCCTGATTCAACATTAGGAAGTTCAGCAGGCTTTTTGTAATATTCGACCCTGGATGTTGCAATGTCAATATGCTGCCCGTTACCCAGCACCAGTATCGCGGTCATAAACTTCTCGTATGTTTCCACTCTTGCTTCCAGCCTTGCTGCAAGCCTTTTACCAAATTCGATTCCGTTACCCTCAACGACTACATCCATATCATAATTGGGTATATTTAAAAGCGCATCCCTTACTATCCCTCCAACGAGATACGCATTTACTTTCATTGTCCCGGACACAGAAGATATTATTCTTAAAAGTTCTCTTATATCAGGGGGGAATAACTCCATAATAGGCTCATAGGCTCTTCCATGAAGATATCTCAGTATATCCTTCCTGGTTATTATACCTATTATCTTTTGCCTGCTTACTACAGGCACCCTGCCTATTCCATTCTCTATCATCAGATTTTGTATTCTGTCGATACTGGAATTAGGACCGGCCTTTATAGTGCTGTGGGACCTGAAACCTTTTACGGGTGCATGCGAAAGACCGTGTTTGATAGCTTTATCAACATCTTTTCTGGTAATAATACCGGCAAGTTCACCATTTTTATCTACAATAGGTATTCCCGAATGTCCAAAAGTCTTGAGGATCCTGTCTACCTCTCTTATGCTCTGTTCCTGAGAAACAGTCCTTACGGGAAATGACATAATGTCAGCTGCCAGTGCCGGTTTTTTTATATTCTTCTTAAGAGATCTTGTTATTCTTTCCTCTATTTCCTTAAAATCAAGATCCTCTATTACAGCAGATGCAGCCTGGGGATGGCCTCCGCCTCCCACAGGACCAAGTATCTTTGAAACATCGACATCACTGTCGTCACTTCTAGCTACAGCATAGATTTTATCCTTCATCTTAACCCAGCATATAACTACACTTATCTCTTCTATCTGGGAAAGTTTTCTGGTAAGCACTGAAAGGCCTTCAATATACTCCGGAATTTCTGTGCTTGAAAAGAGTATTTCCATATCATTTATTTTTATTTTCTTTGAATTCATTATGAGTTTTTCAAGAAGTCCGTGCTGCTCCGGGGTAAGAGAAAGGTTCAAAAATTTCAGTACTACAAAAAGATTTGCCTGTTTTTTCATAAGATATGCCGCTGCTTCAAGGTCAGCTGGCGTAGTGCCTGGATAAGCAAAGGAACCCGTATCCTCATATATCCCTGCCATAAAAAGCGTGGCTTCAAGAGGTGATATATCTATTTTTCTTTCTATGATATGCTCGCAGAGTATGGTTGTTGAAGCGCCGGCCTCCCTTGAATAATCCTTGTCTGAACGGAAGTTTTTACCTTTCTTGAGGTGATGGTCATAGGCAATAATTTCTGTATCAGTGTCCCTGAGGACATCCTCTGCCGGGCCAGTCCTTGATATTATCCTGGTATCTACTATTATTACCCTGTTTACCAGCTTAAAATCTATATCAGATCCCTCGTACAGCTCAGGTAACTCATCTTCATATAGCGAGATAAATTTTCGTACATTGCTATTTATGGCTGTGGGTATTATTATCCTTGCCTCTGAAAATAATTTTTTTGCTGCTACCATAGCAGCAAAAGCGTCAAAATCTGCACTAACATGGCTGACTATTATTTCCATTACTTATCTAAAATCTTCATTGGGTATTATATATATTATTATAATCCCCAATATGTAGTAAATCCTCGGGTTAAATATACTTGTTATAACATACTATTTCTGAAATGGGCTTCCTCCCCCTGTCTTCTCCTTCCTCTGCCGGATAGCCAACAGGCGTAAGGGCGACAACCCTGACATCTTCCGGGATACCCAGTATATCTTTGACCAGCTTTTCCTTAAAAGCCCCGATCCAGCATGTACCCATACCCTGTTCGGTAGCAGCCAGAATGAGATGTTCCAGGGCAATACCAATATCTATGGGATAACTATTCATATATCCTCCCATTGACCCATAGGCTCCATCTTCCTTTGCACAGGCTGTTATGATGATGGGTGCTTCTTCCAGAAATGTCTGGTCATTACAGGCTATTGCGAGATCCTTTATTATTTTCTTATCCTTTACCACTACAAGTTTCCACGGCTGAAGGTTTTTTGCGGAAGGTGCTTCTCTAAATGCATTAAGTATGTAATTTAACTTTTCTTCTTCTACTTTCTGGGGCTTGAAAGACCTTATACTTCTTCTCTGTTCTATTATATCCATTAAGCTTCTAAATTGTTTCAATTTACATACACCTCCTTCAAGACAGGTGATAATTATTAAATATTCTGAAGTAAAATACATACATATATTAACATCGGCTTTTTCTTTAGTAAAATTCTTTTAACTATAATTATTCCTGCAAGATATAGTCCTGACTATTCTGCTAATTTATTCTGATATAGCTCAGAGATTTTTGAAGTAAGAGGACCCGGAACCGGTGTGCTAATTTGATGCGAATCAACTTTCTTTACCGGTACTATCCCTGCTATAGAGCTTGTAATAAAGACCTCGTATGCATTTACCAGATCCCTGTAATGTACTTTTTTCTCCCAAATCCTTATAGAGTTTGCCCGGCATATTTCAAGGACTACTCTCCTGGTAATACCAGGAAGTATGTTCTGGCTTGCAGAAGGCGTGTATAATGCGTATCTGCCTACAATAAAAATATTTGAAGTTGAACCCTCCAGCACTAGCTTATTCCCTGTCAGGAATATGGATTCAAATGCTCCCCGGGAGTCTGCCCTGTCCTTTTCATAAATATTCTCAAAATAACTCACGAGCTTATGCCTGTATACCTGGTCTCCATAAGACTGCCTTGATACTGATGAAGAGATTATATCTACTCCGTCAGAGTATATTTCCTGCGGATAGGGTTTCAGTCTTTTAGCAATTATAATAAGTGAGGGTTCCCGATCAGTGTTAAAATCAAGGCTACCACCATACTCCCCTCTGGTAATTATGATCTTTATATAAGCATCTTTACCGTCCAGTTTATTTTTTGAAAGGGTTTTAAATACCGCCTTTTCAATACCTTTTCTGTCAATGAAGTCATTAAACTTTAAAATCCTCAGGCTGTGAAAAAGCCTGTCCATATGAGCATAAAACATAAATATCCTGCCCCTATTACAAATCATGGTCTCAAATAGGCCGTCGCCGTATAAGAATCCCCTGTCATTTACAGAGATTTTCGCTCTTTTTTCTCTATAGAACCTACCGTTAATATATACATATTCGAACATATCTGATTCTCCGTTTTTATAAAAACAACAAAAATATTTTAGATAGAATTTACAATTTCTGGTATTTACATTGATTCAAAAGTTCTCCCCAAAAAAATTAAACGTATCCCTGAGGGCGGCTCCCTTATCCAGGGTCTCGCGGTATTCCATAATCGGCCCAGAATCAGCAACTATACCTCCGCCGACATTATAATAAAATATTCCATTTTTTATTATAAAGGTTCTTATTACAATATTTAAGTCCATTGCATTATCAATCGATATGTACCCTATGGAGCCAGTATAAATACCCCTGCTTACCGTCTCCATTTCATCAATTATTTCCATTGCTCTTATTTTTGGAGCTCCTGTAATGGATCCACCCGGAAATGTCGCTCTTATTATCTGTTGTAAACCGGTGCCTTTTCTGACGCGGCCCCTTACCGTTGATACTGAATGAAGTACTTTTTCATATTTTTCTATTACTGCATGTTCATACACCTTCACTGTTCCATAATCGCAGAATTTTCCAAGATCGTTTCTTTCCAGGTCGACTATCATATTAAGTTCAGCCCTATCCTTTATGCTCTCTCTCAGCTCCCGGGCATTCTTTTTATCCTCCAAGCTATTTTTCCCTCTTGGCCTGGTTCCTTTTATCGGCCTGGTCTCTATTATATTATCCTTTAGATACAAAAACCTTTCAGGGGAAGAGCATCCCACTGAAAAATCTGGAAAACCAAGATATGCGGAAAATGGAGCGGGGTTTTTACACCTCAGGATGTAATAGATATCTGCAGATTCAGCATCTATCTTTGCCTGGAAACGCTGGGAAAAATTAACCTGATATATATCACCTTTATAAATATAATCCTTTACCCTTTTTACCCTTCTTATATAATCATCTTTTTTAAAATTCGATTTTAACCGGGATATGCAGACGGGTCTATCTGAATATTTTTTGATTATTTCTTCTTCCGATATAACGTTATTGCAGCTAACCAGTATCCTGATTTTCTCAAGTTCCTCGTAGACCCTTTTTATTATACTATTGCTGCCTTCGTCTGAATCTATAAGGTCTACCCCGGTAAAAACTTCATCCATTTTGCCTGCTCTATCTTTAACTATAAAGTTTTTTATAAAATACCATTCATGTTCAATATGGTTATAGGCCAGCAGTTTATTAAAAAAAACCTGATAAATAAGCGGTATATGCTGATCGTCTTTGACTGTCCTCGGAAGTTTTTCGATATAGTCTTTCAGGTCATATGAGAAATATCCTATAAACCCCCCTATAAAATCAGGTATTTTTCTACTCCTGTACTTATGTAAAAGATCTTCTGATGTGATATTTTTTCCTTTTATCCAATAAATACATATATTATTTTTTCCATTTTCAATATTAAAGATAACATCTCTTACTTTACTCCTGAGAAACTCAAGAGGATGCTGATATGAAAAGTGCCTGATTCCCTTCGAGATATTTATAAACTCGTTTGCCAGGCCATAACTTTTAAGGACAAATGAAGGCTGCCAGCCGATATATGAAAACCTGGAGTACTTATGAGGAGACAGGCTGCTATCAAGGAAACAGAGGTATTCAGAATCCTTAAGCCGGTATGCAATATCTTCCGGCGGCATAGAGATATCAGCATTTGTTATTGTGCAGATTATTTTCATAGATTGATAAAATTTTTCAGTATGTCCATACCTTCTGGAGTAAGAAAAGATTCCGGATGAAACTGTATGCCCTCCAGCGGTTTTTCCCTGTGCCTTATACCCATTACAATGCCATCCTCTGTATGTGCCGATATTTCAAAAACTTCAGGTATGGTAGACTTTTCAAGTATAAGAGAATGGTATCTTGCCGCAGTAAAAGGATTGGTTATACCCTTAAATATTGTCTTACCGTCATGGTATATCTGCGAAGTCTTCCCATGTACAACAGTGCCGGAACTTACCACCCTGCCGCCAAATACTTCTCCTATTGATTGATGTCCCAGACAGACACCCAGTATGGGTATCTTTTTATAGAACCTTTTTATCAGTTTCTTGCATATACCTGCATCAGGGGGTCTACCTGGTCCCGGGGATATGACAATTTTCCGCGGCCTCATCTGATCAATTTCATCAAGGCTTATCCTGTCATTCCTTCTGACCTTGATGTTCTCCCCCAGTATACCCAGGTACTGTACAAGATTGAAAGTAAAAGAATCATAATTATCTATCATAAGGATATCTATCATCTTTGTTTTCTCTTCTTATTATTACCAGCTTGGTATATTACAGTAGATATAGTACTTAATGTTTTTATTATCTCATCCGCAATGTCATTTATTCAATTATTATTTCAAATAAAAAACTTGCCTTTATCATTATAATATTTTAAATTTCTCTTGTGATAACTGTAAAGGGATTAACAAAAAAATTCGGGCCGCTGATTGCAGTAGAAGATATATCCTTTACTATTGAAGATAGTGAGATCCTGGGTTTCCTCGGCCCAAACGGTGCGGGCAAGACAACTACTATAAGGATGCTGGCTTCTCTCATAAGCCCTACGTCGGGGACTATAGATATTGACGGCAGAGACCCCGCAGCCGACGGCGCATATATACGTTCGATTACGGGCCTTCTTACTGAATCACCTGGCCTTTACGAAAAGATATCCGCATATGAAAATCTCATGTATTTCTCCAGTTTTTATAGTATTTCCGAACATAAGAAAAAGGCAAATATAGAGAAGTATTTAAGTATGTTCGGCCTATGGGAAAGAAAAGATGATCCCGCAGGCACTTATTCAAAAGGAATGAAGCAGAAGCTGGCTCTCTGCAGGGCTCTTATCCATGAACCAAAGATATTGCTGCTTGACGAGCCTACCGCCGGACTTGACCCTGAAAGCGCACATATGGTAAGAAGTTTTATTGAAGGCTTAAAACAGGAAAAGACTACAGTCTTTCTCTGTACACATAACCTCAATGAAGCATCCTCGCTTTCAGACCGTGTATGTTTTATCAAAAGAAAAATAATAAAAATAGCATCACTTGCCGAGCTTCAGGAGCAGGGTAAGGATAAAAGGATCGAGCTTGTATTCAAAGATAATGCTGCAGGGTACAGGGATCTTCTGATAAATATAGAACCAGTAAGAAATGTAGAAATTAATGACAACAGGGCAACAATATCAGTAGAGGACCCTGTCAGATCAAATCCGCTGATAATAAAGGAACTTATAAAAAATAATATAGATATTCTGTATATAAATGAGATAAGGGCATCCCTGGAAGACATCTATCTTGAATTAATCCGGGATGGTGAAGAAAGATGAAAAATTCACTTATAATATTTAAAAAGGAAATAAAGGAAATCATAAAGAATAAAAACATATGGATGCCCATACTGGTAATATCTGTTATATTTTCAATTGGGCTTCCGCTTTTTATCTCCATAGGAAGCGATGCAATCCTTGCCGATGAAGATACCGTAGAATTTATAAGCAAAATATTTGGTCAGGTTGAAAATCCTGAAAAAGTCCTGGCAGATTTTATGATAAAACAGCTGCTCATATTTTTACTTATAATACCTGCTATGGTCCCCAGTCTTATTGCACCTGCATCTATTCTGATGGAAAAGGAAAACAACACCCTCGAACCGCTTCTGGGTACCCCTGTCGGCACCGGAGAACTGCTTTTCGGAAAATCTCTTACTGCAATGATACCTTCATTTGTAATATCTACAATTAATTTCCTTTTACTTACGCTGGTGGTTGATGTGGTTCTCTACATAAAGATCGGTTATGCTCCGTTACCAACACTTGAATGGCTGATAGTCGCCTTCATACTTAGCCCGATACTGTCATTTATACTTACAATGCTCAGCATTATAGTATCATCAAGATCTACCGATATAAGATCGGCCCAGGGAGTAGGGTCTGTTATCATACTCCCAATATATCTTGTAATAGGCCTTCAGCTTACAGGTTTATTCCTAATAAATATTTTCTATTTAATTCTTGCCTGCCTGTTACTTTTAATATTTTGTCCCAT
>CAYROY010000061.1:0-4303 GCA_964426155.1 uncultured Actinomycetota bacterium
AACAGTGAGAGGTTTGCCCCCCATCTGCACATACCTCTGCAGAGCGGAAGCGATTCTATATTAAAGTTTATGAGAAGGCCCTACAGCAGCAAGTTTTTCATGGAGAAGATATCAAAGATAAGGAAATTATTCCCGGATATAGCCATTACTACAGATGTAATGGTCGGTTTTCCGTCAGAGACAGAGGAGGACTTTAATAATAGCCTTAGTTTTGTGAAGGCGGCAGGATTTGCCAGGCTTCATGTTTTCAAGTTTTCTTCAAGACCGGGGACAGCTGCCAGCAGGATGGATAATAAAGTAGAAGCTTTCATAAAGAATGAAAGAAGCAGTTTAATTAGAGAAATTGGGAGGAGGTTAAGAAATAATTATATAGAATACAATATAGGTAAGAACCTTGATGTTGTCGTTGAAAAAACAGATAGTGAAAAGAGCCTGTTATCCGGAATCTCCGGAAATTATATAAAAGTTTATTTTAGAGAAGTGATTGATTACAGCAGTCTCAGGGGTAAGATCATAAGACTGAAGACAGAAAAAAAATTCAGAGACGGATTATTTGCAGCTGCTGCTCCGGAATAGCGCTGATTTAATTATTTTAGAAAAATGCATTATAATCTGATAAGGTCTTAAAATAAATATATTAATATGTATGATATGGCTTAAGATAAATAAAATTGTAAAATGTAAAAAAAATAGTATAATACGCTGTTCAGGATAAAATCAAGAAGAATTATAACGTTTTTTTTGTTTTGTCCAGGTTTATTTAAATAGAAGGGTATTGAAATGGAAGAGTGCCTGTTCTGTAAAATTGTAAGAAAAGAAATAAAAAGTGATATTGTTTATGAAAACGAACATGTGGTTGCCTTTAAGGATATATCACCTGTATCTCCCGTACATCTTCTTCTTGTACCAAAAAAGCACATAAGTTCTATAATGGAAATAGACAGTTTAAAAGATTTTGAGGTAAAGGAAATAATGAAAGCAATAAAGACTATAGCTGAAGAAAACGGCCTTGATAAAAAAGGCTTCAGGGTAGTTATAAATATGGGTCCATATGGAGGACAGATTGTCGATCATCTGCATTTTCATATAATGGGTAAAAGAAAATTCGAATGGCCTCCTGGTTAATCTATACAGGATTTTATTTGTACGGATAAATTAAACATATTTTAAGGGAGTAATATTGCCTTCCATCAAACAAAAAATTAATCTGGATTTCAGCAGAGGTCATTCAGTAGCAGAATTGCTTGGTGACAGGGATGAATTAATAAAGATTATCGAAAATAGGTATAATGTAGATATATTTATTCTGGGGAACTCACTCGAGATAACCGGAGGTGCTGAAGATGTAAACAAGGTAACTGGATTGATAGAGGAACTTGTGCTCCAGATAAATCTCGGTCAATTTGTAGACAGGGAAAAATTATATGATTCAATAAATATTATGGAAAATAAGACAGATCTTAAACCGCATCAGATTTTTAGTGACAGTATAGTTGTAAACAGCGGAAAAAAAATTAAGCCAAGGACGGAAGGCCAGAAAAAATATATTGATTCAATAAAGAAGAATACGATAGTTTTCAGCATAGGGCCTGCAGGGACCGGCAAGACATATCTTGCACTGGCTGCTGCAGTGGAAGCATTAAGGGAAGACACCATCGGCAGGATAATACTGGTAAAACCTGTGGTAGAGGCCGGAGAGAAACTGGGCTTTCTGCCGGGGGATATTTATGACAAAGTGAATCCATATCTAAGGCCCCTCTATGATGCACTCTATGAAATGCTGGATATAGAAAAATTTCAGCAGTACAGGGATATGGGCATAATAGAAGTTGTACCCCTTGCATATATGAGGGGAAGGACACTTAATGATTCCTTTATTATACTGGATGAAGCCCAGAACGCTTCGCCGGAACAGATGAAGATGTTTCTGACAAGGCTCGGGTTCGGTTCCAGGATGGTTATAACAGGGGATATAACACAGGTCGATCTTCCCAGTGATAAGCAGTCAGGCCTTATCTTCGTGAGAAGCATACTTGACAATATTGAAGGTATTGAATTTGTTTATCTGACTTCTAAAGATATTGTAAGGCATGAACTTGTGCAGAAGATAGTAGATGCCTACAGGGAGCATGGCGATAAAATAAAACCCTGATCGATTATTATGATTGAAAATAAAAAGATAAAAAAAATAATACCCAAAGATGAAGGCGGAAGCGGGGAAAGCCAGGGTTTCCTCCGCAGATATTTCTCATTTCACAGTTTGTCTGCCCGGAGATTATATATTTTTCTCATAACACTTGGACTGGTAGTAGCGGTGCTTTCCTACGTATATGCTCCGGAAATAGGAATAGAGCTCGGCAGCCCGAGCCCCAGGACGATAAAAGCAAACAGAGGTATTGAATTCGAGGATGTCGCGCAGACAGAGGAAGACCGTAATTTAAATGAAGCCGAAGTGGAGGATATTTACGTATATGATATTGATATACTCAACGGCGAAGGGGGGTCCCTTTATAATATAAGGTACTTTTATCTTTTGACATCAGTGGTTCAAAAAAAAGAAGATATGAATATGGAAGAAAAAGTCGACTACCTTACGAATCTTCTTGGTAATGAATATCCTGAGTCAATAGTATCGGCAGCCCTCGGACTTTCAGTCGATGATTTGAATTTGCTTCTTGATAAGACGCAGGAAATAGACCGTGAAGTTATGAAAGAAAAAATAAAACCTACGGAGCTGGACTTTGCCAGAAATGAGGCAATTTCTATTGCAGAATCAGATCCGGAAATTCCTGTCTATACACTGCCGATAGTAAAGGCAGTTCTGCAGAATAACATCATGGCCACAGCGATTTTTGATCCAGAGGAAACCGAGAAGGCAAGAGAGGAAGCAAGACTGAACACTCCTCCCCACATGGTAAATATTGTGGAAGGACAGGCTATAGTGTATGAGGGTGAAATAGTAAACGAGAATGATATTATGATACTCACAAGACTCGGTCTGCTGCAGAGGGAGTTTAACTGGAGCAGGTTTTTATATATACTTTTTATCTGTGCGGTGACATTATTTTTATTTGGTTTCTATCTCTATAAATTTGATAAAAATATTTTCAATAATCCAAAAAAACTTATTATCAATTCACTCCTTATAGTAATATTTACAGCCATCATAAAAGTATTTACTATACTATCGTCGATACATATGAATTTCTGGAATTACCTGTTCCCCATAATAACGGTTTCTCTTGTAAGTACGGTACTTTTTAATACCAGAATAGGCATAATGCTGACATTATGCCTGGGGTTTTTTGCAGGGATAGCAACGAATTTTGATTTTTCTATTGTGGTAACATACATACTTGGCGGTATACTTGCCACTTATCTGGTGTCAAAGGCTTCACAGAGATCAGAGGTCATGAGGGCGGGATTTATAAGCTCTCTTGTCCTGGGTTTCCTTTTTATGACAGTAAACCTGATAGGCGGTGAAGTACAGACCATATTATTGTACACAGTTATGGGGATATTGAACGGGATAATATCCGCAATACTT
Organism: uncultured Actinomycetota bacterium; assembly: GCA_964426155.1. GTDB lineage: Bacteria > Actinomycetota > Humimicrobiia > Humimicrobiales > Humimicrobiaceae > M55B120. The sequence goes on from CAYROY010000061.1 coordinate 3,548, forward strand.
GCTATCGGGCTTATGCCTTTTATAGAATCGTCTTTTAATGTGGTTACAGCAATGGGTCTTCTGGAGCTTTCCCATACAGACCAGCCGCTTTTAAAGCAGCTGTTAATAGCAGCTCCGGGGACCTACAACCACAGCCTGCTGGTAAGTCATCTATCCGAAAATGCTGCAAAGGCTATAAATGCAGATCCGCTGCTGGTAAAGGTCGCGGCCCTGTACCATGATCTGGGAAAATTAAAAAGGCCTGAATATTTTTATGAAAATCAGCAGGACATTGAAAATATCCACGACAGGCTCAATCCTTCCATGAGCAGGAATATTATTGCAAACCATATTAAAGACGGAGTAGAGATAGCACGTAAAAACAAGATACCTGCCAGGGTCCTGGATATCATATCCCAGCATCACGGCAATGCTGTTATATCGTACTTTTATGAAAAGCAGAAGGATAAGGCTTATTCCACCAATGGCAGCTCAAATGGTCTTAAAGGACATTTTAGATATCCGGCCAGGAAGCCGCAGACCAAAGAAGCAGCAATACTTATGCTCGCAGACTCAACCGAAGCATCTGTGCGTTCCATTGAAAAAATAACACCAAAGAAAATAGAGCAGATGGTAAACGATATAGTAGATGATAGAATAAAGGATGGGCAGCTTTCCCAGGCACCCATAACAATTAAGGAAATAGAGATTGTAAGGAAAACACTTATTGATGGATTGATTTCTATATATCATTCCAGGATCTCATATTCAAATGAT
>CAYROY010000062.1:0-5021 GCA_964426155.1 uncultured Actinomycetota bacterium
TGCTTATAAATCTGCAGCTGAAGGTAAAAAAGTCAATTTTCCCTTTATATCGGATGCTGATAAACCGATAGATCTGTATCTGAAGCATAAAAAATAAGAAATCTCAAACGGATTTACATTGAATATTAATATAAGCACAGAAAATTTAATAAGTTAATAAATTTTTTGGAGATATCAGTATTGGCTAGAAAGTGTAGATAATCAATGGATTATATATTAGGTGTTGATGGAGGGGCAACTAAGACAACTGCCAGGATCTCTGATCATACAGGTAAAACTATTACTGAAATAGAGTCTGGTTCAAGCAATTATAAAGGTGCAGGAATAGAAAATTCAAAAATAAATATTAACCTTGCTGTAATAGGAGCAATAAAAGAAATTCCATCTTCGGATAAGATTATTTTTAAAAGTGCTTGTTTTGGTATGGCAGGTAATGATTCCTTGGAGGATAAAAAAATTTATCGAAAAATAATATTCAATGATAAAATAAAAAATTATCTTATTTCTTCAAATACAATTATATGCAATGATACAAAAATCGGTCTTGCTGCAGGGAGCTCGAGCAAAAATGGGATAATGATTATATGCGGCACAGGCTCTAATTGTTTTGGCATAAACGAGTATGGCCAGGAAGCTATCGCAAATGGATGGGACTATATACTTGGTGACGAGGGGAGCGGATATGCAATTGGCCAGAAAGCACTGAAAGCTTTGATGAAGGCATATGATGGTAGAGGAGGTAAAACTCTCCTGTCAAAAACAATATTCGAAGATTTAAATATAAACAGTATTGCAGAACTGGTAAGCTGGACCTATAGCAAATCTGTTTTAAAAGATGATATTTCTGCAATAGCTAAAACTGTCTGCAGGACTGCGGAAATGGGGGATAATATAAGTGTAAAGATATTGGAAGAAGAAGTTGAGGAAGCATTTATTTCTATAGTCACGGTTGCAGATAAGCTTAAACTGGCAGAACAGTATTTTGACCTGGTTTTTGTAGGAAATGTATTTAAATGTAAAAAATATTTTAAGGATATTCTAATAAAAAAGCTGGATGACAGATTTCCAGGGATCAATTTTAAGCCTCTCACTGAAAAACCGGTTGAAGGGGCAATAAAATTAGCTATTGGAAAATTATAGCATTTGGGTTTTTATCTTATATTTTAATGAATTATATGCACAATAAGGCCGATTATAATGATATCTGCTGGAGATATCATTTGACGGTAAAACTGACCGTCTCATAAATTTGATCATTAAGATAGATCTCAGCATTATATTCCCCGGCCGGGAAGCCCTGATCTAACATTATATTAAAGCCTATATAGCCGGAACCTGATTCTTCAGGAGTGAAATAAGTGGTGTTGATCTCATCCCCTGTCTCCAGATAGTTCCAGGACACCGTGATTTTATCCTCCACAGCCATATTGTTTACTTCTATAGAGATATAAATAACAGAGGTAGCCGGGGGGAATTCATCGGTGGGGTTTACAGGAGAAGAATCCTCACCCACATCTTTGCATATGGTGATAGAGCCGATTGATAATGGTTCGGGTGCGCAGCTTATGAGAAATAAGGAAACCAGTATTATTGTAATCAGTGCAGTTGTTCTTATTTTCATATCTGCCTCTTAAGTGTGATTGATATCATTTAAATAATAAATAAAAAAGTATGTATTGTAAATAAAAAGGTATGAATGCTGTTGTGGGACTATTTAAGCATTGATAATAATTGTATAAATTACTATTATTGTTTTTAAATTCTATGTTAAAATTTTATCTTATATGAACAGCAAAAGGGAAAGATTAAAGGAATTTTTACTGGAGATAAAGGATTGTACAAGATGCGACCTTTATAAGACCAGGACAAGATTTGTTTTTGGCGGCGGGAATGCAGATGCAAGAGTTATGCTGATAGGGGAAGCCCCGGGCAAGAACGAAGACCTGCAGGGCCTTCCTTTTGTAGGGCGCGCCGGGAGCATACTTGATTCACTGCTGGAATTTATAGGTATGACCAGAAAAGATGTATTTATCGGCAATGTATTAAAATGCAGACCACCCGGAAACAGGGATCCGCTAATAGAAGAGATAAATACCTGCAAGGGTTATCTTTTAAGGCAGATAGAAATAATAGACCCGGAGATAATATGTACAATGGGGAAATTTTCCACACAGCTTATTCTTAATACAAGTCAGGGTATTACAGGACTCAGGGGAAAGGTCTTTAAGAAAGACGGAAGGATTATCCTTCCCATAAATCATCCTGCTGCGGTCCTCTACACGCCTTCAAGGATAGAAGTGCTAAGGGAGGATTTTGCCAGAATAAAAAGTATAATGGATTCCGGCTACAGGCTTGAAACCCCTTCGGAAAATAGTGAGAATGACCGGTCAGTAAGCGCTGCGGTAGAGAATGAAGAAACAGAACAGTTAGGGCTTTTTTAGATGCATCTCGAGATCTTATCACAATCACCTGTCCATACAGCAGCCATTGGTATAAAGCTTTCCAGCATATTGAAAGCAGGAGATATATTATTGTTATCCGGGGAGCTGGGAGGCGGTAAAACTACTTTTGTATCCGGTATCGCCAGTGGGTTAAAATTTAATAAGGATGTTTCAAGCCCGAGTTTTACAATAATAAATGAGTATTTAGATGGAAGGTTAAAACTTGTCCATATTGACTTATACAGGATCGATGGCGAAGCGGAATTTGAAAATTCAGGTATTGATAGGTACATTTCTGAGAAATCAGGTATTGTTTGTATAGAATGGGGTGAAAAGCTGGAGAAGTCTATAGTTGAAGATTATCTTAAAATAGAATTTAGATACTGTCCTGATAGAGGTATAGATGAAAGGCTTATTATACTTGACTGGAATAGTAAATACTGGGGTAATAAGATTAAAAAGTTAAGAAAAATCATAAGAAAGGAAGAGAACCTTCTTTAGATGCAGGTTTTAAGCATTGACAGCACAACAGAGAGATTATCGGTAATAATAAGTAAAGACGGAAAAGTTGTCTCAAAAATCTCCAGGGTATCAGAGCAGAATTTTATGAAGAAGATAATTGGAGATATTGATTCTGCTGTAAAAAAAGCCGGCACAGACATAAGAGATATAGATGCATTTGGAGTAAACCTGGGGCCGGGTGATTTCACCGGTACAAGGATAGGGATAAGCGTGATTAAAACTATGAGTTTTATCCTGGATAGGCCCGGGTATGGAATAGCCTCACCTGATGTATTAGCTGTAGGCATTGCACTTTCAAACTTAAATACCTTACGGAAAAATATCATTAAGAATAAGAGAGCCCTTGTAGTAACCTGCATGGATGTAAAAAAGGGAGAAATTTATTATACAATTTATGATATCACGGAAAGCGGAATACCTGATTTAAAGAGTGCTGCGGCTATCAGCCTGGATTCGGGCCGATATATGATAAAAAGGATAGATAGCTTCCTGGTAAGCTCATATTCTTTTAAGGAGCATCTGCTCGAAAGTTCACGCAGTATCTGCAGCAGGGAAGGTAAAATTGTGATCATGGGCGGAGATGCTGTTGTCCGGTACGGGAAAGTCTTTAGGGATCTTGCAAAAGAAAGTGGAGACTATTTAGTTTATAAAAAGGGCATTTTCCCCCTGCCTGAATCTCTTGATATGTGTGTAAATCACTGTATAAAGACAGGCAGGGCTTCTGGGAACATGAATCCTGTATATGTCAGGGAATTTATCCCTTTTGGGAAAATCCGCAGTAGTTTTAAGGAAGAAAGAGGAAATGACTGACAGGGATATATATATTCTGGGCATAGAAACATCCTGTGATGATACGTGCGCATCTGTTATTGTAAACGGGACCGATATACTTTCTAATGTAGTGTCCTCACAGAATGAGATCCACAAAAAATATGGCGGTGTGGTGCCTGAAGTGGCATCACGCAGACATATAGAGATGATCGATATAGTAATAATGGAAGCCTTAAATATCGCCGGTAAGGATATAGAAGAAATTGATGCGGTTAGCGTCACAAACCGCCCGGGTCTTATTGGTTCACTTCTGGTGGGTGTCGGTGCTGCTAAATCAATATGTTATTCTAAATCACTTCCTCTTATTGCTGTCAATCATCTTGAAGCGCACCTTTATTCAAATATGATTGAAAATCCCCTGATGAAAGGAGGATTTCTGGGCCTTATAGTATCAGGCGGCCATTCGAGCCTGTATCTTGTAGACAGGGAATGGAATATAACCGGGGTGGGCCATACTGTTGATGATGCAGCGGGTGAGGCATTTGATAAGATTGCCAGATATCTAGATCTCGGGTATCCCGGAGGCCCGGTGATAGACAGGCTGTCCGAAGATGGCAGTGAAGACATTATAGAATTTCCGAGGCCAATGATAGAAAGCGGTGATTTTAATTTCAGTTTCAGCGGTCTTAAGACATCACTTATATACAGGACAAAAAAGCACAGGGACCTTATGGACAGGGCCAGCATACCAGATCTTGTGGCAGGTTTCCAGAAAGCTGTAGTAGACGTCCTTACACATAAGACATTTTCAGCTGCCAAAAAGTATGGGATGGAGAGGATATTTGTAAGCGGCGGCGTGGCTGCAAACAGAAGACTGAGGAAAGAATTTTTTAAGCTGGGCAGTGAAAATGATATAAGGATATATATTCCTCCTGTAGAACTTTGTATGGACAATGCAGCAATGGTGGGCTGTCTCGGATATCACCGTTTTAAGAGGAGACTTATAGACGACTTTGAAGTAGATGTATATTCAAGAAGTGATTTATAAATGAATTAATTAATTATTTTTCGCTTTAAGTAAAAAATAATTTTAAATTTAAATGTTAATTTTTTCTAAATAATATCTTGATTTTTTACCCCTGTTATATTAGACTTTATCTAGCAGTCATAGGACTAGAGTGCTAATTCAATTTAGCGTAATTATGTAAATATGTATATATACTAAGGAGGTAAAAAATGGGATATAAACCGCTTGGTGACAGACTGCTTGTCAAACCGAAACCCAGT
>CAYROY010000063.1:0-5352 GCA_964426155.1 uncultured Actinomycetota bacterium
ACCTGGAGAGAAGTGTGCGGTCGTCTGCAAATTCTTCTCCGCTTATATCTTCAAAACGATCCAGAAGATCCTCTACGGTAAGCTTCTGCTTCTCTTTGCCTTTTATATCCAGTATGATGCGGCCCTCGTGCATCATCATCAGCCTGTTTCCGTGCTTTATGGCATCGCGCATATTATGGGTGACCATAAGGGTAGTGAGGTTTTCTTCTTCAATGATCCTGTCGGTCAATTTCATGACTTTCTTTGCTGTACGCGGATCAAGTGCTGCTGCATGTTCATCAAGAAGCAGCAGTTTTGGCCTTTTTATAGTGGCCATCAGAAGGGTAAGCGCCTGTCTCTGGCCGCCGGATAGAAGTCCTACCTTTATGCCCAGGCGGGCCTCCAGGCCCAGACCCAGATCCTTTAGCAGTTTTCTGTAATGCTCGCGCTCTTTATTCGTGATCCCCCATCTCAGTCCGCGGAACTGTCCGCGCCGCATCGCAAGTGCAAGGTTTTCCTCTATCTCCATATCCGCAGCTGTGCCCATCATGGGGTCCTGGAATACGCGTCCCAGAAATGCGGCCCGCCTGTGCTCGCAGAGCTTTGTCATATCCTTTCCGTCAATAAATATCGATCCGCGGTCAGAAGGATAGACGCCTGCAATACAGTTAAGCAGCGTTGATTTGCCCGAACCGTTGCCTCCTATAAGTGTCACAAAATCGCCCTTTTCCAGTTTAAAGCTTACATTGTGGAGGGCCACTTTTTCATTGATGGTCCTTGCATTGAAGATTTTAGTTATTCTGCTTACTATGAGCATTTATTTGTTCCTTTTGATGGATTTTTTTAGCGGCTCCAGATAAGAACGGAAAACCGGCAGGGAAAGTGCTATTGCTACCGTAATCGCAGTAAATAGCTTCAGGTCATTTGCTGGCATGCCGAGTTTTAGGACCAGCGCGATTATTATCCTGTATACTATTGCACCCAGTACCAGTGAAAGAAGCCTGCTGGCAAAGTTCCTTCTTCCGAACAGGACTTCTCCGATTATAACAGAAGCCAGGCCGATGACAATAGAGCCTATGCCCATCTGGATGTCAGAAAAACGCTGGCTCTGTGCAATCAGTGCTCCCCCGATAGCCACCAGGCCGTTACTTATCATCAGACCGAGTATTATCGTCGTATTAGTATTAATTCCCTGTGCACGCACCATCTGGGGATTGTTGCCTGTCGCTCTTATCGCACTGCCTATCTCTGTTCCAAAGAACCAGTAAAGTACGCCTATAAGGCAGCCCACAAATATTACTCCCAGTACAATAATGGAGAGCATGGAGCTTAAACCCATATTCTCAAACACTGTATAGACAGTATCAATCCTCAAAAGTGAGATATTGGCCCTGCCCATGATCCTTAAGTTTATTGAATAAAGGGCGATCATTGTCAGGATTCCTGACAGCAGTGAAGGGATTTTCAGCTTTGTATGCAGCAGTCCCGTTATGAGTCCTGCTCCGACTCCGCCAAAAAATGAAAATACTACCGCCACATAAGGATTAAAACCTCTGGTAATTGTTATAGCAGCAATGGCTGCACCCGTAACAACACTGCCCTCTACCGTCAAATCGGCAATAGACAGTATGCGGTAGGTTATATAAACACCTGTGGTAATAATCGCCCAGAGTAGACCCAGGGAGACTGCTGCCATTAATATCTGCAACATATTATTATCTAACCGGTTCTTTACTTTTATATTTTAACAAAATCAATAATGGCCTGCAGTACCTTTTTAACTATTTAATTTTAATATTCCATGACGTATTCGGCAAGGTCTTCCGGAATTTCAAGGCCTATTGCTTCAGCAACTGCGCCATTTATGGCAAAATCAAATTTATCAGCTGATTCAATCGGCATTGCAGCTGGTTCTGCTTCGCCTTCCAGCACTTTTATTGCCATTAGACCGGTCTTGTAGCCAAGGTCATAATAGTTTATACCCAGTGTAGCAAGGCCTCCGCCTTCGACCATTCCCGACTCGCCGCAGATAACAGGAGTCTTTGACTCGACTGTCACGCCGTGGACTATGGGCATTGATGAAGCCAGCACGTTGTCGGTTGGCAGGTACAATGCATCACATTTTTCGACAATTGACTGTGTGGCCTGCTGTACATCATTGGAATTGGTTATGGTGACTTCTGTATATGTCAGCCCGAGATCCTCTATGACCTCTTTTGCTATAGCAGCCTGTACTATTGAATTATCCTCGCTGGATGTGTAGATAACGCCGACTGTCTCTGCATCCGGTACCAGTTTCACCAGAAGTTCGATCTGTTCCTTTATGGGATTCATATCAGTTGTGCCGCTTACATTGCCGCCTGGTGCTTCATTTGAATCTACCAGTTTTGCAGCTTCATAATCTGTGATCGCGGTCCCGAGTATGGGGATCTCTGTAGTCTTTCCTGCTATTGACTGTGCAGCGGGAGTTGCTATGGCAAGTACCAGATCTACCTTATTGCTTACAAAACGGTCGCTTATGGTTGACAGGTTGCTCTGATCTGCCTGTGCATTCTGTACATCGATCTCAATGTTTTCGCCCTCTACATAGCCGTTGTCGCTGAGGGCATCAACAAACCCTTCCCTTGCAGAATCAAGCGCCACATGTTCGACATACTGGATGATACCGATTGTCTTTGTTTCAGAACCAGACTGGCCCGCGCAGCCCGCCATGACAAGCGCCAGAGCCAGCATGATTGCAAAGATTATTGTTTTTTTCAAATTAGTCCTCCTTGTTTTAAATTTCTAATACTGACTGTCAGTTGTTTATAAATAAAATATTATCTACTATAAAAATTTTCAGCATGGATACTAAACGTTATAATTTAGCTCCGATAGGGTTTTTAGCTTACCCTGTTAATATTTCGTTGTATTATAGCACAATATATAATCAAAAAAAAAATCAAATTTACTAATAATCAGGCGGCCTTTTATAACTTTTATGGTTTTTTAATAATATTATATAAGACTAAGAGTATTATTATTTGTTTCATAAGGCAGTAAAAGCATCTTTTTGTTGATACGGGATTTAAATGACTTGAGACTATTAAATGGTATTTTGCCGCTTATGCCCGGATTATTTTCAGACTAGTGGCTTCTTACTATCTCTTTTACTTTCATAAGCCGTACCAAGCTGGACCTTTCGTTTTCTTCGAGTCTGCTGGTTATAAATCTTATGGTCTCCTCAAGCTCGGGTATCAGCCTGTATTCAAGGGCATTTACCCTTCTTCTTGTCTCCTCGATCTCGGTAGCCATCAGCTGCACAGCTTTTTCCTTTTCGGCCAGGTTGAGAAGATCTTCGATAAATTTATCGAACCTGTCAAGAGACACGTCGGTATCCCCTGAGGTGTTTAAAAAGCCGTAGGATATTATATCCCCCGATACCTCTTTTGAATACTCGGGTACCCTCACGCTCATCATGTTTTTCTGCCTGACCGATACAGAAATTTTTTTTGAAGGTATGATGAGCGCCTGCTCCACCTGGAACGGAGCCATACTTGCTTTTGCAAGCACGAACAACTCGAGTATAGAATTAAACTCCTTCTCAACGGCCATCCTCTTATCTTTTACTTCATCTATTATCTCCAGAAGCTGCCGCATGAGTTCATCTCTTTTATCCTTCAGGAGCTTATGGCCCCTGGCTGCAAGTGCCAGCCTCTTCTTGAGCCTTAAAAGCTCCATCCTTGTCGGGTTTACGCCGGCAATCATGTCACTGATGCTCCTCTTTTTTCTCTTTGTATTTTTCCAGATATTTATCCAGGAACTCATCCCCTATTCTCTTTAGCTCTCCCCTGGGGAAAACAGACAGCAATTCCCATCCGAGGTCCAGCGTCTCTTCAATGGTCCTGTTCTCGTACTCACCCTGAGATATATAGCGGTTCTCAAATTCCTCTGCAAACTTAAAATATATCTTATCCATTTCCGTAAGTGCGGCCTCGCCCAGGATCACCGCCAGCTCCTGCACTTCTTTGCCCCTTGCATAGGCTGCATAAAGCTGGTTGAAAGTATCTGCATGGTCTTCCCTTGTCTTGCCCTCGCCTATACCCTTGTCCTTAAGCCTGGAAAGGGAGGGCAGGACATCGACCGGAGGGGACAATTTCTTTTTGTGCAGAGACCTTGAGAGTATTATCTGCCCCTCAGTTATGTAGCCGGTAAGGTCCGGTATGGGATGAGTCTTATCATCTTCGGGCATGGTAAGTATGGGTATCTGGGTTATTGATCCCTTCTTATTCTTTATCCTTCCGGCCCTTTCATAGATCGTCGCAAGATCGGTGTAAAGGTATCCGGGATACCCCCTTCTTCCCGGTATTTCCTTCCTTGCTGCAGAGACCTCCTTTAAAGCTTCGCAGTAATTTGTCATATCTGTGAGTATTACAAGTACGTGCATATCCTTTTCAAATGCAAGGTATTCAGCGCATGTAAGCCCCACCCTGGGAGTAGCAATCCTCTCAATTGCCGGGTCATCTGCAAGGTTCAGTATAAGGACCGAGCGGTTTATGGCACCTGTTGCTGTAAGGTCATTAATAAAGTACTGTGATTCCTCAAAGGTTATTCCTATGGCTACAAAAACAACTGCAAATTCCTCTTTTTTGCCCAGAACTGTGGACTGCCTTGCTATCTGGGCCGCTATCTTGTTATGCGGAAGTCCGGAACCAGAAAAGATGGGCAGCTTCTGCCCCCTTACCAGGGTGTTAAGGCCGTCTATTGCTGATATCCCGGTCTGGATAAACTCATCTGGATAGTCCCTGGCAAATGGGTTAATGGGGGATCCGTTTATGTCCATGCTTTTTTCTGCTATTATCCTGTCATTGTCAGTCATGGGTCTTCCAAGTCCGGTAAATACCTTTCCCAGTATGTCTTCAGAAAGATACATACGGGTCCCCCGGCCCAAAAACCTTACCCTGGTATTTTCGGAATCAACTCCTGAAGTACCCTCGAATACCTGCACCAGCGCCTGGTCCCCTTCGACTTCAAGTACCCTTCCGCTCCTTATCGAGCCGTCATCAAGCCTTATTTCTACCAGCTCTTCATATTTTACACCTTCCACACCCTCTATAAGCATGAGGGGGCCGGAAATATTGATGATGCTCTTATATTCTTTTAGCATATTTATTCCTCCAGACGGGATTTCTCTACAAGTTCTGTAAATTCAGCTTTAATATCATCTTTAATTTTATTTATCCTGTGTATTTCTTCCTTCGGTATATACTTCATCCTGGCAATTTTGTCCCTTACCTCCATTGACTCGACATCCGCTATGTCAGCACCCATCCTCAGGCTGTCCGATGCCTGCCTGTAGAAATAGAGGATAACATCTATCATCCTGTACTGCTT
>CAYROY010000064.1:0-17844 GCA_964426155.1 uncultured Actinomycetota bacterium
TATTTTGTAAGCTATTACGATTACTATCAACCAGAGGCATATCTTCCGGGAAAGGATCTTTATATAGAAAAAGACACTTCAATAAATGAAGATATTGAAAAATTAAGGCTGTCCACCACGAATTCACTTTATACGAGGGACGATGTTATTGTAGTAGCAAGCGTGTCATGCATATATGGTCTGGGCTCACCTTCAGAATATGAAAAACAGAGGATAATTTTAAGAACAGGCCAGGATTTTAACCGTGAAGAACTTATAAGAAAGCTTGTAAACATACGTTATGAAAGAAATGAATATGAATTCTCAAATGGAAAATTCAGGGTCAGGGGAGATATACTGGAGGTGTATCCAGCCTATCAGGACAGAGCAGTAAGGATACAGTTGTTTGGTGATGAGATAGAGAGAATCGAAGAATTTGACCCGGTATCAGGAGAAATAATTAAAAAAAGTGATACATATATAATATCTCCTGCAACACATTTTCTTGCTACCGCAGAATGGGTCGAGAGGGCGCTTGAAACAATTGAAGAAGAATTAGAAGAAAGGATAAAATTTTTTAAAAGCATGGGCAAGCTGCTTGAAGCCCAGCGTATAGAATCGCGTACAAGATATGATATGGAAATGATAGCAGAGCTTGGCTTTTGCAGCGGGATAGAAAATTATTCACGGCATATAACGGGCAAGAAACCCGGAGAAGCTCCAAATACATTAATTGATTTTTTCCCTGATGATTTTTTGGTGGTAATAGATGAATCTCATATAGGGGTCCCGCAGATAAGGGGAATGTACGAGGGTGACCGCTCAAGGAAGCAGACACTTGTAGATTACGGTTTCAGGCTGCCTTCGGCGCTTGATAATAGACCGCTTAAATTTATGGAATTTGAAGAGAAAGTGAAAAGAGTTATATTTAATTCGGCTACTCCCGGGTCTTACGAAAGGAGTATAAGCAGCCAGGTGGTAGAACAGATCATAAGACCTACAGGACTGGTAGATCCTGAAGTTATTGTCAGACCCGCAAGAGGCCAGATAGATGATTTGATAGGAGAGATAAGAAGAACAGTAAAAAGAAGCGAAAGAGTCCTTATAACAACTCTTACAAAGAGAATGGCAGAAGACCTTACAGATTATCTTTCGGGTAATGACATAAGGGCCCGCTACCTGCATTCGAATATAGATACACTTGAGAGGATAGAAATATTGCGTGATCTAAGGTCGGGAAAATTCGATGTGCTTGTGGGGATAAACCTCTTAAGGGAGGGTCTGGATCTTCCGGAAGTATCACTTGTGGTTATACTGGATGCTGATAAAGAAGGATTTTTAAGGTCTGAGATATCACTTATACAGACTATAGGAAGAGCAGCAAGGAATATAAATGGCAGGGTAATAATGTATGCGGATAATATTACAGGATCAATGAGAAGCGCTCTGGGCGAGACAGAAAGAAGAAGAAAGATTCAGGTAGAATTCAATGATATTAATAATATAGTCCCCAGGTCAATAAGCAAAGCGATTTCGGATATACTCTATGACAGGGGGATAAGAACAGCTGCAAAATCCCGGGGGAATAAAGATAGGAAGGAAAAAATTGAGGAGGAGATTACCGAAAGCAGTATACTGAAAATGGATCCATCAAGTGTTATAAATATTATATCAGGACTTGAAGAACAGATGTATATAGAAGCCAGAGAATTAAATTTTGAAAAGGCAGCTGCAATAAGAGATGAAATAAAAAGGTTAAAGAATATTATCAATGTTAAAATGCCGGGTAATGGAAAAGATGAAGGAAGAAATATATATAAAAGGAGCAAGGGAGCATAACCTTAAAAATGTAAGCCTGTGCATTCCCAGGAACAGTCTCATAGTTTTTACCGGTGTAAGCGGTTCCGGCAAGTCGTCACTTGCTTTTGATACCATTTATGCAGAGGGTCAGAGGAGGTATGTTGAATCGCTGTCTTCCTATGCAAGGCAATTTCTGGGACAGATGGAAAAACCTGATGTCGATTTGATAGAAGGGCTTTCTCCGGCTGTTTCGATAAATCAGAAGGGGGTTTCTAAAAATCCACGGTCTACTGTGGGGACTATTACAGAGATATATGATTATCTCAGGGTTCTTTATGCAAGAATTGGAATACCCTATTGTTATATCTGCGGAAAACCTATAACCAGACAGACTGTAGATCAGATTGTAGAAAAAATAATGGAACTTGATTCAGGTACTAAATTTCAGGTTCTTTCCCCGCTCATACGCGGAAGAAAGGGCGAGTACAGCAAAACATTTGAGAATATTTATAAAGATGGATTTATGAGGGTAAGGGTAGACGGTAATGTTTATGAACTTGGAGAAAATTTTGATCTAAGACTGGATAAAAACATAAAACATAATATTGAGATAATAGTAGACAGGCTCAAGATGAGTCAAGATATAAGGAAAAGGCTGACAGAAGATATAGAGATATCACTGAAGGAAAGCGGGGGCATTGCATATATACAATTATCCGATAGTGGAGAAATAATAAGTTTTTCAGAGAATTTTTCATGTGTCGATTGTGGTATCAGCTACGAAGAATTGACCCCAAGGATGTTTTCCTTTAATAGTCCTTATGGGGCCTGCGAGGAATGCGGAGGTCTTGGAATAAGCAAGGAAGTCGATCCCGGACTTTTAGTCGAGAATCCGGAGCTCAGTATAATGGACGGAGCCATACCATTTTTTAAAATGAACCACTCCAATTATTACCCTCAATTGATGAGAAGCCTTTCAGAAGAATATAACTTTGACCTTTATAAACCATTCAGAGAGCTTGACGAAAAAGTAAAAAAGATAATCTTTTATGGTACCGAAGGGGAAAGAATAAAAGTCAGATACAAAAATCACAGGGGTCAGACCCGCTTTTATTATGTTAGATTTGAGGGTCTTGTAAGGAACCTGAGCCGGCTGTATATGGAAACTGATTCTGATTACCACAGAAGCAAGTTAGAAAAGATCATAGCAAATGCACCCTGTCCGGTATGTCATGGGAAAAGGTTGAAAAAGGAGAGTCTTGCAGTAAAGATAAACGGGCTTTCAATTGCAGATTTTTGCGAGATGACTATTGAAGAGAATATCGAATGGCTAAAAAGTTTAAAACTTTCTGAAAAGGAGATGCTTATTGGGGAGGGCCTGATAAAAGAGATAACTGAACGGCTAAAGTTTCTAAAGGATGTAGGATTGGGTTATCTTACGCTGTTTAGAAAATCCAGTACACTTTCAGGAGGTGAGTCCCAGCGAATAAGACTTGCTACCCAGATAGGGTCTGGTCTTGTAGGTGTTCTTTATATACTGGATGAACCCAGCATAGGTCTTCACCAGAGAGATAATTCGAAATTGATAGATGCACTGAAAAGATTAAGGGATCTAGGCAATACTATAATCGTCATAGAACATGACGAAGAAACCATTAGGAAGTCAGATCATATAGTAGATATAGGACCTGGTGCAGGAATACATGGAGGTAATATCGTATTTAGCGGCAGGCTTAAAGATATATATGATTGTACCGGCTCGATAACAGGTGAGTATCTTAAGGGAACAAAATTTATTCCTGTTCCTGAAAAAAGAAGGAAGGGCAATGGAAAAAGAATAACGATAAAGGGAGCAAGGGAACATAATCTAAAAAATATTGATGTAGAAATAGAATTAGCAAAAATGATAGCAGTTACAGGAGTTTCCGGATCTGGCAAGAGTACGCTTATAAATGAGATACTATATCCCTCGCTTTCAAATAGGCTTATGAGGTCTCACATGCATTCCGGAGATCATGATGATATTCTTGGAGCTGAAAATCTGGATAAAGTTATTGTAATAGACCAGTCTCCGATAGGAAGGACACCGCGGTCAAATCCTGCGACTTATACCGGTGTATTTACCTATATACGAGAATTATTTTCAAAGACACATGATGCAAGATTAAGGGGATATAAGCCCGGGAGGTTCAGCTTTAATATAAAAGGTGGTAGGTGCGAATACTGTAAAGGTGATGGAATGATAAAGATAGAGATGCACTTTCTTCCAGACATATATGTCCCATGTGAAGTATGTAAGGGGAAAAGGTTTAACAGAGATACACTGGAGATAAAATATAAGGATAAAAATATCGATGATGTACTGAATATGACTGTTGAGGAAGCCCTATCCTTTTTCAAAAATATACCAAGGATAAAAAATAAGCTGGAGTTGATAAACGATGTCGGTCTTGGTTACATAAAACTGGGACAGCCGTCGACAACACTGTCCGGAGGAGAAGCCCAGAGGATCAAATTGTCAACAGAACTATCTAAAAGAAGCACGGGTAACACGCTCTATCTGCTCGATGAGCCGACCACTGGACTGCATTTTGATGATATCAAAAAACTGTTGAAGATTCTTGATAGATTAGTCGAAGCCGGCAATTCAGTTCTTGTAATAGAACATAATATGGAAGTCATAAAAGCTGCAGATTATATAATAGATCTTGGTCCGGAAGGCGGAAATAAGGGAGGTATGGTTATAGCTGCTGGTACTCCTGAGGAAGTAAGCAATATGACTCATTCATATACCGGAAGATTTTTAAAAAGTTATCTGTCAAAACACAGGCAGACCGTGAGCGTATGAAAAATAGTATAATAAAAAAGAATAAAGAAATAGATGCATCATCTTCAAGAGAGAAGTTGATACAATCGCTAGAAATATTACCTTCAAAAACAGGTGTTTACTTATTTAAAGATGAAAGTGGAAAGATAATATATGTGGGCAAGGCGAAAAATATTTACAGCAGGGTAAAGAGCTATTTTTCTTCTAAGAACAGGGATTTTCTTTACATGAAGCCACCTATTTTTATACAGAAGATAATGTCAGTCGATTATATAGTCACTTCAAATGAAGTGGAGGCATTGATACTTGAAGGAAATCTTATAAAGGAAAACAGGCCAAAATATAATATTGAACTGAAAGATGATAAATCATATCCCTTTATAGTTATAACTGATGATATATATCCACGGGTTTTTTTGACCAGAAACAGGAAAATCAGAAAAGCGAGATATTATGGTCCATATACTGATGTCGGTTCCGCAAAAAAAACTATTGAACATTTAAGAAGCATATTCAAGATAAGGGATTGCAGAGGGGTAAAGCCCGGTAAAAGCCAAAATTCTCCATGTCTTAGTTATCATATAGGACTCTGTAGCGCCCCCTGTATTGGTAAGATCTCTGAATCTGAGTATAAAATTAATGTTGAGGAAATCAGAAATTTTTTAAAAGGCAAAAATCCCTCAATAGTAAATGATCTAAAAAAGAAAATGGAAGAATATTCCAGAAAGTTGAAATTTGAAGAAGCTGAAGAGCTAAAGAAAAAGATCTTTAGAATCGAAAAAGTAGTTGAGGAGCAAAAGATTATTTTTGACGGCACCGGTGCATGGGATTTTATTGCTATGGAAAGGGAAAGAGAGATTGCAGCAGTCAGTATGTTTACATACAGATCAGGAACACTTGCAATTGTAAACAATTTTATTATAGAAAACAGCGGGTTATTAAGAGACAACCAGCTTATTCCATTATTTATTAATCAGTATTATGAAAATATAAACAGCATACCGTCAAAAATATACATTTCATCTGAAATTGAGGATTCGGGGTTGATAGAGAAATGGTTCCATGTAAAAAAGGACAGGAAGGTAATTATAAGAAAACCTGAAAGAGGTGAAAAGAAAAGGATAATGGATATGGCGGTAAGGAATGCTAGATTATATCTTGAGAAAAAGAAATTTGAAAAGTCCACAGGACACAGTCAGGGTTACAGGAATCTTATCAAACTGAAAACAAAGCTGGGTCTTAATAATATTCCCAGAAGAATTGAATGTTATGACATATCAAATCTTGGAGAGAACTTTCCGGTAGGTTCTATGACTGTAGCCTGCGATGGGGAAATAAATCCAGGACACTACCGTCACTTTAAAATAAGATCGATTTCGGGACAGGATGATTATGCCATGCTGGAGGAAATAGTTAAAAGGAGGTTGAAATACCTGAGTGTTCCCGGAACAGATATTATGGATAGTTTTCACCATAAGCCTGATCTAATGTTGATAGATGGAGGGAAGGCACAGTACGGCACTGTAAAAAAAGTTGTCGAAAGCAAGGAATTGGGGATTATTGATATAATAAGCATAGCAAAAAAAGAGGAGATGATTTACTGTGACAGATACAGAAACGGTATAAAGCTGGATCCCGGCAGTGATTATATGAGGATAATAATCAAATTAAGAGATGAGGCGCACCGTTTTGCAATAGGATATCACAGAAAGCTCAGGGACAAACATATGACAGATTCTGTCCTTGACCAGATAAAAGGTATAGGAATAAAAAAGAAAGCTTATATAATGAGAAATATTGAATCTTTTGAAGAATTGAAAGAAAAGGACATAGAAGAATTAATGAATATAAAGGGTATAAACTACAGGGATGCTGTTAACATATATGATAGTTTTCACAGATAATCCTGATTTATTCACCAGGAGCAGGCCTTGATAATAATTGATATATACTTTGAAGAGCTTGATTCTTAAAGGATTCTTTTTTGAAAGCAAAAAGACTAAAATATATTATAGAAGATTTATTATAACTGCTTTTTATTAGAAAGTGTCTGAAATTAAAAATAGAGTAGAAAAAAATTCGGGTAAACTGGAGCTTATGATAATAACAGGGTTGTCTGGAGCTGGAAAATCTGAGGCATTAAAATATTTTGAGGACTCAGGATACTACTGCATAGATAATCTTCCAGCGCATCTGGTACTGGATTTAGTGGATTTTTTTTCATCCAGAGATTGTAAGATAGATAAGGTTGCTCTGGCAATAGATCTGAGGAGCGGTTATTTTTTTAATGAAATATTTATAATGCTGGGTAAGTTAAAGGAAAGAAAGATAAAATACAGGATACTTTTTCTGGAAGCATCTATGAATGCTATAACAAAAAGGTATTCCCTTACAAGAAGGAAGCATCCTCTGGTAGAATCAGGTTCGCTATCAGCAGGGATAAAGGAAGAGATAGGAAAGATGGCCCCGCTGAAGGATATATCAGATATAATAATAGATACAACGCTTCTAAGCTCGAAAGAACTAAGGATTGAAATTGCAGAAAGAATTATGTCTGATGATGAAAAGAAGAAGATACTGCAGATATCTATAGTATCTTTTGGCTATAAATATGGTCTTCCGGATAATATGGATATAGTGATGGATGTAAGATTCCTTCCAAATCCCTATTATTTAAAAGAACTTGAAGGTCTTGATGGAAAAAGTGATAAAGTTAAAGATTTTGTCTTGAGCAGGATAGAAACAAAGAAATTTTTAGGTCTTTTTAAAGAAATGCTGGATTTTCTTATACCAAATTATGTTGCAGAAGGAAAAAGCTATCTCGGGATAGGCATAGGATGCACTGGAGGTAAACACCGTTCAGTCGTAATTGCAGAAAAGATTAATGAGCATATAAATATGGGGGGTTATTCATCAAAACTTTTTCATAAGGATTTAAACAGAAGCATACTGGATAATTGACCAATATCTGTATAGATAAAAAAATCGCTTTTATGTTTTATATAAATTTGATAGAATATTTCAATTTTGTAAATTATTAAATAAATTAAATAAGTACAAATTAATACATAATAAGGGAGGAATATAATGGCTATAAAAGTGGGAATCAATGGTTTTGGAAGGATAGGCAGACAATTTCTGAGAGCAAAACTAAAAAATGATAAAGCAGGTGATGTAGATGTGGTATCAATAAATGACCTCTATCCAAATAATGTCCTTGCTCATCTTCTTAAGTATGATTCAGTATATGGAATACTGGATAATGATGTAAGGGCCGAGGAAGATGCAATAATAGTAGACGGAAAAAGAATAAAGGTCACATCCATAAAAAATCCAGCCGAATTGCCCTGGGATGAAATGGGAGTAGACGTGGCTATTGAATCTACTGGATTATTCCGAACAAGAGAGTCGGCAGGTAATCACCTGAATGCAGGAGCAAAAAAAGTCCTCGTGACAGCTCCCATGAAAGCAGATGGAGCAGATGTCACAATAGTACTGGGTGTAAACAATGACAGTTATGATAAGAATAAGCACCATATCATATCCAACGCTTCATGCACCACTAATGCACTTGCACCTTTGTGCAAGGTATTAAACGATAATTTTGTTATAAAAACCGGTCTTATGACAACAATACATGCATATACAAATGATCAGAGGATCCTGGATCTCCCACATAATGATCTTAGAAGGGCAAGAGCAGCTGCGCTTTCAGCCATACCCACTACTACGGGAGCTGCAAGTGCTATAGGGCTAGTTATACCTGAATTGAACGGCAAATTAAACGGACTGGCCGTAAGAATACCGATACCGGTAGGATCTCTGGTGGACCTGGTTGTAAATATTGAAAAAAAAGCAAGCGTTGAAGAAATAAATAAAGCTTTTAAAGCTGCTTCAGAAAGTCCTGGATTAAAGGGAATACTGCAGTATACGGAAGAACCTATTGTTTCAGCTGATGTCATAGGTAACAGTTTTTCATCTGTATTTGATGCAGGTTATACATATGTTCAGGATAACATGGTAAAAGTGCTTTCATGGTATGACAATGAATGGGGCTATTCAAGCAGGTTGGTTGACCTGGTTAAATATATTACCGGGTGATATTTATTAATTGCCAGGACCGGACATATTTATGATTATACAGGTCCGGTCTTTTTATTAACAGGCATGGTGATAACGATGTTTGATAGGAAGACTATAAGGGATATTGATCTAAAAGGTAAAAAGGTAATAGTAAGGGTGGATTATAATGTTCCGCTTGATGAAAACCTTTCAGTAACCGACGATACCAGGATAAGATTATCTGTTCCCACAATAGAATACCTGATAAAAAATAGTGCGCGCATAATATTAATATCCCACCTTGGAAGGCCAAAGGGGGAACCCGAAGATAGGTTCCGCCTGGATCCGGCAGCTTTGAAACTGGAGGAGCTTACTGGAGTAAAAGTTAAAAAATTTGATAGTATCTATTCAGATGAAATAAAGGATTATGTAGATAACAGCCTGAAGGAAGGCGATATTATAATGCTGGAAAACTTAAGGTTTGATAAGCGCGAGAAATCAAATGATAAAGAATTTTCCAGGCTACTGGCATCTCTTGCTGATATTTATGTAAACGATGCTTTTGGGGCTGCACACCGGTCCCATGCATCAGTTGTGGGAATAGCAGAATATCTTCCTGCCGTATCAGGATTTTTATTGGAAAAAGAAGTAGAGACTCTTACTTCACTCCTTGAATCCCCGGAAAGACCGTTTATGGCCATACTGGGTGGGAGTAAGGTATCGGATAAAATAAAGATAATAAGGAATCTTTTAGACAAGGTAGACATCCTTATTCTCGGCGGAGGGATGACGTATACATTTCTTAAATCAAAAGGAATGGAAATAGGTAGATCAATATGCGAGGATGACCAGATTGATTATGCGCGAGAAATGATTGATCTTGCCCATAAAAATAATGTCAGGCTCATACTACCAGTTGATATCACTATCGCAAAGGAATTTGACAGGAATTCAGAGAGCATGGAAGTATCTGTTGATGTAATACCCCAGGACTGGATGGGGCTCGATATAGGAAGCGGGACGGTGGATTTATTCAAAAAAAATATAGCTGAAGCAAGGACAATATTCTGGAATGGGCCCGTAGGTGTATTTGAATGGGAGAAGTTTTCAAAAGGGACAAAGAATGTTGCCTGTGCCGTAGCAGAGAGTAATGCTGTAACAGTTGCAGGTGGTGGTGATACGGTCGCTGCCATAAGAAAATACGGCCTTACTGAAAAGTTCTCACACATATCCAGTGGAGGCGGAGCCTCGATGGAACTGCTTGAGGGAAAGATTTTACCTGGAGTTGAAGCTTTAATTAAAAAATAAATATAATTGAAAGGATTATTCAAATATGAGGAAGGCATTTATTGCAGGCAACTGGAAAATGAATATGACACATCTGGAGACAATGAAATTCCTTGAAGAATTCGGTTTTAAATTTGAAAATAAGAATAAATGCGAGATTGCAGTATGCCCGCCCTTCACTGCGCTCAGAAGTGCAATGACTGTTATAAAAGATGATAATCTTGAGATAAAACTGGGGGCCCAGAATATGTATTTTGAAAAAAAGGGAGCCTTTACAGGGGAAATTTCTCCGGATATGTTAAAAGCTCTTGATGTTGAGTATGTGATACTGGGTCATAGTGAAAGGCGTCAGTATTTTAAAGAGACGGATGAGTTGATAAATAAAAAGGTAAAATCTGTATTTGAGAATGATTTAAAACCAATCCTCTGCATCGGAGAAACCTTAGAGATAAGAGAAAGTGGCAGGGAAAAAGAATTTGTAATCGGTCAGCTTACAAATTGCCTTGATAGCGTTGACAGGGAGAATATGGTAGACATAACAATTGCATATGAACCTATATGGGCTATCGGGACAGGTAAGACAGCTACATCAGAAGATGCAAATGATATGTGCTCGGCTATCAGGATGAAAATCGCAGAGCTTTATAGCAGTGACGTTGCCGATGCTGTCAGAATACAATATGGGGGCAGCGTTAAACCTTCAAATATAAGTGAACTTATGGACATGCCTGACATTGATGGAGCGCTTGTTGGGGGAGCAAGTCTTAAGGCTGATGATTTCCTGGCAATTATAAATTACTGAGTATGAAAAAAAATAATAAAGATAAGGGACCGGTTTGCCTTATAATCCTTGATGGATGGGGATTATCTGATAATCAGGAAGGCAATGCGATTGCTATTGCTGATACTCCTAACGTTGATAGATATTTTAAAATTTATTCCCATACACGTCTGGATGCTTCCGGGGAAGCCGTGGGTCTTCCTGGAGGGCAGATGGGAAACTCTGAAGTCGGCCACATGAATATAGGAGCCGGCAGGGTCGTATATCAGGAATTTACAAGAATAAATAAATCAATAGAAAGTGGAGAATTTCATTCTAATCCTGTGCTGAATACAGCATATTCAAGAATAGATGGGACCAATAAAAACCTTCATCTTATTGGACTGGTTTCTGACGGAGGGGTACACAGCCATATCAATCATCTAAAAGCTCTTGTAGATATGGCCAGGATCAAGAAAATAAAAAAACTCTATATCCATGCGTTTCTTGATGGAAGGGATGTACCCCCGAGGAGTGCTATAGGCTACCTCGAAGAACTTGACAGCTATCTCCGTGAAAAGTCAAAAGGAAGAATTGCAACAGTCAGCGGCAGGTACTATGCAATGGACAGGGACAATAGATGGGACAGGACAAAAAAAGCATACGATGCACTTGTCTACAGAAAGGGTGAAAAATTTAAATCAGCCGTGGAGCTTGTTGAAAATTCTTATAGGAATGGCATAGACGATGAGTTCGTTATCCCGGGAGTTATTGATATAGAAAATGATGAAAATGCCATGGTCGGTAATGGAGATTCGGTAATATTTTTTAATTTCAGACCGGACAGGGCAAGGCAGCTTACAAGGGCTTTTATAGAAAAAGCATTTAAAAATTTTGACCGGGGGAAGAATCATCCGGATGTTTTTTTTACATCTATGACCCTTTATGATAAAAATTTTGATATACCTGTTGTATTTCCTCCCCAAAAAATAGTAAACACTCTGGGTGAGGTACTTTCGAATAACAAAATCAGGCAGTTGAGGATTGCTGAAACTGAGAAATATGCGCATGTGACCTTTTTTTTCAATGGGGGAATAGAAAAACCATATCCAGGAGAAGACAGGATTCTTATTCCATCTCCAGCTGTATCTACTTATGATAAAAAACCGGAGATGAGTGCCTATGAAGTCACTGATAAGCTTATTCAAAAAATAAGGGAAAACATTTATGATGTTATAATCTTAAATTATGCTAATCCTGATATGGTGGGTCATACTGGTGTTTTAAACGCAGCAGTTAAAGCTGTAGAAGCAGTTGATAGCTGTGCAGGCAGAGTCGTAGACGAAATAAGAAAAAGTGGGGGGATTTCAATAGTGACCGCAGATCATGGAAATGCCGAGAAGATGATATCGCCTGAAACTCATGAAATTATTACAGCGCATTCAACCTCTCAGGTGCCATTTATAGTATGTGATAAAAAATATACCGTAAGGAGAATAAAAAGGAATTATAGATTAAGTGATATTGCTCCTACAATATTAAAGATATTAAATATTGAAAAGCCAGGACAGATGGATGGTGTTTCTATTATTTGATCTCTTGATTTCTATATTAAAAAATTAATTTTAAAACATGTAAAATTTTTGATAAAATAACCCTTACTAAAATGTTTTAATTTAGAGGGTTTGGGGAAGGATAAAGAATGGGTTCGATATTGTTAAATATTATTTTTGGAGTTCATGTTCTGGTGAGTGTAGGCCTTGTGCTTCTCGTACTCCTGCACGCAGGGAGAGGAGGAGGTATATCGGGACTTTTTTCAGGTATGGCTGAAACTTTTGACGGCAGTGGAATAGTAGAGAAAAACCTTGACCGCATAACAATTATATTTGCTGTGGTTTTTACTGCTACTACTCTTGCACTATTTATTCTTTTGTAATTTTTTTATAAAATGTACCCATTAATTTATTTTTATAATATTTCATAGTATAAAAATGTATAAATGCAGGTTTTAGAAAGGAGGGAGAGGGTTATTCCTGCAGTTTAGAATCTATTAATTAAGGCTAAGGAGGCTTTGATGAGTATTTCTAGAAAATTAACAGCAATAATTGCAGTCTGTGTTGTGATTGCTATGATAGCCACATTATCATTCGGCTGCAAGAAGGAAGAAAAAGCAGGAGGGGAATTCAGGCTTTATATAAATGAGCCTGTTTCCATAGATCCGCCTAATTCATATGAAAGTGAGGGTATACAGGTGGTAAGGCAGGTATGGGATGGTCTGGTAGAATATGACCCCGAGACCCTTGAAGTTGTACCGGCCATAGCTGACACCTGGGATGTTTCCGATGATGGTCTGGTGTACACTATTAATCTAAAAAAAGGTGTCAAATTCCACAGCGGAAGAGAATGTACTGCTGAAGATTTTGTATATTCCTGGACAAGGGCAGTTGATGATGAGACTGCATCATATCTGGCATATCACCTGGCTCCAATAGTTGGATACGATGAAATGCAGGATGGTTCTTCAGACACATTTGAAGGTGTAAAAGCTCTTGACGACTATACTCTGGAAGTGACACTTAAATATCCTTATGCAGATTTTATAAAGACACTTGGACACGTAGTATTTTATCCTGTGGCAAAAGAGGATATTGAAGAGTGGGGAGACCTTTATGCAGAACATGTAAACGGGACCGGCGCATTTAAATTCATAGAGTGGAAACACGACCAGTATATAACACTGGAAAGATTTGATGATTACTATGGTGAAACCGCCGATCTGGATAATGTGAAGTATGTAATCTTTGCTGACTATGATACAGCTTTTCTTGAATTTCAGGCAGGAAATATTGAATATACCAGTATCCCACAGGGCAAGATCCAGTCAACACTCAATGACCCGGTCTTAGGGGAAATGGCTATAACCGGGCCGGAGCTTGCTATCTATTATTTTTCATTAAACTTTAATGCGGAACCTTTCAAGGGCAATAAAGCACTGAGGGAGGCAATAAGCTATGCAGTAGACAGGCAGAATATTATTGATGTAGTAATGGAAGGGCTGCCCACGCCTGCTACAGGGATTGTGCCGAAAGGAATACCTGGTTATCAGGAAAATGCATCAGAATATACATATGATGTAGAAATGGCAAAGCAGAAACTTGAAGAAGCAGGTTATCCCGGAGGTGAAGGCCTTGATCCAATAGTATTCGGAATAAATATCGGTTCCGGACATGAGATGGTAGCAGAGGCCGTGCAGGCTGATCTTGCAGAGATAGGTATAGAGGTGGAAATAGAAGGAATGGAATGGGGTGCCGCACTGGAAGCATTCCAGAAAGGCGAGATCGGGTTCCACAGGCTGGGTTGGCTGGCCGATTATCCTACCATGGATAATTTCCTCTACCCGCTGTTCCACTCAGAATCAGCTGATAACTACTGCCAGTATAATAATCCTGAAGTAGATAGGATGCTCATAGAGGCAAGGAGCACAAGGGATGAAGAAGAAAGAATAGAAAAATACAGAGAAATAGAAAGAATAATCTGTGATGATGCAGCATTTATCCTGATCTATTTCTATGCTCAGGCCAATGTTTTACAGCCCTATGTAAAAGGTTTCCATCTTGATGCTATGGGAAATTATGATTTAAGTACAGTAGAGCTGGAACCAAAAGGTACAGAGTAATATTTTTTATAAAAATATTATATTGTAAAATATACAGCCTGCACCAATAATGCAGGCTGTATTAATATTAAATTATTAATAAAAAAATTTGAGATGTTATTTTATATATTCAGACGTATATTGCAGATAATACCTGTTATTATCGGAGTAACAATAATATTATTTATAATTTTATATATTATACCCGAGGACCCTGCCAGGCTTATCCTGCAGAAAGGTGCTACCGAACAGGCTCTGGCAAATCTGAGAGCAAAAATGGGAATAGACAAGCCCATATATGTCCAGTACTGGCGTTATATCAGTCAGCTTGCAAGAGGGGACCTGGGTGATTCATATAGATACAGGAGGTCGGTTAACAGCATTCTTGCCGATCATTACCCAAATTCAGTAAAACTTGCACTTTCTGCCATAACTATTGAGATAATCATAGGAATTATGGCGGGTATTATATCAGCTATAAAAAAATATAGTTTCTGGGATGTTCTTGTAACCGTATCGACTACCCTTGCGGTCTGTGTGCCGGTTTTCTGGTTCGGTATGGTCATGCAGGTCATATTTGGCCTTAAACTCGGGATCTTACCCATGTCAGGCATGGGAGATGGCAGCATACGGTATTATATTCTTCCATCCATTACTCTTGCATCTGTTTCGACTGCTTATGTAGCAAGGATGATGAGGAGCAGCATGCTTGAAGTCATCTCCAATGATTACATTACTACTGCATACGCAAAAGGGCTCTCTCCTAACAGGGTCATAGGAAAGCATGCTTTAAAAAATGCTATGATACCTGTTGTGACACTAATAGGACTTGATCTGGGTGCGCTTATGGGCGGTGCTATATTGACAGAGACTATATTCAGCTGGCCGGGAGTGGGAAGAGTAATATACCTGGCGATATTGCAAAGGGATGCTCCTGTTGTTATAGGAGGGACTCTTATACTGGTGCTTATATTTGTTTTTATGAATCTTGTAGTGGATATTTTATATGCATGGCTTGATCCCAGGATAAGATATCACCAAAAAGAGATCAATGTTTGAGAGTTAGACTTAAAAGATAATTATGTACCCTGAATTAAAAAATGAGAATAACCGGGACGGAGTTATATTAGATGATTTTGGTGCTTTAAAGAAAAGATATTCAAAATCATCATTGTATAAGGATGCCTGGAAAAGGTTGAAGAAAAATAAGCTGGCAATGCTCGGCTTAGGTATTGTTATTTTATTGATACTTATAGCTATATTTGCTCCTTTTATATCAACCCATGACCCAATATCAAGAATTAAGGAAGATTCATCGCTGCCTCCGAGCAAGGCACATTTCTTTGGCACTGACCTTCTGGGAAGGGATATATTTAGCAGAGTGATTTATGGGAGCAGGATTTCTATACAGGTTGGAATAATTGCAGTAGGGATTTCAATTGCTATAGGGCTGTTTTTTGGTGCCCTTGCGGGTTATTTTGGCAGTCTCCCGGATACAATCATAATGCGTATCGCAGATATATTTTTTGCTTTTCCCTATATACTTGGTGCAATTGCCATTATGACTGTTCTGGGGCAGGGAATTGTCAATATATTCATTGCTATAGGTGTCCTGGGGTGGGCTTCTTTTGCACGTATATTCCGCGGATCTATATTATCTATTAAAAATAAGGAGTATATAGAAGCTGCACGTGCAATGGGCGCCAGCCACCGGAGGATAATAACAAGACATATCTTTCCCAATGCCATAGCACCTATAATAGTATTTGGAACAATGAATGTCGGTACAGCTATTATAGTGGAAGCAGCTTTAAGTTTTCTGGGAATAGGCGTCCAGCCGCCAACACCGGCATGGGGGAAGATGCTTTCAGAGTCACTAAGTTATATTGATATAGCTCCATGGATGATGTTATTCCCTGGATTTGCAATAGTTATTACAGTTCTTGGTTTTGTACTTCTGGGTGATGGGCTAAGAGATGCGTTTGATCCAAAGATGAAAAATAGATAATACATTATTTATGATTAAAACAAAAGTAAAAAAGGATTCTTATAATAATAAAGTTCTGGAAGTAAAAGACCTCAGGACTTACTTTTATACTGACGCCGGTATAGTAAAAGCTGTAGATGGTGTTAGTTTTGATTTAAAAAAAGGCGAGACCCTGGGCATAGTCGGGGAGACTGGATCAGGAAAGAGTGTTACTGCACTTTCTATTTTAAGGCTTATACCGGAGCCGCCGGGTAAGATAATAAGTGGTAAGATACTGTTTAATGGTAATGATATGCTGAAATTAGGCAGAAAAGAGCTTCAGGATTACAGGGGAAACAGGATTTCCATGATTTTCCAGGATCCTATGACTTCATTAAACCCTGTTTATACTATAGGCAATCAGATAATGGAGTCGGTTATAATACACCGTAAATTAAAAAAAGAAGCTGCATTGCAGGAAGCCGTAAGGCTGCTTGAGATGGTAGGTATTTCAGAAGCCAGAAATAGACTCTCAAGCTATCCTCATGAGTTCAGCGGCGGGATGAGGCAGAGGGTTATGATAGCCATGGCTATAGCTAATTCTCCAGATATATTGATTGCCGATGAGCCTACTACTGCACTTGATGTGACAATACAGGCACAGATACTGGAGCTGGTAAATGAAATAAAACACAAGACTGATTCATCCATAATCCTTATAACCCATGATCTTGGAGTTGTAGCCAAATATGCAGACAGGGTAATGGTTATGTATGCAGGTAGACCTGTCGAATTCTCAACAGTAGACAGTATATATTATAATCCCATGCACCCATATACTCTCGGACTTATGAATTCAATAACAAGGCTGGATGAGAAAAAGGGAGGTAAGCTAAGACCTATAAAAGGTTCACCTCCCAGTCTTATAGACTTGCCGGAGGGCTGCATTTTCCGGAACAGGTGTAGATTTTGTACAGATATCTGTAAAAGTAGTTTTCCTCCTTTAGTAGAGGTTGAAAAGGATCATTTTGTAGCATGTCACAGAGCAGAAGAAATCTTGAAAAAAGAATCAAAGAACGATGCAAAAGTTTAATGGATAATAATAAGCTAATTGAAATAAAAAATTTAAAAAAGTACTTTTACCTCAGGGGCGGCTTTTTTCTGCAGAGCAATGCTGGAGTAATAAAAGCTGTAGATGATATAAGTTTCTATATTAAAAAGGGTGAGACATTCGGTCTGGTAGGAGAGAGTGGTTGCGGTAAATCTACCACTGCAAGAGTAATACTCAGGCTTATTCCTCATTCTTCGGGTTCGGTAATATACGATGGAAAAAATATCTTTGAGCTTAATCATAATCAGATGTTTAAGATAAGAAGGGATATCCAGATTATATTTCAGGATCCTTATGCCTCCCTTTCACCAAGGATGACTATAGGTGATATAGTCGGTGAGCCGCTTGAGATACACAGTATAGGTAATAAAGCGACAAGGATAAAGAGAGTAAAGGA
>CAYROY010000065.1:0-4214 GCA_964426155.1 uncultured Actinomycetota bacterium
GTTTATCCTTTGCCAGTTCCCCTTTCTTAATTAATTTTTTAGTTACCTCAGAAGCTTTTTCATAGGTTACTGCAACTATTCCAAGCCCGGTAAGGTATCCTTCCTTTAATTTTGAAGACATTGAAATCCCCCTTTATCAATAATTATTAAAAAGATTCATTTTCCTTTTCATGGGGCAGTGCCTCATTTTCTATTTCTGGTTCCTTTATTGTCTCAGGCTCTTCCTCTTTTATAACTCCAGCTTTTTTTTCTTTTTTAGGTACAAATCCGGTAGCTGTATAGTTTGACTTTAATACTTTTAAGCCAAGGTTTTTAAAAGCAAAATCAGCTGTCATTTCCCTTATCTCTTTTGTCTTCCCGGCAACATCAATGCCCTCAGAAATCTTTGAGAAAGAATTTATTATTATTCCATTCTGACCTGGTATTATACTTACCCTTGGATTTACAACATCCTCAATCTCCAGAAGTTTTTCTCTTATCTGTCTGGATACGGTCTTAAGCTCCAGCATAGATTTTCCTGATTGGTCTGCAGAGATATTTGCCACTTTTATCTTTCTCCTGTAAAACTCGAAAATTAAGATTATCAAACTGACAGCTAGTATGGCAAATAAAATAAGGGCCATAACATAAGGATTCATACTGTTTATTGCACTTACAAACCTGTCTGAAACATCCTGCCATTCGAATAGACCTGTAAATATATTGACCCCGGCTACTATGGAAGATACAATAAAGAAAAGCATAATAATTATCATAATTATCCTGTTAAAAATATTCATGACTTCTCCTTTCCTTTTTTAAATAAATAATTACTAAATCCTAATCAATATATCTTAAAACTGATTTTTTAATTTCAGTTTCTAACCCTTTCCTTTCAAACCTTATTATATTACACATCTATTATTATATTATAATATCAAAGTAAAATTAAATTTTATAGCTACACTGATGGAAATTTTCATTTGCCGTATATATTTACAAATAAGATTTCTTCATTAAAACGCAGAACATTAAAACAAATTCAATCTTTCTAAAATCTTTAACGATGGTAATTATACAAAAAATTACATAAAAAATTATATATTGCAATTTCATAAATTTAAGGATAAAATCCATGAAGATAAAGTTTAAATGTTCGTTTTAAAATAAAAATAGTTTTAAGTTTATAGTGAAATAATTCTTAATAGGGAATCCGGTTATATTCCGGAGCGGTCCCGCCACTGTAATCGGGTGTGTATCCTTCAGTTATGCCACTGGCAGTCAGCCTGCCGGGAAGGCGGAGGGTAAAGTCCCGTAAGCCAGGAAACCTGCTATAAATTTCAAGCTTATAGCGCTCTTCGAGGAAAGGGTGGTTATTTTTGTTTGCCTTATATATATCCTTCTTTCCTTAAGAGTCCATGACATCTTAAAAATATGTTTGAAAGAAGGTGACATAAGTTGACAGAGGCGAAAGTAGTTACAGCTAATAAAAATAAGGCAAAAAAATTCAATCCTGCAGGCAGTAAGATATTATATTACTCTTTAATCACCGTAATAATTCTGTTTTTTCTTATTTTAGTGGCAGCTTCTGTCGGCTCAGCGAAGATTCCATTAGACCAGACTTTCAGACTTACAATAGATGGAATACCTTTTTTAAAAGATTTCGTTGATATATCAGATATAAACCCCACATATAAAATCATTATACAGAATATCAGACTTCCAAGGGTATTTCTTGCAGTTCTGGTAGGAATGGGGCTTTCAGCTGCGGGGGTAATGTATCAGGGGCTTTTCAGGAATCCAATGGCAGACCCATATATAATAGGTGTCTCATCAGGTGCTTCCCTGGCCGCTTCACTTGCCATCCTTATGGGATTCTCTTCCGGAATAGGGGGGATATCAGGCATTGTTATAGCAGCATTTGCCGGCGCCCTGGCAACTACATTTCTGGTGTTTAATATCGCCAGGAATAAAAAGGGGTATATAAACGTATTGACCCTTATATTATCAGGCATAGCCATAGGGGCTCTTTTAAATGCCGGTACATCATTTATTATGCTTATTTCAAGCAACAGCCAGCTTCACAATGTTGTGTTCTGGATGATGGGAAGTTTAACGTCCTCGCTCTGGATCAAAGTAAAAATAGTCGGGCCGATTATTATTATCGGAATAATTTCTCTATTCTTTTATACAAAAGACCTTAATGCTATAACACTTGGTGAAAAAAGGGCGAGACAGCTGGGCATCAATGTAGAAATTATGAAGAATATGGTAATAATAATCTCCTCTTTTGTTGTTGCTGCAGCAGTCTCGGTAACAGGTATAATCGGATTTATAGGCCTTGTCGTACCACACATGATGCGCTTGATTGTCGGTCCTGATAACAGGATACTCCTGCCAGTATCAGCGTTTGGAGGAGGGATAGTCCTCCTGCTGGCAGATACGCTGGCCAGAAACATCGTAGAACCAAGAGAGATACCTGTCGGTATAATAACGGCACTGCTAGGGGCTCCTTTCTTTATTTACCTTTTAAAAAAAGCCAGGACCGACTATTAGGATAAATTAAAACCATGGAATATGAAGAAAAAATAATAGAAATTAAAAAACTTTATTTCTCTTATGATAAAAAAAGGGTGATAAATAATCTCAGCCTAATTATAAAAAAGGGTGAATTTGTCGCGCTGCTGGGACCTAACGGTGTAGGAAAGACAACTCTTTTTAATATAATCTCTGGAATACTCCCTTTTAGCACAGGTACCGTAAATTTATTCGGAAAAAATATTAATAAATATAATCAAAGACAGAAAGCCAATCTTATAGGAGTTGTACCCCAGGAATCATCTTCAAACTTTAACTATAAAAATATTGATATAGTCCTAATGAGCAGGATCTGTAAAAAATCAAGATTTTCAAATGAAGATCAAAATGATTACGATATCGCCATGAACGCTATGAAGCTAACAAAAACTGAGTACCTGGCAGATAGAGGGTATATGGAGATCAGCGGGGGTGAAAAACAGCGTATAATCATCGCGCAGGCAATAGCGCAGGAAACACAGATCCTTTTATTAGATGAGCCTACGTCAAATCTGGATATAAATTTTCAGATAGAGATAATGCAGCTGATCTCAAAAATAAGAAAAGAAAAGACTATAACTATCATAGGAGTATTCCATGATATGAATCTTGCTGCCCAGTATGCCGACAGAATAATACTTATGAAAGACGGCGGCATATTTGCCGATGGATCACCCAAAAAAGTATTAAGCTCCAAAAATATCATGGAGGTATACAACGCCAGTGTAATTGTCGATAAAAATCCGTTTACCAATAAAATATTTATAACACCACACTATAATGGCTACTATAATACCGCTATATCACCTGAAAAAAGGAAAAATATACATGTCATTGCAGGCGGCGGAAGCGGTTCTTATCTTTTCAACATACTCTTGAGCGAAGGACACTCTATAACCACATGCATATTGAGCAGCATAGATACCGACACAAGGATCGCGAAACAACTTGGAATACCGCTTATACTTGAAGAACCTCACATAACCTTAAAAGAAGATAATAAAAAACTGAATGAAAAATTCATACTCAAGAGCGATATCGTAGTTGTAGCAAGAGTTGCATTCGGTGAGGGTAACTACGGCAACCTCGAATCTGTCAAAAAAGGCCTCGAGCTAAAAAAAGAAGTTTACTTTATTGATGGCAAAAATTTCCATAAAAGGGATTTTACACAGGGAAAGGCCACTTCCCTTTTTAGGAAGCTTATCGGTATGGGGGCCAGAGACTTTGCCAGCGAAGAAGAACTGGCATTATACCTAAAAGAAAGGGGGTAGACTTTAGAAAATTTAATCTTTTGATCAGGTAATAATAAAAGTAAATAAAAAAAAGGAGTAAAATGAACAGAAAAGTATTAAACATTATGTCAATTATTGTTCTGGCAATGTTTATACCGGTATTCTCACTTATTGCTGCAGGATGTAAAAATGCAGAGTCGCAAGAACCAGTAGAAGCTGCAGAAACCTCCAAAGATGCGGCACCTGAAGAAAATGAGGTGCCAGAGGAAACTGCAGAAGACAACCTAACAGAAGAAAATGTTGAGGAAGCGGAACAGGAAATTGAGGAAGAAGAAACATTTTTAGTAGAATATCCTGTAACAATAGAAGACGACTGGGGCCAGCAGGAAGGCTGTGAAAACAGAAAGCTTGTCTTTGACGGACCGG
>CAYROY010000066.1:0-4720 GCA_964426155.1 uncultured Actinomycetota bacterium
TGTACCACCTTTAGAGATCCCCTTCATCCTACCTCTATGCACTTTTCTATACTTAACCCTTTTTGGCATTAACATCGGTGACATGTATATCTCCCATCATGCAGATCATTGACTATTTTCATTTTTATCTTTTTCTTCTTTTTTTGTATCTAATTCTTTACTGCCGCTGCCTGCATCTTCTTTACTGCCAGCTTCCGCAGCACTGCCGGCATTTTCCTTTTCTTTAACTTTTTCCTTATCTTTAACCGGCTCTTCCTTTTCTTTTTTATCTTCCTGCCCCGCTGCTGCTTCAGCGGTCTCATTACTTCCTATAATGGTACTTATAACAGTCTTTCTTATGTCCCTGCTTTTTTTACCTCTTTTACCTTTTCCCGGCTGGACTCCAGCCTTCCTTACCTGTTTCCCTGATTCTTCCTGCAGTTTTTCTGAAACTTTTTCACCACTGGTATCATCAAGAATAATATCACCAAGATAGATCCAAGCCTTTACCCCTATCTTTCCAAACGTAGTATTAGCTTCTGCAAACCCATAATCAATATTCGCTCTGAGGGTATGCAGGGGGACCCTTCCCTCCCTGTACCATTCGGTCCTTGCCATTTCCGCTCCGCCTAGCCTGCCTGAGCACTTTATTTTTATACCCTTTGCACCTGCTTTTAAGGAAAGGGATATTGCTTTTTTCATAGCCCTTCTGAAACTTACTCTTCCAAGCAGCTGACTGGCAATGCTTTCAGCTACAAGCCTGGCAACAAGTTCCGGCTTCTTGACTTCTATTATATTGAGCTGAATTATGTTACCGGTTTCTTCCTCTATGGACTGCCTGATGTCATTTATAGTAGCGCCTCTCCGTCCTATTACCATACCGGGTTTTGACGTATAGACATCTACCTTTACCTCTTCCGATGTCCTTTCCAGCTCAATTTTTGATATACCGGCGTTACCAAGCTGGTCTTCTATCATCCTGCGGATTATTATATCTTCTTTCAAAATCTGCGCATAATTCCTTGTAGCAAACCACCTGGACTGCCATCCCTTATTTATTCCGATCCTTAGCCCTATCGGGTTAACTTTCTGACCCATTATCGTCAGCCTTCCCTTCCTTACCATCAGAAACTATAACAGTAATATGCGAAGTCCTCTTCCTTATCCTGGTAGCCCTTCCTCTCGCACGGGCCCTGAATCTTTTTAGCGTTGGACCTTCATCAACAAAAATCTTTTTGATTACCAGGTCATCTTCATTCATATTATTATTCTCTGTCGCATTTGCTGCTGCACTTTCAATAGCTTTTTTCACTATATGTGCAGCCTTCTGGGGTGTGAATGTAAGAATATCCACAGCCTCTTCAACACTCTTTGACCTGATACTATCGACTATATATCTCAGTTTCCTCGGCGATATCCTGATAAATCTTTCAACTGCTCTGGCTTCCAACCTTACGCCTCCCTGCTAAAACTTCTTCATTTCTGTTCATTATTCTTCCTTAACTTTTGCTACGCTTTCACTTCTTCCCTTGAAGGTATGCGGCCTTATTGATCTGGTGGGAGCAAATTCTCCAAGTTTATGACCCACCATTGACTCAGAGATAAATACAGGAACATGTCTCCGGCCGTCATGAACCGCTATAGTATGACCGACCATCTCTGGAAAAATAGTTGAACATCTTGACCATGTTTTTATAATCTTTTTTCCACCGGTCTCGTTTAATCCATTTATCTTTCTTAAAAGCTTATCCTCTACAAAAGGCCCTTTTTTTAAAGACCTTGACATAAATTTCCTCCTCTTAGAACCCTATTTATTTCTTCTTTTGACTATATATTTATTTGAACCTTTTTTTCTTTTCCTGGTCCTGTACCCGAGCGTAGGTTTACCCCAGGGTGTTACCGGATCTCTTCCTGCACTTTTATTCTTCCCTTCTCCACCTCCATGCGGGTGGTCCACAGGATTCATAGCGGTACCTCTTACAGAAGGCCTTACTCCCAGCCATCTTTTTCTACCCGCTTTCCCGAGATTAACTATTTCATGACTTGTATTTCCTATCTGGCCTATTGTTGCCCTGCAGTTAAGCCTTATCAGCCTTACTTCTCCTGAAGGCAGCTTTATATTTGCATATTCCCCTTCCTTTGCCAGAAGCTGGGCATAACCACCTGCAGACCTTACCAGCTCTCCGCCTTTTCCTTCTTTCAGTTCTATATTATGTATAATCGTGCCTACTGGAATATTTTTTATAGGAACACTGTTACCTACCCGTATATCCGCATTTTCTCCAGACATTACCTCGTCCCCGACCTTTAATTTTAAAGGTGCTATTATATATTTCTTTTCTCCGTCTTTATAGGTCAGCAGGGCAATCCTTGAACTCCTGTTTGGATCATATTCTATATATGAGACCTTTGCCGGTATATTATCTTTTTTCCTCTTAAAGTCTATGATCCTGTATTTCTTTTTATGTCCACCTCCGATATGCCTGGTGGTTATTCTACCCTTATTGTTCCGTCCTCCTTTTTTGTTAAGCGGCGCTGTCAGTGATTTTTCAGGTTTCTTTTTTGAAAGACCTGAGACATCTTCAGCAGAAGCAAACCTCCTGCCAGGAGTCGTTGGTTTATATTTTTTTATCGCCAATTTTATTCCTCCAAACTATCAGACCGACTCAAAGAAATCTATCTTATCCTTCTTGCTGAGAGTGACAACAGCCTTTTTTTTCCTTGAGCTTCTCCCCACAGACCTGCCCAGCCTTTTGGGTTTCGATTTCATATTACACGTACTGATATTTATAACTTTGACATTAAAAATATCTTCTACCGCTTTTTTTATCTGGCTCTTTGTGGCCCTCAGGTCTACAAAGAAAGAATACCTCTTATCATTTACGCCAGAATAACTCTTTTCTGATATTACAGGTCCTATTATTATATCCCTAGGATTTTGTATTGCCATCAGACAACCTCTCAATCAAATCATCCAGTGATTTCCTGGTAAATAACACATAATCTGCCAATATAAGATAATATGCATTAACTCCTTTTGAGCTTTCTACAATTACATTATCAATATTCCTAAAAGATTTTGAATCATTGCCTCCTGTTTCAGCTGTAACCACCAGGACTTTCAAACCGGTGAGTTTAAGGTTTTTCAGTATTTCTGACGCTTTTTTTGTGTCCGGCTTTTTAAGGCCGAAATCATCTACTACAATAATCTTCTTATCCTTTAATTTATCTGAAAGGGCAATTGCTTTAGATTTTTTTACAACCTTTTTATTCAGCTTAAAAGAATAATCCCTGGGTTTTGGTCCGAATACTATCCCTCCGCCCCTCCACAGCGGGGATCTTATAGTTCCTGCCCTTGCATTACCGGTTCCTTTCTGCCTCCAGGGTTTCCTTCCACCGCCTCTTACCTCGCTCCTTCCCCTGGTACTATGCGTCCCTGATCTTATCTGCGCCAGGTATCTTTTTATATCCTGATATATAACTTCATCGACAGGTTTTACTTTTACAAGTCCATCGGACAGCTTTATTTTTTCTTTCTCATTTCCTTTTATATCAACAACACTTACACTCGCCATCTCATCTCCTAAAAACAAAATCTTCTAAATCTTTCTTAGATAAACCATACTTCCTCTAGAACCCGGGACACTGCCTTTTACCAGTATCAAATTTTCATCTTTTACTATATCTACTACTTCTGCAGCCGGAATGGTCACCTTTTTACCCCCTAATCTTCCAGGCATCTTTTTTCCTTTTAATATCCTGGAGGGAGTAGCACACATGCCTACCGATCCCGGTATTCTGTGTGAATGGGATCCATGAGACATCCTTCCCCTGTGAAAATTATGCCTTTTTATAACACCGGAGAATCCCCTGCCCCTGCTGCTGCCTGTTATCTTAAGCTTATCGCCAGGTTTAAACATAGAAATATCTATGCTGTCTCCGGGTTTATATTCTTTGTCAAAACTTTCTACCCTTATCTCTTTTAGATATCTCCTGGGGGTAATATTATTTTTAGAAAATACACCACCGGCAGGTTTGCTTATCTTTCTTTCATTAATAGAATCAAACCCTACCTGCAGGCTGTTATATCCATCTTTGTCTTTATCTTTTACCTGAACAACGATGCAGGGTTCAGCCTCGACCACTGTAACATATACAGCATCGCCATTTTCTCTAAAAACCTGTGTACATCCTACTTTTTTTCCATATATAGCATCTACCATTGTCACTCCACTTTAACTTTCTGATACAAGCCCAAATCAGGCAGTTTATATTATTTAGTCTGCTGCGTCAATAATATTATAAGAAAAAAACCATTTTATTAAGATTTGATCTCTATATCCACGCCTGCCGGCAGACTCAACCTCATCAACAGATCAACTGTCTTTGGGGTAGGGTCTAATATATCTATAAGTCTTTTATGAATTCTTATTTCAAAGTGCTCTCTTGAATCCTTATTTACATGAGGTGATTTTATAACACAATAAACACTTTTTTTATTCGGCAAAGGAACGGGTCCAGACACTTTTGCTCCTGAATTTTCAATCGTCTCTACTATTTTCCTGGCAGACCTATCAATAATCTCATGATCAAATGCCTTAAGCTTTATTCTTATCTTCTGGCCCAATTTAGTCGCTGACAAATCTATTCCTCCTGATTAATTCTTTTACTCTATTATACTGGTAACGCTTCCTGCCCCTATGGTCCTTCCGCCTTCACGGATGGCAAATCTCTGTCCTTC
>CAYROY010000067.1:0-8636 GCA_964426155.1 uncultured Actinomycetota bacterium
TACATTTACCGCAACAGCAATATATATTATCGTTTTTCCAAAAGATTGCCAGAATACAGAATCTTTAAAAAGAGTTATATAATTACCTAATCCAATAAAATTGGATCCCGTAGACTTTAACAGCGTAAAGTCCGTAAAGCTTATAAACAGAGAATAAATCATAGGAATTCCTACTACAAACAATATAATTAAGACTGCAGGCATAAGTAATAATGTAGGCAAATACTTCGACTCATTAAAACTAATTCTACGTTTTTTTATATCCTCTTCATTAAATTTTCTATAGACCTTGCCACTCATTATTTTCAATTAGTATATTTTTCCTATTGTTTTAAAAAAGGTACAGGATTTATTTTTAACTTTTATGTGATTATTTTAAAACATTTTTGTTTTGGTTGGTATTATTAATTTAATAAAATACCAACCAAAACTTTTTCATTTTAAATTATGACCATTACAATCATATTAGTAGTATCCTGCTTCAGACATCATTTTCTCGGTAGCCGCAGCAGCTTCGTCTAATCCTGCCTTAGGCTCCTTATCCCCTAATATTATTGCCTGCAATATTGGATACAGAATATCAGAAGTAGGTAGCCATTCTGCTACTAATGGAGGTGTCCTAAAATCTTCAGATGCTTGAAGTTGTGCCAATTGTAGTCTCTTTACGTCAAGAGGAACACCACTTGCTTCTGCATCCTTAATTAGTGTTTCCCATACAGAATTACGGGTAACCAGATATCCTATCTTACCTTCGGTGTACTGCTGATCATAATTGGTTAAAAATTTGATTAAAGCAACTGCAGCGTCAACATTCTGACTTGCCTTTGTGATAGAAAAAGAATGCTGTCCGGACCACCCACTATGTATTCCAGCATCGCCCATTGGCTGTCTTGCAAGGTCAAATTTTCCCGCAACCTGGCTTGCTTCAGGATCCTGGAAATAGCTATACCAGCCGTACCATTCTGTGTACATAGCAATATTTCCTGTAACAAAGTTTTGAGCTACATCATCCCATACAAAATTAGTCATTCCAGGTGGCATAGCTCCAGCAGCATATAGGTCTCTTAGCATAGTTGCAGCTTTTACTCCTGCATCGCCATTAAATCCAGGCTTCCAATTTTCGTCAAAGAATTGTCCGCCTTCTGCTGTCATTATTTCATAAAATCGTCCCGATAGCGCTTCTTCTTTGCCAGCAAATTCAGTTGCATAAACACCTGCAGGTAATAATTTCTGAAGACCTAATGCAGTCTCTTTAAATTCATCCCATGTTTCAGGAACCTTTAGATCTTTACCTGTTTCATCTTTAAATTTTTCCTGCATATCAGTATCTTCAAAAATGTCTGTACGATAATGCAAAATACTGGTATCAAAATGCCTCGGGATAATCCACAGATGCCCATCTTTCCTACCGGAATCTAGAATCATTGGAACAAAGTCTGAAAGTTCTTCTTCGGTCCAGTAATCCTCTAGAGGTATTATTGCA
This sequence comes from uncultured Actinomycetota bacterium, assembly GCA_964426155.1. Classification (GTDB taxonomy): domain Bacteria; phylum Actinomycetota; class Humimicrobiia; order Humimicrobiales; family Humimicrobiaceae; genus M55B120. The sequence goes on from CAYROY010000067.1 coordinate 1,484, forward strand.
TCTGCTTTAATGTACTGGGTATAAAAGCTAGAATGACCCCAGCATACATCATAATCAACAGTTCCTGCTGCAAAATCAGTTTTTAACTTTTTGTCTATCTGAAATCCATCACCTTTAAATACAATTTCTACTGTTGCACCCGTATCTTCTTCAAATTCTGGAATCGCTTTATATATCTCCTCATAATTTCCACCACCTATAAAAGCGCATTTTATAGTCACACCTTCTAGAGAAACCTCTTCAGCAGGCGCTTCTTCTGCAGCCTCTTCTTCTGCTTCCTCAGCAGGTGCTTCTTCTGCAGCCTCTTCTTCTACTTCCTCAGCAGGTGCTTCTTCCTGAGCACATCCTGCAAGTGAAAAAGTTGCTACCATAGCTGTAATAATTAATAATGTTACTGACCATGATAATATTTTGTTCATTTTAAACTCCTTTGATAAAAGCAATTTGATAAAATAGTTTTTTAATTTTTCATCACCTCTTACTTTTAAAAATTTTTTACAAAGTTAAAAATTTATTAAATTAATATATTTTATCACCTCCTATCGTTTTAATCTTTTATTCAATTATTAATAAAATAATTGTTTTATGTTAAATCTTACTTCTAATAACCTGATTACCAGGAGTAAGAGTTTTATGGCTCTTAGAACACATTTTATCCTAAAATAAAACTATTTTTTATACAGTCCCCCAAAATTTCTGCAGGCCCTGTAATCTGCCCCTTCCAGATCCTTTGTCCCGAAAGCAGTCCAGACGTTTGGCCTGAATATATTATCCTCATCTACATTGTGCATGGATACCGGTATCCTGAGCATTGAAGCCAGTGTTATTAGCCTGCTTCCTATATGGCCGTAGCATAAGGAAGTATGATTTACTCCCCAGCTGTTCATAAGCATGTATGTATCATTGAAGGGGATATTGGAAGATAGCCTGGGGGCAAACCAGGTTGTGGGCCATGTAGGGTCTGTGCGCTCATTTAGTATATTGTGCACCTCCTGCGGTATATCCACAGTATATCCTTCAGCAATCTGCATAACCGGTCCAAGTCCTTTTACAATATTTATCCTGGACATCGTAGCGGGCATACCGCCCAGGGTCAGAAAGTTTGCTGAAAAACCTCCGCCCCTGAAATACTCTAAAGATGCGGGCCTAAAAAGTGAATTTTCCAGCATTGCATCAATCTCACCTTCTGATATATCCCAGTAGGGTTTTATAGCAGGACTTCCCTCTATCTGCTGCCTTCCGGTTCCATCAAGAGCTGCCGAGCCGGAATTAATTAGATGGATTATACCATCACTGGCATGGCCTTCCAGTTTATATCCTGTTACCCTTTCTACCGCTTCAGGGCTCCAGAAGGTCCTTACATCAGCAAATACCTGTGCCGTGCCTGTAAGCATGTGGCCAAATAACATGGGGACGGCATTAAGTGAATCATTTTCTGTAGCAAAGATAAATGGCTGCCTGTTCCCGTTCCAGTCAAATGAGCTGTTTAGCATGGTCTCTGTAAAATCCCCGTTCGGGTAGTGGTCTGTCCACTGCCTCTGTCCCTGGAAACCTGCTGCTATTGCATTATGTCCCATAGCCTCCTCAGCAAATCCGTCTCCTGCAAGCCTTTGGTTTCCAATCATAAGGTCCCTGGCAATTAAAGTCATCTTTACCACAAATTCCCAGTCCCTATCCTTTTCATCCCTGGATCTTTGTATGTCTTTCGGGTTATTGTCGGGTCCTTCAATGCACCTGCCTCTTACCCACTCTAATGCTTTTTTGTATTCTTTTTGGTCATATATGTCTCTGTCTATGCGTCTTTTTATCTCGGTCATGTCTACGTATTCACATCTCATCCCAAGATAATCCTCAAAAAAGTCAGGATTTACTATAGAGCCTGCAATTCCCATGGAAACATTTCCAATGGATAGATATGATTTGCCCTTAATTGCTGCCACTGCAAGGCCTGCAGATGCAAAATTTAAAAGCTTCTGCCCCACATCATCAGGAATTGAGGTATCGCCTATATCCTGTACATCCTTTCCGTATATGCCAAATGCTGGAAGTCCTTTCTGTGCGTGAGCAGCCAGCACTGCTGCAAGATATACAGCTCCCGGCCTCTCAGTACCGTTAAATCCCCAGACAGCTTTTGGCCGTGCAGGGTGCATGTCCATTGTCTCGGACCCGTAACACCAGCAGGGTGTAACTGTTATTGTAAGGCCAACGCCTTCCCTGGCAAACTTTTCATCAGCTTTTGATGCTTCGGCAACCCCTCCTATGGTGGTATCTGCTAAAACACATTCAGCAGGGTCTCCTGTAGGGTGTCTTAATTTTTCTGACAGGAACCCGGTAAGAGACTTTGCCATGCTGTACGTTTGATCTTCTAAAGATTCCCTTACCCCTTTTCTTCTGCCGTCTATTGTAGGGCGTATGCCGATCTTTGGAAGTGAGCCTATAAGCCTATTTCTATTTGATTTTTCCATTTTTATTTAAAGTAAACATTTACAATTGACAACGATTACATTATATATTAATAATTTTTTATGTCAAGCAGGGTTTTTCATCCCAATTTTTAAAAAGATATTAAATAACTTCCCTGTATAACTTTTTAGTTGATTCCCTGATTATCAATTCGGTATTTAAAGTAATAATTACCGGTTTATCTCCAATGCCTAACGGTTCATTATTGATTTTCTTAAGCAGCATCTCCGCAGCATTTAAACCCAGGCTGTAGACGGGCTGTCTAATAGCAGTCAGCGGATTTTTCAATAATCTTGCCCATTCAAAGTCATCAAATCCCACCATTCCTATATCCCCCGGGGCATCAATGCCCAATTCCTTTATTGCGATTAGGGCACCTATGGTCATGTCAGCATTTGAGACAAACAATGAATCAGGCCTTCCAGCACCCTGGAATAATTCTTTTGTTAATTCCAGGCCGCTTTTTTCTTTGAAGTCACCTATTTTTATAAAGTCATCGTTTCTTTTTATACCTGCTTCATTTATTGCCCTTAAATATCCATTCAACCTTTCCCGCCCGGTTGTCCTGTCTATGAGACCAGCAATAATACCTATTTTCCTGTAATCCTGGTCTATTAAATGCTTGACTGCTTTGTAAGCACTCCTTTCATTATCAATTAAGACAGCATCACATTCTACTCCGCTTATTAATCTGTCAAGGAGTACTATATTCATGCCTGACTCTATAAGAGAATTTACGTAATCTGCATTTTTGCCAGTAGGGGTAAAGATTATTCCGTCCACCCGGTTGGACCTTAATACCTTAAGGTATTTTAATTCTTTTTCCGGGTCATCGTCACCGTTGCATAATATCAGGTTATATCCTTTTCTCTGGGCTACATCCTCCACCGACTTTGCAATTGTTGAATAAAATTGAGATAACACATTACCAACAATTATACCTATAGTATGTGTCTTCTTCTGTCTTAAGCTCCTTGCTACTGCATTTACTTCGTATTTTAAATCCTTTATTGCTTTTAATACCTTCTTTTTAGTTTTGCTTCTAACACCAGGATAATCTCTTAAGACCCTTGAAACTGTCGCAGTAGATACTCCAGCCTTTTTTGCAACGATTTTAATATTCGCTTTCAATCTGCATCACCGGGTAATATTTTTGATACCGTTTACTTTAATTTTAATATTATACATAATTTCCCCAAAAAACCAATAAAATATACCTGTTATCAAATTTTTATTCAGACCATATTTTAATGATTATCCGTATATGTTAGCAGTAATTTATAAAAACTTTTACATAACAGACAAAACATCTTATTCTTAAACGGTCATTTAAAATAACTTTATCAAGTGCAATTTATATAGCCTGTCCCTGATAATATTTCTTATAAAACACATTAAGCTACAATAAAAGTCCCGCATTGTATAAAATCAGAAAAAATCATAAATAAAAACTTATCGTTTGAAATAAAAATTCAACCTGTTTATAATTCAATAAATTCAGAGCTTTTTTCTCTATATGTTTGTAAATATTGATCTATATTTAAAGAGGAAAATTTGTCAGAAAAAATTACATTAAAAATTTATGAAAATTATGACCTGGTCTCTGCAAAATCCTTTCTTGCAAGAGATGCGTCTGAGGCAGCAGACCTGTCAAAAAAGATAGGCTTTCCGGTTGCTCTTAAAATTGAATCCCCGGACATTCTTCATAAAACAGATACAGGCGGCGTAAAACTGGATTTATACTCCGAAAATGAAGCAAGAAAGGCTTTTGATGATATTATGCTTTCAGTTAAAGAGTCCAGGCCCGATGCCAGTATAAAGGGAATAACAGTACAGGAAATGTTCAGGGACTGCTTTGAGATAATAATAGGATATAAATTTGATAAGGATTTTGGTCCCACAATCATGTTCGGGATGGGAGGAATATTTGCGGAGGTATTCGGGGATGTTGTTTTCAGGACCCTGCCTGTCTCAAAAGAAGATGTATCCAGCATGATAGACGAACTTAAATTCTCGGATATCCTTTTAAATGGCTACAGGTCGGTAAAATCAGTCTCAAAAGAAATGCTTTCCGATGTCATCCTTAAGGCCGGCAGGATGGCTTATGAACTTTTTGAGGATCTGGATTCATTTGATATGAACCCTGTTGTCTTAAAAGGAGATGAACACAGGATAGTTGATTTTAAATATGTCAAGTCTTCCCAAAAAAATTATCTGACTGACGAAAAACCATATACAAAGTATCTTGAAAGGTTCTTTGATGCACGCTCAGTAGCAGTTATAGGAGCATCAGGTTCTTCAAGAGACAAACTTGGAAATTACATTCTGGACAGCCTTATTTTTTACGATTATAAAGGAAGGGTTTACCCTGTCAATCCTAAAAGTAAGATGATTATGGGTGTAAAAGCCTATCCTTCCCTGTCTGATATTCCGGACAGGGTGGACCTGGTTGTTGTTTCCATACCTCTCTCGGGAGTCCCCGAGATACTGGAGCAGTGCAGGGAAAAAGACATACATAATATCGTCATAATCTCGGGCGGAGGGAAGGAAGCTGGATCCGTAAAGCTGGAAAGAAGTATAAAGGATGCTGCACATAAATATGATATAAGGATCATAGGCTGTAACTGTATTGGTGTTTTCGATGCTTACAGCAGGCTTGATACTTTCTTCCAGTTAAACGATGTGATGTCAAGGCCCAGGGCCGGCTCAGTCTCGATGATGACCCAGTCGGGGACAGTCGGCGCAGGTTTTATTGAATTGATGGACCATGCAGGAATGAGTAAGTTTGTAAGCTACGGTAACAGAATAGATGTTGATGAAGCAGACCTGTTAAAATTTTATGAAGATGACCCCAGGACAAAAGTTATAGCTGTCTATGTCGAAGGATTTGATAAAGGAAGGAAATTTTTTAATACGGCCAAAAAAGTATCCAGAAAGAAACCCGTTGTCATATTCAAATCCGGCAGAAGCAGTAAGTCATCAGATCTTTCCATATCCCACACAGGTTTTCTTTCAGGGACATATAATCTCTCAAGAGGTATTTTTAACCAGGCGGGTCTTATGTCTGTCGACAGCTTTGAAGAACTTGTTGCCGCCTCGAAGGCTCTTGCAATGCAGAAGAGGGCAGATGGGAACAGGGTACTTGCCGTAACCGATGGCGCCGGTACAGTAATACAGGCAGTCGACAGGATGGAAAAAAAGAAAATACTAAAGATGGCAGAGCTTACAGAAGAATCAAAAAGATATCTTGAAGAAAAGCTTCCAGCTTACGCAATCATAAAAAATCCAATAGACCTTACCGGTTCAGGAACAGATAAAGACTATGAGATTTCAATAAGGACCGCGATGGAAGATCCGGGCATTGATATCATAATGTTATGGTTTCTTTTCCAGGATACACCGGTGAGCAGGAACATAAGCAGAAATCTTTCCATTTGCTGCAGGAACCCCAAAAAACCTATTGTAATAGGTGCAACAGGCGGAGAATATACAAGATATATGTCAGGCCTCATAGAAAAGGCCGCAGGCATTCCGGTATACAGCTCCGTAAATGACTGGGTAACTGCTGCTGAAGCTCTTGCTATAAAATAAATCTTGCTAAGAAATAACTTGCAAAATAAAAATATATGTATATAATAATATACAGTTAATATATTATTATATACTTAATCAGTCCGGTTCTATGGGTAATAACCAGATACTTAAAAACAATTTAAGAAAATGCAGATTTGAACATAATGAAATCTCACAGCAGGAGCTGGCAAACCAGGTAGGAGTAACCCGCCTGACAATACATTCAATAGAAAAGGGAAAATTCAATCCCTCTGTTTTGCTGGCTCTTAAGATTGCGAAATTTTTTAACAAACGTGTTGAAGAAATATTCTATCTTGAGTAGAAAAACTTCAAAGGAGAGAAATCAGATGAAAAGATTATTAAGAATAAGCAATAAAATCACTTTAGTTTTATGTTCTATTTCAATAGCAGGTATTATATTTACCAGTACATTCTTCTTGATTTTAAAGAATATGATTGTCAATATGGGAGATGCTGAGACTTTTATCAATAACTTTTCCATCCCGGTAGCTGTTGTATATATTATATTCGGCTTTTTCCACATTTCGGCCATACTTACTTTAATACTCCAGTTAAATTTCTTTAAAAGAGATAACTTTCTAAGGGCTTTTCTGTTTTTTACCGGGATTACCTCTCTGCTAATGCTGTTTGGTGACTTTGCGCTGGTAAATGATATTGTAAAGGAGTATTCTTTTGGTTTCCCAAATGAGTTTTATATCCTATTTGCCAGCCAGGTGCTGCATTACATATTTTATATACTTATGATAATACTTTTGATACTAACATTTAAATCATTTAATAAGAAAAGTGAAGAGATAGTGTTGAAAGATGATTCTATATTTATAAATGCCCAGTATATAGGTATTCTGAGCGGAGTATCGGGTCTTGTCCTTATTACTGTTTTCTCTTTACTGTATTTAACATTCTATCCTCTACCAATTTGGGCTGTAAAGGCCGGAGTTATAGCAACCGGTATCATAGCTGTTGTTCCATATATCCTTATAGTCTTATACTGGTTTATCCTAAAACTTAAAGAAAGAATAAGCGAGTGGTATGATGAAAAACAATTTCAGGATCTTTCAAAATCAAGCCTGGTTTCTTTTTTATTATCAATTGT
>CAYROY010000068.1:0-12360 GCA_964426155.1 uncultured Actinomycetota bacterium
CTATTGTGCTGCTTTTCTCAGGGTGAAATTGAAAACCATATATATTATCCTTCTCTATGCTCGCAACGATGTCTGTACCATAATCAGTTGTGCTGCTAACATTTTCATAATCATGTGGGATTACATGATAAGAGTGTACAAAATAAAAATTTTCGCCGTTTTTTATACCTTTTAGAATTTTACTGTCCTTTTTTATTATATTTATCTGATTCCACCCCATGTGTGGTATTTTCACATTTCCATAAATCTTGCGGACCGAGCCTTTTAATATGCCAAGCCCCCTCTGCTTTTTTACCTCCAGGCTGTATTCAAATAAGAGCTGCATTCCAAGACATATACCCAGAAAAGGTTTTCTATTGATATTTTTATAAATAGGTTCCAACAGGTCTCTTTCTTCAAGATTTTTATAGGCATCTATGAATCCGCCCACTCCCGGAAGTACGATTGCAGCAGCCATATTTATCACCATCGGGTCAGACGTCACCCTTACTTCTGCTCCAGCTTTAATAAATGAATTTTGAACACTTTTAATATTTCCCATTCCATAATCTATTAATGCTATATACATACATTTCCGCTTTTATGAATTGCAAATTTATAATTCCGGATAATTTTACCTTATTATAGTTTTTCTTACTATTACTACGCACCCGTTGAAAGCCCGGGGTGTACATAGAAGAATATTACCTTAGATTAAACCTTTAGTTGAAGGTATTGAAAAATCACCTGTTATCCTGCTTGCCTGGCGAAGGGTCATGCCAAAAGCTTTAAATACAGCTTCAATAATATGATGTGAAGCAATACCCGCATTTTTTGTTATATGCAGGTTCATAAAACTATTGCTTATAAGGGCCTGGAAAAAGTCTTCAATAATCGAGGTCTCCAATCCTCCCTCAAGTACCTCGTATTCCATTTCCACTCTATATGAAAGAAATGCCCTTCCGCCAATATCCAGTGACACTGAAATCTCGGCTTCATCCATCGGTATTGTGATAAATCCAAAACGGTTTATTCCTTTCTTATTTTCAAGGCATTTTGAAATAGCCTTTCCCAGACAGATACCAATATCTTCAACAAGGTGGTGGCTTTCAACATAAGTATCACCGGAAGCCTTAATATACAGGTCAAACCTGCCGTGGCATGCAAAACTCTCCAGGATATGATCCAGAAAAGGGATTGTTGTGTATATATCTGAATTTCCCTCTCCGTCAATATCCAGTTCGAGGATTATACCGGTTTCCTTTGTCCTGCGCTCTATCTTAGCTTTTCTTTCCATATTATAAGTAGTTCTCCATGTTATATAACTTTTTTTATTCTTTCCATAAATCTTTTTATAACATCATATTTTAACTTGTAGCCGGCAATGTTCGCAACAAGCCTTGTGGATGACTCCATTATATTATCCATCTCTACCAGATTATTTTCCGCTAATGTCTTACCGGTTGAAGTAATATCCACTATTTCCTCTGCCATTCCAAGAACAGGAGCGAGTTCCACTGAACCATATAGTTTTATAATTTCTGCCTGTATTCCTTTTGAATTAAAATATTTTTCTGCTATATTGGGGTAACTCGTTGCTACCCTTAAAGAACCGAAGTGCTGATAATATTTCTTTACCTTCTGTATTTCATCTTTAACAGTTGCCAGAACAAGCCTGCACTTTCCGATCTTAAGGTCTGATAGTTCATATACCCTGCTTTCCTTTTCTGCAAGTACATCTTTCCCGCAAAACCCGATATCACATGCACCATATTCTACGTATACCGGTACGTCCATCGGCCTGCAGATAACATAACGAAACATACCGCTATCCGAATCGATTACAAGTTTACGATCCTCCTGCCTTAGCTTCCCTGTATCATAACCTGCCTTATCCAGAAGAGAAAGACATTCTTTAAAAAGGTAGCCTTTCGGCAGGGCTATCTTTAATTCTCTTTCCATTTTTTAAGTTCTTCCAAAAATGAATTAACACTTCTTATAATACTTTTCCCATTTTTACAATATGTCATTTTTATATTTGAAGATTCCTTTGATAATTCCGCAATTATCGAACAACCCTTCTCCATAGCAATACTTTTAATATCCTTTACAACATCAATCAGTATCTCTACATCAGTACCTGTATTTCTTATTTTATCTGCAATATCTATAAGCTCTGTCATATTTGTCTTTCTTCCAGGATCCGTAAGCATTATCCTTTTTTCAAATACAAGCTGCCTGTCTCCCAGAGAGCCATGAAGTGTATCAATATCAAGTGCAAATCCAGTTGCAGATATATCAGCCCCAAATTTTCTGATAAGGCCGTCGTATCTTCCTCCGCTTCCTATAGTTTCAGTTATTCCCTTACTATAAATTTCAAATAGGAGTCCTGTATAATAATCAAATTCTTTTATTATGCTAAAATCAAAAATAATATATCTGCCGTATTCCTGTTCTTCCAGCATATTGCATAGATCCCTGAGATATTTAAAAACTCCGGATACTTCTTCCTTATTTATTTCAAGTGCTATTTCTGATAATCTTTTAATATCGTTCTCCGGCTTCATCAGGCTCATAAAAATCTTTTTTTTGCCTCTATCGATTTCATCCAGAAAATTATCTATCATTACAAAATCTTTATTGACAATATATTTTTTTAGCTCTGTCTTTTTATCATTATCTATTCCGAGCCATTCAAAAAGCCCTCTGATAAATCCTATATGCCCGATTCCGACTCTGAATTCATCAAGTCCCAGGGATTTTAATATCCTTATCATTATAATCAGGATTTCAAGGTCGGCATTTAGCTTTTCTTCTGAGCCAAGGAATTCGAGTCCTGCCTGTGAGAAAACCCTCTTATCTCCGGTCTGGCCGCTTTTCTGTCTGAAAACATCGGAAAAATAACAAAATCTTGCAGGAAGCTGATTACTCTTCAACCTCATGCCGGCAAGCCTTGCTATAGGAATTGTCATATCCGTCCTGAGTGATATCAGACTGCCATCTGTATCAATGAAATTAATAAGTTTTTCTTTCCAGCTTTTACCGACCCCTATTGAGATATTCTCTGTATATTCCATCACTGGTGTTTTTATCTCACCATATCCCCAGCTTCTAAAAATATTCCCTATTATTTTTTTTATTTCATTTCTTTCAGCTGATTCAAATGGAAGGACATCCCTGAAACCAGATGGAAGTCTTACTTTACTGTTTTCTTTTTTTAACTCGAACATAAAAATTTAATTAAAAAAATACTTAAGGAAAGAATAATATTACAAAACTATAAAAAAGTAAAACTTAAATGGCTATCTTCTTAAGCCTTTCAGATTCCGATATGGGATTAAGATTACTGTCAGCCGAGCAGTTCTTTCCGTCTACAAAAACATTTAATATGGTACCCCTGGCAGCCTTTACACCTGACAGGTGGGGAGCATCAAGAATTCCCTTTTTTACAGACAGAGCCAGGATTTCAGGGGATATGAGGGGGTCAGGATAATTTCCCTTCCTGTCCAATTCTCTTATTTTATCTATTATTGCTCTTGCTTCGCCTATAAGTCCTTTTTTCCTTTCCAGGACAAGACTATCACATTTCATATCAGGGCAGCCGTGTATACAATTTTCTATAACCCTTCCCGCAATTTTAATACTCTCTATTATATCTTCTGCTCTGGCAGCATGATCAGCCTCGCAATATCCCACTATATGTACTATTTCAGGTTTCAGCTGCATCTGAAGCATCGTAGAGGATGCCAGCTGGCCCTTGCTCTCATCAAAATCCACCGGATAGCTGAAAAGTCCTGTTCTTGTCTCTCTTATCGTCCTAAAATTTTTATCATGCAGCGATTCTATTAAATCGATTTTTGCCAGCATCTTAGCCAGATCCATAGAGAATGATATCTCCGGAGGAGTATTAAACATATACTGTGACACATATGTTTTTACTCCCGTCTCTTTCGCATTATATGCAGCAAGATAAGCTGCTGCGACTTCTATCGCATCCGGTGCATATCTGAGCCCCCAGTGATGTGATTCGTTAACCTCTACCGGAATATTTCGCCTTCCGTGCCATTTCATTACTGACTGGTTCTCTTCAATCGAGTCTCTCAGATTTCTTTCGCTCCTGCAATCAAGTTCGTTGTACCAGAAAAGCGGTACTGCACACCATGCATTTTTAATGCTTCTATTTAAAAGCTCTGCCATTTTTAAAATATCATTTGTACCGCTGTAACATCTGAGCAAAGGATAATTTCCGGTTCTTGAAGCCTTAAATATATTCCTGAAATCTTCTTCGCTTCTAATGGGAACTCCGCCTGCACCGGTCTGACCAGGGTTCATTTTTTCAGGATGGAAGAAAAACTCCTGTGTATTTTGATCAGGACCTATGGAAATGACGTCCAGAGTCCTGCTTTCAGCCAAAATCTTTATACCCTCCAGAGTCTCTTCCAGATTCGGCCTTCCAAAATGATGCCTTATAATTGGAAAAGGCTTTTTGTATTCAATCCTTTCCAGAAGATTATCTGGTGGTATTATATCTTTTCTGCTTATTTTTTCTTTTTTTAAGTATTCCTCGACTTGCTCTACTCCATCCTCTCCAGTAAATATTCTGCTGAATATACCTGACTTTTCGGCTATCGCTGCAACAGGCTTTGTGGTTCCAAAAATAAATTCTATCTTTTTAAGAGAATCATCGTCGTTTATTCTTTCCTTCAGTCCCTCTAAAACTGGAGTAATACTTTCCGGTGATAACCTGTAACTTAATGCTACTATTTCAGGCAGATACTCTTTTATCTCTGAGACAAGACTATTTATCCCCATTGCAGAGCCTGCAAATTTTATTTCATAACCCAGTCTTTTGGCAATATTTAAAAAATTTAAAACTCCCGCTATATGTACACAACTGCCTACACTTGCACCCAGTATTTTTTTCATTGGCTTTCTACCTCTTTCCGCTTATCAATAGTTTTCTGATTTCTTCTATTTTCATATCTTCTATCCCCAGACTTGAAAAATTCCTGCCTTCCTTTCTGAAGTCCTTTTTAAATATAGAATCGGCTATATTTATCAGTGAGTCTATTACAGGGGTTTCCACTCTAGTAAATCTACCGAATTCTGATATTGGGACCAGGCTCATCGGTACATCTTCTGTTATATACCTTACATTTGTGGTACGCGGGGCCATTATTCCGACATACCCTGGATTACTGTGTATAGCGTCAAATAAACTGTCTTCCACAACATTATAGGCCATTGAAAGCCAGTCTATTGCACTGTATATGTTTTCGCACTGCATAGCTTCTGCGATATTGACCCTTTCCTGATCTACGGTTTCAAGTATCCTTGCCACCGATTGAGTAACGCCCTCTATGTAAAATTGAAAATTTCCCAGTGTTGATTCTATCCTTGATGCATTCAATATGGTAATGGAAGGATGAAAAACAGCACCCATATTATTAAAACTGGTCTCCAGGACGCTTGAAGCTTCTATGAACTCCGGAAAAGCCTGGTTTAATTTCTGAACGACCTCTTCGGTTTTTTCGGAAGGTATAGACGCAACTGGTATTGCCTGCTTTATTCTGAATATCCTTGCTGTTGCAGGTCCCATACCCCTGCTCGCATAAATAAAAGTCTGTGCCTCAGCAATCACTACATCTTTATCATTTCCATTATCACGTAAAACCTGCAAAAATTCGATTGCTCCGCAGGTCCTTCCCGGATTCAGTACCACTATTTGCCCGTCTTTTAAGAAAGGCGCACACTTTTCTGCTATATATCTGTGGCCATTTGCAGGAACAACTACCATTATTATATCTGCCCCGCCCACAGCTTTTTTTATATCATCTGTAACAACATCGAGTCTCCCAAAACCTTTAACCTCACCTTCAAGTTCTATACCCTTCATTTTAATAATAGGCCTTATCCTGGAAAGCGTCCGGTTGTAAAGGCTGACTGAAAATCCTTTTATTGCTAAATGGGCAGCAAGTGCTTTCCCTCCATGGCCCGCTCCGAGTACTGCAAATTTTAAATCTCTCATCTGTGATCCTCCCGGTATTCATATGTTAGATTTTTTTCTACGCCGATTTTAAACAATTTGATCTTTCCTTCAAAGCTATTTTCAACATCCTGCAAAAATTTAACTTCCCCATTTATTTTGAAATTTACTGGAAGGTCGTATTTATCTGAATCTTCATCATCTTCTGATATAATCCTTAGCTGAACAACATTACTCCCGGGGTTTTTTTTCATAATTTCATAAAGATCATTGATTATATCCCTGTCCAGGTATTTTTTATTTATAGAAAAAACGATTTTACCTTCATTTTTGCCGATCCCCGTATTTACTTTTTTATCTGTACTGTCTTTTTCAAGTTCACTTATTTCATTTGAGATAATCTTTATCTGGTCTTCCTTTTTATCAATTTTACCCTTTATGTTTACAATTTTATCCACAGCAATATATTTTTTACATTTCTCAAGCACATTTGGAAAGACTATTACTTCTATACTGCTTTCAATATCTTCAAAATCTATAAAACACATCTGTTGATTCTTTTTTGTGAATACTGTCTTTATTCCTGTTATTATTCCTCCTAAACTAACTTCCGACCTGTCGTTATAAGAAGCTATTTTTATTATACTATCAAGTTTTGACAATGCTTTCTCATATTCAAGCAGTGGATGTCCTGATATATAAAGACCAAGCATTTCTTTTTCGAAATTCAATATTTTTTTTTGCGGATACTCATCCTGGGTGCTGCTGCCGGTTATTGTTCCATCAAATAATAATTCTCCCTTATTCCCCCCATCGCTGTCAAAAAGGGAAAATTGTCCCCTGTCTCTATCTCTTTTTATCTTAAGGACTTCTCCTGTTATTGTCTCAAAGTTTTCAAAAAGAAACTTTCTGCCATGGCCAAGGGAATCAAATGTACCGCTTTTTATAAGACTCTCCAGAGTCTTCCTGTTTAGGACTGGAGTCTGCACCCTCTGACAAAAATCTATAAAATCCTTAAACTTACCGCGTTTATCTCTTTCGTTTTCAATATTTTCTATAACATTGCTTCCAACATTTTTTATTGCAGAAAGTCCAAAACGTATAGAATTACCTCTCACTGTAAAATCTGAGAAACTTTCATTGATATCCGGAGGTAGAACAGTTATTCCCATCCTCCTAGTCTCCTGCACATATTGTGCGACTTTTTCCTGGCTGTTCATCCTGATGCTGAGAAGCGCGGCCATAAATTCTACCGGATAATTCGCTTTAAGATATGCTGTCTGATATGATATCATCGCATATGCAGCACTATGTGATTTATTAAAGCCATATTCAGCAAAGTGTTTTACCAGCGCGAATATATTCTCAGCAATATCCTCTTCTATACCCTTCTTTCTGGCCCCATCTATAAATTTCTGCCTCTGCTTCTCAAGAAGTTTTCTTTTTTTCTTGCTGATTGCTCCCCGGAGAATATCTGCTTCAGACATTGAAAATCCTGCAAGTTCTGAAGCAATTCCCATAACCTGTTCCTGATAAAGTATTATCCCATAGGTATCCTTAAGTATCGGCTCAAGGCTCGGATGGGGATAGCTTATTTTTTTCCTGCCATTTTTACTTTCAACAAAATCATTAACCATGCCGCTTTGCAGCGGACCCGGCCTGTATAATGCCAGAAGAGCAACCAGGTCTTCATATTTTGCAGGTTTTAAATTAACTACAAGTTCTCTCATTCCCGAGCTTTCAAGTTGAAAAACCCCCAGACAGTCTCCTTCCGACAACATTTTATAGGTTTTTTTGTCATCAAGGCTCAGGCTATTTACATCTATATCTACATTTTTTGCTTTCTTTATAAGAAACAGGCACTTATCTATAAGAGATAGTGTTTTTAGACCGAGAAAATCCATTTTAAGAAGCCCTATTTCCTGGATATCTTCCATCTTATACTGGGTGACTATATCACCTTCTCCCTCTTTCTGGATGGGAGTATAGTTATACAGATCTTCTGTTGATATTACCACTCCTGCTGCGTGGACGGAATCCTGCCTTACCATGCCTTCCAGCGATATGGCAGTATCTATTACATCCCTTATCTTAGGATCATTTTCATATATCTCCCTTAGCCCGGCAGCCATATCCAGTGAATTTTTAATTGTTACATTCAATTCCATAGGTATCATCTTTGCTACCCTGTCAACTTCAGCATACGGAACCTCAAGCACCCTTCCTGCATCCCTTATTGCCTGTCTTGCAGCCATAGTCCCAAATGTTATAAGCTGGGCAACCCTTCTTTCACCATATTTTTCTGTAACATATTTTATAACCTGACTCCTTTTTTCATAACAAAAGTCAATATCTATATCAGGCATGCTTCTTCTCTCTTCATTCAGAAAACGTTCAAAGAGAAGACCGTGTTTCAATGGATCGATATCAGTTATGCCAAGACAATAAGATACTATGCTTCCGGCTGCAGAACCTCTCCCCGGTCCTACTCTAATACCATTTTGTTTTGCGAACCGGACAAAATCCCATACTATAAGAAAATACTGTTCAAATCCCATCTTTTTTATTACCGAAAGTTCTTTTTTGAGCCTGGCATCAATATCTGCAGAGATGCTGTCATATCTGGCTATGGCTCCATCCATACATAATTTTTCCAGATAATCACCCGGTGTACTACTGTCAGGAGTAATAAAAGTAGGTATCAGATCCATTCCAAATTTTATTTGAGTGTTGCACCTTTCTGCTATTTCGAGTGTATTTTTTAATGCCCGTTCCTGCCCTGAAAAAAGCCTGGCCATCTCTTTTTGATCTTTGAAGTAAAATTCATCTGTTGTAAATTTCAGGCGGTCTTTCTCATTAATTGTAGAACCTGTCTGAATACAGAGGAGGACATCATGAAACCGGTTATCTTCTTTATTAAGGTAATGTACATCATTTGTAGCTACCAGGGGAATAGAGTATTTTTTTGAAAATTCTATTATTTTGTCATTTGCAATCTTCTGTTCAGGTAAACCAGAATCCTGGAGCTCAAGATAAAAATTCTTTTCTCCAAAAATGTCCATGAACTCTATTAAGGCCTTTTCAGCAAGTTCTATCCTGCCAGAAATTATATTTCTTGGTATTTCTCCTGCAATACAACCGCTCAGTCCAATAATACCTTCACCGTATTTCCTTAAAAGTTCTTTATCTATCCTCGGTCTATAATAAAATCCTTCCAGAAATCCATAGCTTGCAAGTTTCATTAGATTCTGGTACCCGGTATTGTTTTCTGCAAGTAAGGTAATATGATAGGGCGCATCTTCTCTTTTTTCTCTGGTTGATTGCCTGTCAAAACGGCTGCGCGGAGCCATATATGCTTCAAATCCTACTATTGGCTTTAATCCGGCTTCTTTTGCTGTGCGGTAGAATTCTATCACTCCGTACATCACTCCGTGATCTGTAAGAGCTACTGCCGGCATACCGAGATTCTTTGCCTTCTCTATAAGTTGTTTTATTCTCACAGCTCCATCAAGTAATGAATATTCACTGTGGACATGAAGATGTACGAAATTGTCTATAGCCATATAATTAGCCAGTCTATAACGAAAATATTATTAATTCATAATCGTGACAAATATATTATAGAACCACCCTGTACATTTCATCAAGGGAGGTTACACCTTCTGCAACTTTCATTGCGGCTGCTTCCAGAAGAGTACTCATTCCCTCTTCTCTTGCAGCTTCTTCTATAGCATCAGTGCTTCTACGTTCAAGAAGCATTTCTCTTATTTTTTTTGATACAAGCAGAATTGAATATACGCCCACTCTACCATAATAACCTGTATTATTACATCTGCTACAACCAATACTTTTATATATTTTTTTACCTCTTAATATTGGTTCAATGTCTTTATCAAGTGGTATTTCTGATATATCCATTTCCTCCTTGCAGTTATCACACAACTTTCTGACGAGTCTCTGGGCAACTATACATTTTACTGCAGAAGATATCATATATGATTCAATACCCATTTCCAGCAATCTTGTAAGACTTGAAGGCGCATCATTTGTATGTAAGGTCGTCAATACAAGATGACCCGTTATTGATGCTTCCATTGATATTTTTGCTGTTTCTAGATCCCTTATTTCACCTACCATTATTATATCAGGATCACTCCTCAACATAGCACGCAGTCCTCTTGAAAAATCCATATTTATTTTCGGATTGACCTGAACCTGTATTATATTTGGAAACCTGTATTCAACAGGATCCTCTATTGTAAAAATCTTTTTTTCTACATTTGCAATTTTGTTCAGGGTTGCATAAAGGGTAGTAGTCTTACCGGAACCAGTAGGCCCTGTAATTATTATAGACCCATGTGGTATTGATATCATTTTACTGTACTTCTTAAGGTCTTCAGAAAGCATACCGCTTTTTTTAAGGTTAAATACACTTTCATCTCTATCAAGTATTCTAATTGTTATATTTTCTCCGAAAACTGAAGGAATTGATGCAAATCTCAGATCGATTATCCTGTTCTGAAATTTTATTGAACCTCTGCCGTCCTGTGGCAGCCTGTTTTCAGTGATATCAAGACCGCCCATTATCTTATAGCGGGAAATTAATAGCCTTTGTACAGTTTTTGGAACATCCTTTATCTTTTGAAGAACCCCGTCTACCCTGAACCTGATTGCACAATTCTTTTCCTGGGGTTCTATATGGACATCACTTGCCCTCAGGGATATTGCCTTCAGTATAATCTGGTTGGCAAGTTTTACCAGGGGATTCTTCTCTACTACATCTTCTTCATATTTCTCGGATATTGTAAGATCGGCATCCCTCATTATTTCCTGGACTTCTTTCAGGCTGTAATCGTCAGAAGTATATAATTTGATTATATCGTCTATATCCTTACGAGTAGTTATAAATGGTTTTACATTATATCCCGTAAGTAGTCTTATCTCATCAATTGCATTAATATCCCTGGGGTCAGTCATCGCTACATGGAGCGTACTATCTATAAGCTTAAACGGAAATACTTTTCTTTTGAAAGCAAAATCTTTGGATATTAGATTTGCAACAGATTGGTCTATGCTGTCCTGTATGCTGCTGAGGTTAACTGTATCATAGCCCCTCTGGAAAGATATTAATTCTACAAGAGTCTGCTCATTTATAAAACCTTTGCTGACAAGTATTTCTCCAAGTTTTTTACCAGTTTCCTTCTGCGTTATAAGAGTGTCATCAAGCTGTTTTCTGGTTATGAGTTTTTTATTTACAAGAATATCGCCTATTCTCTGGGTTCTTAAATCTATATCAACCATAAATAAGATACCTTAATAAAAATATTAAATATTGTAACCAAATAATTATTCAAATTTATTTTCCCTTTTATTATAATATATATCGCCTAATATTTCATTTATAAGTAGCAATATTTGTTTTCTCAATTAAAACATGCCCTTAAATAATGTTTTCAGTGTAATATTTCTAAAACCTTTTGTATTACTGATATCATTTTCAATAAAAATAACTCAAAAATAATTATGCATACATAATTAATATGCATGCATAATTATTTTTATGAAATTTGAATCTATAATCCTATAATAACTAAAAATTTAGTAAATCAAGCAACGGGGCAGCATTTTTTAACAATGGTGCAAGTACCAGACTTACTACTGACATTAATTTTATTAAAATATTCATGGAGGGTCCCGATGTATCCTTGAAGGGGTCTCCTACCGTATCACCTACAACTGATGCTTTATGGGGTTCGCTATTCTTTCCAAATCCTTCCATAAAGTCTCCTTCAATATACTTCTTGGCATTGTCCCATGCTCCTCCTGAATTTGCCATCATCAAAGCCAGCATAACTCCCACAACAGTTGCACCTGCAAGAGCACCTCCCAATGCTTCTTTTCCGAGAACAAAACCAACAAAAACAGGAAAGAGGACTGCTACAGATCCTGGAATTAACATTTTTATTATTGCTGCTTTTGTTGCAATATCAATACACTTTTTTGTATCTGGCTCACCAGTTCCTTCCATTAGTCCTTTTATTTCTCTGAATTGTCTTCGAACTTCTTCAACCATTTTAAATGCAGCAGAACCGACTGCCCTCATCGTACTTGAAGCTACAAAGAAAGGAATCAAGCCCCCTAAAAGCATTCCAATTACAACAGCTGGCTCAGTAAGGTTAATCAAATCCACTCCTGCTGCTAGGCTATAAGCTGCGTATAAAGCCAGGGCGGTCAATGCTGCAGAACCAATTGCAAATCCCTTTCCTATAGCTGCAGTTGTATTTCCAAGAGAATCTAGACTGTCAGTGATTTTTCTTGTCTCCGGTCCCAACCCGCTCATTTCGCTTATCCCCCCGGCGTTATCAGCTATTGGACCGTAAGCATCAATAGCCATC
>CAYROY010000069.1:0-7280 GCA_964426155.1 uncultured Actinomycetota bacterium
ATAAATATCGGCCGGGGCGGTGATTGATATGAGAGCAGTTGTAATAGAAATACATAAGAACTACTGCATTGCCTTAACCAGTGACGGAAGGTTTATAAAACAGCCTGTAGAGCAGGGTGAACTGGAAATAGGCGATGAGATAATGGTTGAGCGGCTTCAGGCAGATACCGGAAGGTACTGGATAAAGACTCTTGCCATTGCTGCTTCTGCAGCTTTAGTGATAGGTCTTGGAGCATGGGGGTTCTTCAGGATGTCAGGCCTGTATGCGCCTTCAGGCGAGAGGCAGGCGGCTGCAGCTGAAGAGGAAAAATCAGCCAGTGACGAGAACATTATGGTTATAGAACAGGAAGCTCCCCGGGAAGAGGAGGCCAGCGAAAGCGGGGACATGGCGCTTGAGGTTAAAAAAGTAGAAGGATTGCAAACCGGAGAAGGTGAAGTCGATGAGGTTTTTGAGATTGCAATAGAGGATATAGGCCAGCCGGTTGAGGTAGTGGCAGGCAATCTGCTTTTTATGTACTGGATATCAATGGCAGAAGAGGAGTCCGAGCTGCTCCTTGTGATAGAAAACATTGATCCTGAGCTTTCATTTACAGGAAACATTGAAGTTTCTGTCTTATCTGTCGAAGGAATTTTATCCGGAGAGAAAGATTTTGAATTGAAAGATTTCGGCAGGGAAGATAAAGTACAGGATTTTATTTCTGTTATAGACGGAACAGATTTTTTACAGTTTAAAATAAAAGGAATTTTTGAGTAATACCCCGCCTGGCCGGCGTTTTTATTCGTATATATATTACAGGTAATAAAATCAATATACGGAGGATTGATATGGGTAAAATAAAGATATTTTTAATGACGACAGTAATAACAGCACTTCTCATATCAGTAATATCATTTGGATGCAGTAGCCAGGAAACTACTTCCGGCTCCAAAAATACAGGTAATCTTCCTGCAGTATCTTCAGAAGAATCAGATAAACTGGCTGAAAATACAGGCGAAGGCCTTGTGGGGGCAAATACAGAGTTTGCATTTAATATGTTCAGGGAGCTTATGGATGAGGATAAAGGGGAAAATATATTTATCTCACCGCTTTCCATACTTCTTGCACTTGCGATGACCTATAACGGGGCTGTGGGCGAGACTGCAGATGCAATGGCAGAGGCAATGGAGTTTTCCGGAATGGAAATGGAAGAGCTTAACAGGGGTTTCAGCAACCTTATGATCAGCATAATCAATGCGGATAGCGATGTAGAAATAAGCATCGCCAATTCTATATGGCAGAGGTCCGACTTCGAACCTGAAAAGGATTTTATAGATACTAACAAGCAATATTACAATTCAGAGGTAAGAAAGCTTGATTTTTCGAGAGCGGATGCGGCCGATATTATAAACAGCTGGATATCGGATGCCACCAGGGAAAAGATAAAAAAGATGATAGACAGAATACCCGAAGATGCGGTGATGTACCTTATAAATGCAATATACTTTAAAGGGGACTGGACCTATCCTTTTGAGGAGGAATCGACTTTTGATGATGATTTTTACCATGCAGACGGAAGCACAGAAAAGGTTCCCATGATGCATATGCAGCGGAATTTCCAGTACGGAAGAGGTGAAGGCTTTTCAGTTTTAAGGCTTCCCTACGGCAAGGAAAAACTTTCAATGTACATATTGCTTCCGGATCAGGGGGTAGAAATAGATCCGATACTTAACGATATGGACGCAGAAAAATGGGAAAGCATAATACCAGGTCTTTCAGATAAAGAGGTCTCGCTTTCAATGCCGAAATACAGGATGGAATACGGGATAAAGAATTTAAATGATGCCCTTATCAGCATGGGTATGGGAATAGCATTTACACCCGATGCTGATTTTTCGGCAATAAGCAGGGGTATATTTATTTCCAGGGTGCTGCACAAGGCCGTGATAGAGGTAAACGAAAAGGGCAGCGAGGCAGCTGCAGCCACTGTTGTAGAGATGGTTGAATCGGCAATGCCTGTAGAGGAAATTGTAGAGTTTAACGTAAATAGACCGTATTTCATTACAATATCCGATGACAGGACGGGTTCCATAATGTTTATGGGAAAGGTAATGGATCCGGAGCCCCTGGAATAGAAAAGTACTTATTTATTGATCCTGTTTCTTATAAGTTAAGGATATTATTTTTGCAAAGACAGGTCCATTGCCGGGATTTTGAAGGCGATTTTTGATGTTAATAGAATAAAATTAATGGATTTGCGGCAAGAAGGATACAAATTTCAAATATCTGGATATAAATATAAATAATTTTTTATTTTAAAGCTTATAAATTCTTATAAATTCTTATTTGATTTATTATCTATTTGTATTATATAATTAACAGGTGTGTTTTTAGACACTATTTAATACTGGCAATGGGGATTTTTATTTAAGAATACAGATCAAATAGAATTTAATCTTTCCGCATTTAATCTATTTCTAAATTCAAAGAACTTATTTTTATATAATATTTCTGTGCCTGTATAAATAGCATTTTATTATGGGAAAGGTATGGACAATGAAAAAAAGGATGTATGTGGGAAACCTGAATTATGCAGTAACCGAAAAGGAGCTAAACGACCTGTTTGGCGAATTTGGCGAGGTTACCTACGCTAAAGTCATCACAAGGCCCGACGGCAGATCAAAGGGATTTGGCTTTGTGGAGATGGCGGAAGAGGATCAGGCAAAAGATGCAATGGAAAAGCTAAACCAGTCAAGCTTCATGGAGAGGACAATTATAGTAAATGAAGCGAAAGAAAGGGAAAACAGGCCCCCCAGGATGAATAATAACAGGGGCAGTTACGGAGATGACAGCGGCGGCAAAGGAGATGATCTCAATTATAAATTGAGGCAGCTGAGGAGAAAATTCAAATAATTTCTGGTTCTTCCTTGTATTTTAGGCTGAATTAATCTATAGTATTTTGGGAGAAAATTTAATATGTCAACCTTTAAAATAGTCCAGAGAGGCTAAAAGGTATGGTTTATATAGTATTGCTACAATTAAATAATATAGATTCTAAGACTCTCTTACATTTTTGTAAGAGGGTCTTTTTTTTGGAAAGATTATGATAGAGAAAGCAAGTATTCTAAATCCGGAAGACCTGGAAAGGGTGATAAAGAGGATATCCCACGAGATACTGGAGCGGAACAGGGGATCAGAGGACCTTGTTATCATCGGTTTGAGAAAAAGGGGTGTTCCCCTGGCAAGAAGGATCGCTGACAGGATAGAGTCTTTTGAAGATAAGAAGGTTGACTTTGGGAAACTTGACATATCGTTCTACAGGGATGATTTCGGGATGAAAATAAAATCTGAGATAGAAAAGACAGAAATAGGCTTCGATATAACAGATAAGAATGTGATACTTGTGGACGACGTGTTATTTACAGGCAGAACCATAAGGGCGGCGCTGGATGCAATAATAGACCTTGGAAGGCCAAGATCGATCCAGCTTGTTGTTCTTATAGACAGGGGGCACAGGGAGCTGCCTATAAGGGCTGATTATGTCGGAAAGAATGTCCCCACATCCTGCAATGAACTTGTGATGGTAAAACTTAAGGAAACCGATGGTGAGGACGGCGTAATACTAATCGAAAAGGGAGAAGATGTTAAGTAAGAAAAGCATACTGCAGATAGATGACCTGGAAAAGGAAGATGTTTTAAAAATAATGGAAACAGCGGATTCATTTACCGATATATCAAAAAGGGAGATAAAGAAAGTACCAATACTGAGGGGAAAGACCGTTGTAAACCTTTTTTTTGAGTCCAGCACAAGAACAAGGACTTCTTTTGAAGTAGCTGCAAAGAGGCTGTCTGCCGATATGATTAATTTTTCTGCCTCCACATCGAGCCTTAAAAAGGGAGAGTCCATAATGGATACCATAAGGACAATACTTGCAATGCAGGTCGACCTTGTGGTTGTCAGGCATAGCGATGCCGGAACCGTTAAGATGGTTGACGACCTTATAGATATTCCTCTAGTAAATGCAGGTGACGGCAAACATCAGCATCCTACCCAGGCGCTCCTTGATGTATACAGCATAAGGAGCAGGTTTAAGACATGCAGCGGGCTGAAGGTTGCCATTGTAGGGGACTTTTTAAACAGCAGGGTTGCAGCATCAGACATCCTCCTTTTCGAGAAGATGGGAATGGATGTATTAATTGTTGCACCTTCGATGCTTCTTCCGGAGGACTGTTCTGGTTTTAATTTATACAGCTGTATAGACGACGTGATTGAAAGCGCCGATATAATATATATGCTGAGGATGCAGTTTGAAAGGCAGGACAGAAAATTTTATCCCTCAATAAATGAATATAACAGGTACTTAAGCCTGAACAGGGACAGGGTGGGCAGGATGAAGGAAGGTGCAGTTATAATGCACCCGGGTCCGGTAAACAGGGGTATAGAGATAAGCGACGAGGTTATGGGCGGGGCGAGAAGCCCCTACAGTAGTGTTATCATAGAGGATCAGGTTACAGCAGGAGTGGCAATAAGGATGGCCATCTTATACCTTATACTTGGATGAATGGAAATAGGATATGGGAAGTAAAATATTAATCAAAAACGGAAGACTTATAGATCCGGAGAATGGCGCAGCCTGCAGGAAGGATATTTATATAGAAGGAAGGCTTATAAGGGATATAGAAGATAAGATAGATTACGGAAATGGGGATATAAGGATAATAGATGCAGAGGGGATGTTTGTGATGCCGGGCCTGGTTGATATGCATGTGCACCTGAGGGATCCCGGTTTAGAGGAAGAAGAAACAATAGAAAGCGGTGCGGAAGCAGCGCTTGCAGGCGGTATAACCTCAATGGCCTGCATGCCAAATACATCCCCGGTTATAGACAGCCCGCATCTTGTAAGGTATGTAATAGAGAAGGCAGATTCTACAGACTGCAGCATCTATCCTGTTGCTGCGATGACCAGAGGAATCGGGGGAAAGGAGATAGCGGAAATGGGCCTTCTTTGCGAAGAAGGGGCTGTGGCATTTTCAGATGACGGCATGTGCGTATCTGACGGAAGGCTGATGTTTGAGATCATGAGATATTCTCTCCAGTTTGGTAAACCCCTTATTCTTCATGAGGAAGAGTACAGTTTTTCAGAATACGGGCTTATGAACGAAGGGAAATTTTCTACAAGGCTTGGCCTTGAAGGAATATCCAGGCTTTCTGATGACTTGATTATACAGAGGGATATAATGCTTGCAGGCAAGACCGGAGCCAGGATACATATTACACATTTAAGCACCTCTACGGCCCTGGATATGATAAGGAGGGCAAAAAAGGATGGGATATCCGTTACATGCGATGTGACTGCGCACCATCTTTTTTTCAATGACAGCTTCCTTGAAAGCTTTAATACAAACCTTAAAGTCAAACCTCCCCTGAGAAGCAGGAATGATCAGCTGGCCCTTATAGAGGGAGTAAAAGACGGGACCATTGATGCAATTATATCCGATCACGCCCCTCATCTTGATACGGAGAAAAATACGACTTTTAAAGAGGCAGCATTCGGGACCACCGGTCTGGAAACATTGTTTGCTGCTTCATATACGAAGCTTTGCAGGGAGCATAAAGTCGGTATTGATAAGCTGGTGCGGCTCTTAACTCTGGGCCCGTCGGCAATAATAGGGATAAATGCCGGTAAGATATCCAGGGGCGCACCAGCAGATATAACAGTAGCCGATCCCGGAGCAGATTTTACACCCAGGGCAGATTGTTTTATATCAAGGAGCAAAAACAGCGCATTTATAGGGCAGAAGCTGTATGGGAAGATAAGATTTACAATAAAAAAGGGAAAAATAGTTTATGAAGGCGGGTCAAATTGAAAGCAGTTCTTTTTTTAGAAGACGGTATGATGTTCGAAGGTAAAAATTTCGGGGAAAGCGGTGAGGTGCCCGGGGAAGTGGTGTTTAACACGGCTATGACAGGCTATCAGGAAATACTTACTGACCCTTCATACTGTGAACAGATAGTTACCATGACATATCCGCAGATTGGAAATTACGGAGTAAACTCACAGGATATAGAGTCATCAAAAGTACAGGTTAAGGGTCTTATAGTACGTGAATATATGGATAATTACAGCAACTGGAGGGCTGAAAGGAGCCTGGAGAAGTATCTTAAAGAGTATTCCATAATAGGTATCCATGATATAGATACCAGGCAGCTGACAAAGCATATCAGGGTTGAAGGAGCCATGAAGGGTATAATATCCACCGAAACATCAGACCCTGCTGTCCTGAAGGAAAGGCTTGAAGCCTTTCCCGGTATGACCGGAAGGAACCTGGTGGATAAAGTGACCCGCAGCAGTAAATGTATATTTAATCCGGATAAGACGGATTACAGATATACTGTCGCCGTATATGATTTTGGGGTAAAGAATAGCATTCTTAGATGTCTGGATCGTGAAGGATTTAAAATAGTAGTAATGCCTGCCAGGACTCCTCCCCGTGATTTCCTGACAGGTGAGTTTGACGGGATAGTGCTGTCCAATGGACCCGGTGATCCGGCTGCCGTAAAGTATGCTGTTGAAAACATAAAAAGCTTTATCGGGAAAATACCCATATTCGGGGTATGTCTCGGCCATCAGCTGCTTGCACTTGCACTGGGAGCTAAGACATATAAGTTAAAGTTCGGCCACCACGGATCAAATCATCCGGTAAAAAATACCGAAAATGGGCGGATTGAAATAACCACACAGAATCACGGATTTTCTGTGGATATAGATTCACTTGAAAATATTGGGATACCATACCGTGTAACACATATAAACTTAAACGATAATACAATAGAGGGACTTTATTACCCCGGGATCCATTCCATTACAGTGCAGCACCACCCCGAGGCAGGACCAGGTCCTCATGATTCAAGATATATTTTTAAAAGATTTACTGAAATTATTGATAATTTTTATAAGAATGGCCGGAACGGTTAAGGAGAGTACATGCCAAAGAGAAAAGACTTAAAGAAAATAATGATAATAGGGTCAGGCCCGATAATAATCGGGCAGGCCTGTGAGTTTGATTATTCAGGTGCCCAGGCATGTAAGGTGTTAAAAGAAGAGGGTTATGAAGTCGTGCTGGTAAACTCCAACCCTGCCACCATAATGACAGATCCTGAATTTGCAGATAAGACATATATCGAGCCGCTTTCCACAGAATTTGTGGCAAAGATAATAGAAAGGGAAAGACCCGATGCAATACTGCCGACCCTTGGTGGCCAGACAGGACTTAATATAGCGGTCATGCTTGCACGCCAGGG
>CAYROY010000070.1:0-4652 GCA_964426155.1 uncultured Actinomycetota bacterium
GTTCTTTATTTTTAATTGATTAATTCTTATAATTACTTTAAGCAATATTAAATTATATTGATGTTAATATATACCAAAGGGGTGTCAAATGACTATCAAAGAGAGGGTGAAGCTGTACACCACCAAAGCGGCTATAAAGAGCGCGCTAAAGGTACTTCCTAAGATTTCTGATGAAAAATGGCTGTCTATAATAAAGGGAAGGGTTTACAAGCTGAAGAAGAAAGAGGAAAGGGATTTCCTGGAGAATCTGTTGGTAAACCTTAAAAGGGCAATCGTAAACATGTCACCATCGGTAAGAGACAAAGTAGTTATGAACCTTATAAACAATGCTATGGTCCAGGGCCAGCCAAAAAGAAAAGCATTTACCGATAAATACGGAATCAATCCCCCTAACCACCTGGTTATAAGCCCCACCATGAAATGTAATCTGCGCTGTTACGGCTGTTATGCATGGCAGTATTCCAAGAAGGATGATCTTCCGTATGACGTATGCAACAGGATAATAGATGAAGCAAATGACATAGGTCTATATTTCTTTGTTATTACAGGCGGAGAACCATTTTACTGGGATCACATATTTGATTTCCTTGAGAGGCACAATGATTCATTTTTCCAGATATACACAAATGGTACGCTTATTGATGAGAAGGCTGCAAAGAAACTTGCAGAACTGGGTAATGCAATACCATGCATAAGTGTGGAGGGCTTTAAAAAGGAAACCGAAGCAAGAAGAGGAAAAGGTACATGGGATAAGATAATGACTGCAATGGATAATCTTGCAAATAACGGAGTTCTTTTTGGCTATTCAGTCACAGCTACCAGGTCAAATAATGAGCTGGTGGTAAGCGATGAATTTATAGACTTTTTTGTTAAAAAAGGTGCATTTATAGGATGGTATTTCAATTATGTACCGATAGGAAGGGAACCGGACCTCGACCTTATGCCTACTCCTGAGCAGAGAGATTACAGGAGGGCCAGAATACTTGAAATAAGAAGAAGGAACGAAATTGTTGTTGCAGATTTTTGGAATGACGGCCATCTTGTAAATGGATGTATGGCAGGAGGGAAAAATTACCTGCATGTAAATGTAAACGGTGATGTTGAGCCCTGTGTTTTCATACATTATGCAGGTGATAATATAAAGGAAAAGAGTCTGGTGGATATACTGAATTCAGATTTCTTCAAAGCATTCAGAAAAAGACAGCCTTATACCGAAAACCACCTGAGACCCTGTGCTATAATAGATAATCCATGGGTTCTCCGGGATATTGTAAC
The DNA here is from genome assembly GCA_964426155.1 of uncultured Actinomycetota bacterium. Classification (GTDB taxonomy): domain Bacteria; phylum Actinomycetota; class Humimicrobiia; order Humimicrobiales; family Humimicrobiaceae; genus M55B120. The sequence goes on from CAYROY010000070.1 coordinate 1,276, forward strand.
AGAAACAGGTGCATACCCGACCCATAAAGGAGCTGAGACAATAGTAGGATGTCTTGCAGGACCCCTTGACAAGTATGCTGATGAATATAAGAAGATAGCTGATGTGGCATGGAAAAGGGATTATCTCCCTGAAGAAGAAACTGAAAAGGTGGTATAGACAAATATAATTAATATTAGTATAATTCTTGACCATTAAAAAATAGTATAGATATTTTAAGATATAATTAAGTAGAAATCATCTATTTCTCACCAGATAATGACTTAAGGAGTTTATTGATCTGGTTATATAAATAATAGGTAGATGGTTTATCTACCTATTTTTTTTAAAATTCAATGGAAGCGAGGAATTTATTAACGATAGAAGAATAAGGATAAATGGTCAGATCAGGGCCCCAGAGGTAAGGTTGATAAATGATGACGGTAATCAGATAGGGGTAGTTCCCTTAAGGCAGGCCCAGCAGATTGCGGATGAAAAAGGGCTTGATCTTGTAGAGGTATCTCCAAAAAGCAAACCTCCGGTATGCAAGATAATGGATTTTGGGAAATACAAGTATAAATTGGAAATATCCGAGAAGCTTAAGAAGAAAAAGCAATCTCATATTGTAGTAAAGGAAATAAAAATAAGACCAAAGATAGATACCAATGATCTTAATACAAAGAAAAGACAGATTGAAAAATTTCTTAAGAACGGGAACAAGGTAAAGGTAACTGTAATGTTCAGAGGCAGGGAGATAGTGCATAAACAGCTTGGAATGGATATTCTTGAGAGTATAATTAACGATCTTGTCGACCATTCACTTGTGGAGCAGAGACCAAAACTTGATGGCTATAATATGATCATGGTCCTTGCGCCTTCATAAAATAGCAATAATTTAAGAATATTTAATAGAACAGCGAAATTACTCAGGAAGGATGTAACTTATGCCAAAATTAAAAACTCATAAAGGAGCAGCAAAAAGGTTTAAATTAACAGGCAGCGGTAAGATTATGAGAAGAAGGGCTTTTAAGAGCCATATATTAACAAAGAAAGATGCTAAAAGAAAAAGAAGACTGGGTAGTGATACAGAGATATCATCTGCCGATTCAAAAAGAATTAAAAGGCTTCTTTGTAGGTAAAGAAAGGTGTGATTTGAAATGACCAGAGTTAAAAGAGGAACCGTAAAGAACAGGCGCCATAAAAAAGTCCTAAAAGAAGCCAGGGGATACAGAAGCTCCAGCAGCAGGACTTTTAAATCAGCTAAACAACAAATGATGAAATCAATGAGTTATTCATACAGGGATAGAAAAAATAACAAGAGAAATTTCAGAAGGTTGTGGATTACAAGAATAAATGCTGCAGCCAGGTTAAATGGATTATCTTACAATGAATTTATAAATGGACTGAAGAAGGCAGATGTAGATATAAACAGGAAGATGCTTTCAGAAGTGGCTGTAAGCGATCCGGAAGCCTTCAAACAGTTAACTGATTTAGCCAGGGAAAAATTAAGTTAGATATAAATGGATCAGGAAAAAGCAAAAAAAATAAGTGAGATTGAAAATAGAATTAATAAAGAGATTAAAAATCTTCACCTGGATATTGAAGCTTCTAATGATATAAAAAGTCTTGAATTACTTAAGAGTAAATACCTGGGAAAAAAAAGCTACTTACTTTCGATGCGCAAAAATATAGGTTCCCTTGACCCTGATATGAAACCGGTTGTAGGAAAGATGGCAAATGCTCTGAATCAGGAAATAGATAGGATAATAAGTGGAAGAGAGATTGAGATAAGGAAACTGGAGCGGGAAAGGGAAATTGCGCAGGAGTCTGTAGATATTACCCTACCAGGCAGGAAAACCAGAAAAGGAAGTATAAATATAATATCCAGGGTTACGGAAGAAATAGAGAAAATTTTTATAGGAATGGGTTTCGAAATAGCAGCCGGGCCGGAAATAGAGACCGATTATTATAATTTTGAAGCTCTTAACACCCCCAGGGATCATCCTGCAAGATCTCTTCATGACACGATGTTCATAAATGACAATGTCCTGTTGCGTACACAGACATCTCCTGTTCAGATAAGATATATGGAGCAAAACAAACCGCCTATTGCAATAATAGTACCAGGTAAAGTCTACAGAAAGGATTATGATGTATCACATACTCCTATGTTCACGCAGATCGAAGGTCTTGTAATAGATAAGGGGATAAATTTTGGGAACCTTAAATGGACTCTGGAGACATTTGTTAAAGAAATATTCGGAGATGAAAGAAAAGTAAGATTCCGCCCCCATTATTTTCCGTTTACTGAACCAAGTGCCGAAGTAGATGTATCATGTAAAAATTGTAACGGAAAGGGATGCAGGGTATGTTCATGGACCGGATGGTTAGAGATACTCGGTGCAGGCATGGTCGATCCCGAGCTTTATAGATTTGTTAATTATGATCCAGAAGAAGTAAGCGGTTTTGCCTTTGGTATTGGCATTGAAAGAATATGTATGCTAAAGTACGGAATTGATGACCTCAGATTATTTTTTGAAAACGACCTCAGATTTATTGAACAGTTCTAAATTATACATTTATAGATTTCTATCAGGAAGGAATATAAACATTGAAAGTTACCTTTAACTGGATAAATGAGTTTCTAAAAGGTGATAAACTGGATCCAAAGGAAGCAGCTGAAGCTCTTACAATGAGCGGAACAGAAGTACAGAAAATAGAATTTATAGGTGAGAGATTCAGAAATATAATTGTGGGGATGATAAAAAGTTTTAAACCGCACCAGAATGCCGGGAGGTTGTCGGTATGCAGGGTAGATTCAGGAGATGGTGAGCTAAATATAGTATGCGGTGCAGCTAATTTTAAACAGGGTGATAAGGTCGCACTTGCAGTTGAAGGGGCAAAAATTGGTGATTTTACCATTGAAAGAAGAAAAATAAGAGGGGAGTATTCTGAAGGGATGATGTGCTCAGAGGCAGAGCTGGGTTTATCATCTGCTTCGGAGGGTATAATGATACTGGATAAAAATCTTCCTATCGGGAAAGATTTTGCAGAAGCTGTTGGCCTTGATGATGTTGTATATGATCTTGAAATAACACCTAACAGGCCAGACTGCATGAGTGTTATTGGAATTGCGAGGGAAATAAGTGCAATGACAGAAAATACGCTGTTTATTCCCGAGTTAAAACTTGGAAAAAATATAGTTGCCGGAAGAGATCTAGATATCAGGATTGAGGACTATAAACTTTGCCCCAGGTATTCCGCTATGACATTTGAAAATATTGAAATATTAGATTCACCACAATGGTTAAAAAATAGATTGATATTATGCGGGATAAGACCAAGAAATATAATTGTTGATCTTACAAACTACGTGATGGTTGAGACCGGTCAGCCGCTG
>CAYROY010000071.1:0-15261 GCA_964426155.1 uncultured Actinomycetota bacterium
GGAATAAATTTCTACGGCGCGGGGTGGAGCAGTCTGGTAGCTCGTCGGGCTCATAACCCGAAGGTCATAGGTTCAAATCCTATCCCCGCTACCATTTAAATCATTTATTACATCCAGAATCATTCCCATTAAATGGAACATTTCTTGATATGTCTTAACCGGTAAATGATTACTGACCTCTAGATTTTAAAAAAAATTTTCAGGGTATAAAATTCTAATGTATCAAAGCTGTAAGGTTCAGAATAGTATATAATAATTATAAAAAACTGGAGTTATTAAAATAGCGGGTATATATTTAAGTTTAAGAGAAGCAGATATTATGTATGGGGAACAGATTGCAATAGAGCACTGGTATTATAAAAAATGGGTAAATAATGTGCAGATATAAAAATAAAAATAATTGCATAAAGCTGATGTCTATTATAATCGCGCTTATAATACATGCGGTTGGTTTAGCGGTACTTTTTTCCAGCTGCAATATACTGGAAGGTGGAAAAGACTTTCTGTTCGAAAGATTTTCTAACGAAAAACAGATGGAAGAAGCAGTTGAAGCAGTCGATATATTTTTTGAGCTGCTTATGAAGAAAGATTACAGTGGAGCGTACAAATATATAAGCTCCGAAAATAAAAAAAACTGGGACAAACAGGAATTTATAAGGGAGTTTTCAGATGTTACAGATATTATATCTGTTGAAATAAATAAAATAGAAATTAAAAATAATATTGCTATCGTAAGTATCGATTTGATAGATAGTTACGATGGTGAAAAAAAGATGTACAAAGATATAGAAGTGTCCCTTATTAAGGAAGAGGATGAAAGCTGGAAAATAGTATTCTGGAAATAGATGAAAAGGTTCTAATGCAGCTTTATCCTGACTCGTCTACTGCGGAAGTTTCTTATAATATTGCCCTGCCGGGTAAAGGACAATTCTTATATAGTTGTTTATGAAGTAAAAGATTCAATATATAGTTGTGTGGGAAAAATTATTTAAAAAGAGTTAGAAAGGCATATTTTGAAAGTACTATTTTTAGGAGACGTTATAGGTAAACCGGGAAGGGATGCGCTTAGAAAAAGGCTTTCCAATTTAATAATTCAAAATGAGGTAGATATCGTTATTGCGAACGGTGAAAACTCTGCAGGGGGCATAGGTATAACTGAAAGGACATGCAGTGAAATGTTTGATTCCGGGGTCGATATTGTAACTACCGGTAACCATATATTTAAAAAAAGGGAGATCTATAACATGCTTGACAGGGAAGCGAGATTGCTTAAGCCTGCCAATTATCCCCCTGATACACCTGGAAGGGGTTATAATGTATACGAGATTGATAAGATCGGTGGAATGAAGATAGCAGTGATAAATCTCTGCGGGAGGGTTTTTATTGATAATCTGGATTGCCCTTTCAGGACTGTTAACAGAATACTCGAATATGTCAGAGAGGAAACATCTGCCATAATAGTTGATATGCATGCAGAAGTCACTTCAGAAAAGGTTGCAATGGGGTGGTTTTTAAACGGCAGAGTCAGTGCGGTGGTCGGAACCCATACACATATACAGACAGCAGATGAAAGAATACTTCCTGGCGGCAGCACTGCATATATAACCGATGTAGGAATGGTGGGGCCCAGAGATTCGGTTATAGGAGTAAAGAAAGAAAATATTATCGAGAAGTTTATTACTGGTATGCCGCAGAAATTTACAGTCGCAAAAGATGATGTATGGATAAATGGTGTCCTTATTGAAATAGATAGTAAGAGTGGAAAGGCACTAAATATTAAAAGAGTAAACCTTCAGGTCGATAAAATAGATAATTTTTCCGATCTTGATAAAGACAGTAATTTTTGACCTGGGCCAGTTTAACAGAAGAAGGGGCTAAATTTGATGAGTAAAAAAATGAGGGATCTTTATGAGTGACAGGGTATTAAAACTATCTATGCAGACAATCAGCCGTTTCGGTATGATAGAATACGGAGACAGCATCCTGATATCTGTGTCAGGAGGCCCTGATTCTGTTTTCCTCACTCATCTTTTATATAAGCTAAAGGACAGGCTTGGTCTTAAACTTTATGGATTCAGTCTGGACCATAAGACAAGAGAAGGCCAGTCCGGCAGGGATCTGGAATTTGTAAAAAATCTTTACAGAAAAATGGGTATAGAACTTTTCTGTGAAAAAGTAGACGCAGCAGAATGGTCCAGGACAAGAGGATTTTCATTTCAGGAAGGTGCAAGGAATATAAGGCTTCATTATCTCAATGATATTGCAGAGAAATATGATATCAAAAAGATAGCTGTAGGACATAATATGGATGATAACATGGAGACTTTTCTGATGAGATTGATTAGAGGATCGGGGGCAAAGGGGCTTTCAGGAATAAAGCCTTTCGGCGGCAGGATCATAAGACCTCTTATCAATACATCCGGGGAAGAAATAAAGAGTTACCTTAAAGAAAAAGGTATAGCATATTGCCTGGACCGGTCAAATCTTGAAAATAGGTATCTAAGAAATCGTATTAGAAATATCTTAATACCTTACATAGAAAAAAATTTTTATAAAAATTTTAAGAGCAGTCTTAATCGTTCTATAGAAATATTGAGGGAAGAAGAAAATTTTTTGAGCAAGTATTCGATGAATGTGCTTGAAGAGATTGCATATTTTACTAGAAGCAGAGACAGAAAGAGTATTGTATATCTAAAAATACCGGTAGAACCCCTTTTATCAAATTCAGTGGCAATCAGGAGGAGGGTTATTATTTGTGCAGTAGAAAAGATCAAAGGAACATCCCAGGATATAAGTTTTAGAAACATTAAAGATGCGCTAAAGCTTGCGGTTTCTAGATCCGGTGAAAATAAATGGATTACTCCATTAAAGAATCTTATGATTTTCAGAATAGATGGGTTTATGCATATGGCAAACACCAATTTTATGGAAGACATGCCTGATACAATAAAGTCTTATATTATAGATAGGATTAAAAGTGGAATTAATAGATCTAATGAAGGGAAAAGCAGAACAGAAATAATAATAGACGGTCAAACAGAGCTGAAAGATTTTGGGATGACTGTACGGGCCAAAGTATTGGACTCGGCGAGTGATTTCAAAAGTTCTACCTGCTCAAAGGTATTTCTTGATTATGATAAAATTATTCCACCTTTAAGAGCAAGAAGCTGGATAAAGGGAGACAGATTTTATCCTCTTGGAGCAGGGGGAAGCAAAAAACTTCATGATTTTTTTATTGATAAAAAGATACCTATCAACAAAAGAGAAAAGATACCTGTATTTTGTGATTCAGAAAAAATAATATGGATAGGTAAAATGAGGATTGACAGCAGAGTAAAAATAACTCCAGAAACATCAAAGTTTCTATATATTGAGCTATTTGAAAAATAATTTTTATGTGATTTAATAAAACAAGATATTTTTAGGGGTATTAAATGAACATGTACAGGACAACTGAAGAGGATGGAGAAAAAATTATTATCTACGATAATGAAAAAATAAAAGTTCTAATAGACGAGCCCTCGCTTAAGATGAGGATAGGAGAACTGGGATCAATGATAACTTCTGATTATAAAGATAAAGTTCCGGTGCTTGTATCAGTATTGAGGGGATCATTTATTTTTATTGCTGATATATGCAGGGAGATAAAGATACCGGTTATATTTGATTTTATGGCTGTATCTAGTTATGGAAATTCAAAGGTAAGCTCTGGAATAGTCAGAATAACAAAAGATCTGGAGTTCAGCATAGAAGGGAAAGAAGTACTTATAATAGAAGATATTATCGATTCAGGCAGGACCCTTAACTATCTTGTTAAGAATTTAAAGGCAAGGAATCCCAAAAATATAGAAATATGTGCACTTCTTGATAAAAATGTACCCAGAAAAATGAAGAATAGTGTTAAGTATAAGGGGTTTGATATCCCCAATAAATTTGTTGTGGGCTATGGTCTTGATTATGCAGAAAAGTACAGAAATATCCCCTTTATAGGGTATATTGAAAATGAACAGTATTTATAATAACATTAAAGGTTAGCCAATATTTAGTAAAAAGGAGTTGTCTTAAATTTGAAAAATGATTTCAATAAAAATGATAATAACAACAATAAAGGATTCAGGAGCAGAAGCTTTAAGAATATAGCACTTCTTATCCTTCTTATAATAGTAATGTTTTTGATATTTAGAAATCCTCTTTTTTTATCCCCTGAAGTTAAAGAATTCAGCATGGATGAATTTGTTACAGCGGTTGAAGATGGGCGAATAAGTGCTGCGGAACCGCTTCTTGTAAAAGCTGAGGAAGGTGTAATAGAAGGGGAAATGGCTGATGGCACATTATTTAAAGTTGCCTTTCTGCCAGAATATGATATAACCCAGTTTTTGCTTGAAAATGACATAAAGTTCAGGGTTGATAACCAGAATCAATCTATATGGCTTCAACTACTTATAAGTGCAATACCTTTCATTATAATGTTCGGCCTGATATTTTTCATGATGAACCAGCTACAGGGTGGAGGATCCAAGGTGATGCAGTTTGGAAAGAGCAAGGCAAGACTTGCAAATAGGGGTAAACAGAGGGTAACATTCAAGGATGTTGCCGGAGTGGATGAGGCAGTGGAGGAACTTAGAGAGATAGAAGAGTTTCTGGAAAATCCGAATAAATTTAAAGCTATGGGAGCAAAGATCCCCAAAGGTGTATTATTATACGGTCCGCCCGGAACAGGCAAGACCCTTCTTGCGAGGGCTGTCTCAGGAGAGGCGGGAGTTCCTTTTTTCTCGATAAGCGGTTCTGAATTTGTAGAGATGTTTGTCGGTGTTGGAGCATCAAGAGTGAGGGATCTCTTTACACAGGCAAAGGCAAGTCAACCTTCAATAATTTTTATGGACGAGATAGATGCAGTTGGGAGACACAGGGGTGCAGGACTGGGTGGAGGACATGATGAAAGGGAGCAGACGCTGAATCAGATTCTGGTTGAGATGGATGGTTTTGACCAGGATAGCACTGTAATACTTATCGCCGCTACCAATAGGCCCGATATCCTTGATCCCGCTCTGCTTCGGCCCGGAAGATTCGACCGGCAGATACCTGTTGATAGACCTGACCTTATAGGAAGAGAAAATATACTTGAAATACATGCAAGAGGTAAACCGCTGGACAGGTCAATAAATTTGAAGACTATTGCCAAACAAACACCTGGATTCACCGGTGCCGATCTGGCAAACCTGTTTAATGAAGCATCACTTCTTGCTGCCAGACACAATAAGAAGAAGATATCAATGTTTGAAATCGAGGAGGCCGTAGAAAGGGTGATTGCAGGTCCTGAAAAGAAAACCCGGGTGATATCTGAAGAAGAAAAAAGAATAATTGCATTCCATGAGTCAGGGCATGCAATTCTTTCCTACGTACTGCCCTACACTGATCCCATTCACAAGATATCAATAATATCAAGAGGCAGGGCTCTGGGGTATGTTATAACCTTACCAGAGGAGGACAGGTTCCTTAAGTCCAAAAATGAACTTCTGGATAATATAACACAACTCCTTGGAGGCAGAGTAAGCGAGGAGATGAATTTTGAAGATATAACATCCGGAGCCCAGAATGATCTTGAGAGAGCTACAAAGATAGCCAGAAAGATGATAACCGAGTTTGGCATGAGCGAACGTCTGGGACCTGTTACCTTCAGGGTTGAGGAAGATGAAGTCTTTCTGGGTAAAGAAATAGCATCAAGGCCGCATTACAGCGAGAAAGTTGCCTCTGCTATTGATGAAGAGACTCATAATATCATAAGCTCAAGCTACAAAAAGGCAAGGAAGATCCTTGAGGAAAACAAATCAACGCTTGTCAGTCTTGCTGAAGAGCTTATAGGAAAAGAGACTTTATCAAGAGAGGAGATACTGAAAATACTGGCAAAAGTTGAGACCAGGAAAATAAAAAAGGTAAAGAAGCCAGAATCTGATAAAAAACCTGTTTCGAGGGCTGCAGGTGGAAAAAATAAAAGTTCCGCCTGAACCAATTCCGGGCCTCCTATTATTATATAGAAAGATAATAAAAAATATCTCTAAACATATTGTCTAAAAGGCTAAAAATTTTTATATTACGAGCGAAATATCCTTATGCATAAATTTTTAAAGGATTTGAACTATTAACAAAATATGATTTTAAATATAGATATCTGTGATGAGTTCAATTATATTTTTAATTTTTATAGATATATAGATTCTTAGAATTGGAGGAGACTGGTGGATAAAGAAAAGATTATTAAAGGCGTAAAGATGATGCTCGAGGGAATCGGTGAAGACATTAATAGGGAGGGTCTTATTAGAACACCTCAGAGGATTGCTGATATGTATGAAGAGATTTTCTCCGGATTGGGCCAGGATCCTTCGGATGAGCTGGGTCCGATGTTTGACGAAAACCACGATGAGATAATCCTTGTTAAGGATATCCCATTTTATTCTGTTTGTGAGCACCATCTTGTACCTTTTATAGGGAAAGCTCATATAGCTTATGTCCCTAATAAGTCCGGTAAAATAGTCGGCCTGTCCAAACTTACAAGAGTTATTGATATAGTTGCAAAAAGGCCCCAGATCCAGGAAAGACTGACTACTATAGTCGCAGATTCGATAATGAAAAAGATCAAACCAAGAGGAGTGATTGTTATAGTAGAGGCGGAACATTTATGTATGAGTATGCGGGGAGTAAAGAAGCCTAATACAGTAACTGTCACATCTGCAATCAGAGGACTTTTTAAAGATAATCCTGCCTCAAGATCGGAAGTACTTTCCCTTATTTATAACGGAAAAAAGTGAAATCTTTTTTAGATTAGAAGTATGAAGCATATTATAAGAGTCCTGGATATAAAGAGCAGAGCCGAAGGCATACTTGAATTCGGTAAAATCGGCGCAACGGTAGATGGGCAGAGGATTATGGTAGAAAAATTATTCCCAATCGCACTGAAAGTAAAGGGTCTTAAACCTACTGCTGCAAATATATTAAAACAGGAAATGCTGGCAAGAGGTGGGGATGTTGTGACTTCAAGGGATGTCCTGCTGGGAGTCACCGGGGAAACTGATGTTATCATAGAAGGGAATTTTAACAGCCTCAAAGACCTTATCAAAAAGTTGAAGATGCAGCCATTTGGCCTTAGCGAACTTTCCAGAGAGCTGGATTCATTTCTCAAGGGCTATAAGGTAAATAGCTGGAACAGATCAAAATACATAATAGGAAACACAAGATTTACAGCTGGATCAGAGCCGCTCGTGATGGGAATTTTAAATGTTACTCCCGATTCGTTTTATGACGGCGGAAGATTTTATAATCGCCAGGAGGCTTTAAGACATGTCGAAGAGATGGTAAAAGAAGGTGCAGATATAATCGATATCGGAGGCATGTCATCCAGGCCCGGCGCAAAGCCTGTAAGCACTGCGGATGAACTAAAAAGGACCATTCCGATAATAAAGAATATAAATAAAAACTATGATATCCTGATATCAATTGATACTTACAGGTCAGAAGTTGCCGAAGAGGCTGTTTCTGCTGGTGCGGCTATTATAAATGATATAAGTGCACTTTCAATGGATGATAAAATGGTTTCGGTGGCAGTTTCAGGCGGAGCGAGTGTTATCCTCATGCATATGCAGGGAACTCCTGAAAATATGCAGGATAATCCCCATTATGATGATGTTATAGATGAGATATATGAATATCTTTATCAGAGAGCTTGTTACGCAATAGATTCAGGAATATCCTCTGATAAAATAATAATAGATCCCGGAATAGGTTTTGGTAAGAACCTTGATCATAACATTACTATATTGAATAAAATAAAGGAATTCAGTTTCATGGGGTTTCCGGTGCTTGTAGGGCCATCACGTAAATCGTTCTTAGGAAAGGTGCTGGACCTACCCGGGGATGAAAGGCTTGAAGGCAGTATAGCGGCTGCAGTATGGTCCGTTATCAATAATGTAAGCATTGTAAGAGTCCATGATGTAGGTGAGACTGTGAGGGCTTTAAAAATAATAAATAGTATCTTATCAATATACGGGTAAATTATTTATCTCAGGTGTTATATGTTCAGGATATTTATAAAAAATCTCAGACTTTATGGATACCACGGTGTCAGGGAATACGAGAAAAAGAACGGTCAATTTTTTATTTTTAATATAAATGTTTATATAAATGATACTGGCTTTGCTGGAAGCGACAGGCTTGAAAAGACTATTAGTTATTCTGATGTGATAAAAAAAGTAAGAGAAATAAATGACAGCAAAAGATTTGAACTGTTAGAAACATTCTGCCAGTATCTCGCATCTAGCATAAGAGACATGTCAGAGTTAGTTGAAAGGGCAGATGTCATAATAGAAAAACCATCCCCTCCGATAGAAGAAAAACTGGATTCAGTCGGTGTGGGATACAGTATTAAAAGGAAAGATAAGGCAACCCCTATAACAGATTTAAATAAATCATTAAATGAAAAAGGACACAAGAAGTCTGAAAGATTTTATGCATATCTATCAGTAGGCTCCAATATGGGTAATAGGAAAGCTAATATAAAAAAAGGTCTCAGGCTTATCAGTGATAATCCATCAGTGGATATAGAAAAAATATCTTCCCTTTATGAGACCGAGCCCATGTATTTGGCCGATCAAAAAAATTTCTATAATATTGCAGTTCAAATTGCTGTAAAAAATGAAATGGATCCTTTCCAGCTGCTTGGCCTGGTAAAGGGAATAGAATATTATATGGGGAGAAAAAAGACAGAGAAAAGATACGGGCCCAGACCAATTGATATTGATTTATTATTTTTTAACAATGAAAGAATTGTATCTGATATCCTGCAGATACCACATCCCCGCATGTCGGAAAGAAGGTTTGTGCTGGTTCCCTTATGTGAGATAGCACCGGACATAGAGGTAAAGGGAATGGATATAAAATCTTATTTGGAAGGAAAAAAACTATCCGGAATGGTCAGGAGGATATCAGATTTTGAGCTTTAATATTTTTTGCAAATATCTTATGATCTTTTTTTAAAATACATAATATTTTAGGATTTAATATGGAAAAAAAGATATTCGATCATGTTGCTGTTAGCATAAATGATCCGGCAGAGGTAAAAAACTTCTACATGGATATTTTAGGACTTGAAATAAAATACAAGTTTAAAATATCAAAAATGATATCTAATAAAATATTCGGCATTGAACATGATACTGAAATAATTGTTGCCGGAAAAGATGATTTTAAAATTGAATTATTCATATCCCCAGGATCAAATCACAGAAATTTTCAGCATGCATGCATCACGGTTGATAATAGGAGCAAAATTATCAAAAAGGCACAGGATAATGACTATGAATGTTCTATAATAAGACGAGATACCCATGATACTGTTTTTATAAAGGATAAATCAAATAATTTGTTTGAAATAAAAGAAGTTCCTGTATCCTCCACATAAAAACCGTGATTTTAAACAACTCCCTGTGCAACCATAGCATTTGCAACCCTTACAAATCCTGCTATATTGGCTCCAAGAACCATATTTCCTTCGTCACCGTATTCCCTGGCTGCTGTGCTTGTTTTTTCATAAATATTTTTCATAATATCTCTGAGTTTTCTATCAACTTCGTCCCTGGTCCAGCTGGTCCTGATGCTATTCTGTGACATTTCCAGAGAGGATACAGCAACCCCTCCTGCATTTGCTGCCTTTCCGGGCGCATAGAGTATCTTATTTTCCAGAAATAACTGAATTGCATCCGGTGTGGAAGGCATATTTGCTCCTTCGCCCACAGCATAACAACCATTTTCAATTATTTTTTTTGCTGATTTCGCATCAAGTTCATTCTGGGTGGCACAGGGAAGTGCAATATCACAGGGTATATCCCATATCCCGCACGGATTTTCATTACATTTGGCATCAGTATATTTTTTCCTGTACATATGAATCCTTGCTCTCTCGACTTCCTTAAGTCTTTTTATCTCATCAATATCTATCCCGTCAGGATCATGTATAAATCCACCGGAATCACTCATGGCTATAACTTTCGCACCGAGACTAATTGCTTTCTCGCATGCGTAAATTGCAACATTACCGGAACCAGAAATTATAACCCTGGAATCTTTGAAGGATTTATTTTTATCTCTTAGTATTTCTTCCATAAGATAGATTAGACCGTAACCTGTCGCTTCTGGTCTAAGAAGACTGCCGCCCCATTCAGGGTTCTTGCCTGTAAGTACACCTTCGAATGTATTTTTTATCCTTTTATACTGTCCGAACAGATAACCTATTTCCCTGGCTCCTGTTCCAATGTCTCCTGCCGGAACATCTGTGTCGGGTCCTATATATCTGAATAATTCTGTCATGAAACTCTGGCAGAATTTCATAACTTCATAATTAGATTTTCCCTTGGGGTCAAAATCACTTCCACCCTTTCCGCCTCCGATACTTTGTGAAGTAAGGGAATTCTTAAAGATCTGTTCAAATCCCAAAAACTTTATAATTCCAAGATTAACAGAAGGATGAAACCTCAGGCCTCCCTTATAAGGGCCGATGGCGTTATTAAATTCAACCCTGAAGCCTCTGTTTACTCTTACTTTTCCCCTGTCATCGATCCAGGGTACCCTGAAAATAATCTGTCTCTCCGGTTCGATAATCCTTTCAAGAACAGCTTCATCCCTGTATTCAGGATGTCTTTCGAAAACCGGTTCTATTGAATTAAGTACCTGTTCGACTGCCTGGTGGAATTCTTTTTCGCCGCTGTTCTTTTTTACTACAATTTTCATTATCTGCTGCGTATAGGATGTTTTTTTATTTTTTGCGAGATCCCGATCATACGCCATTGTATTTCTCCTTACCTGTTCAATTTTACATTTTTACTTTTGTAAGGCTAAGAAACGTAAAAACATCCATATTCTGTACAAACGCTGTCCAGAAAACGGATGCCCCATTGCACCTTAAAGGCGCCATTGCCTTAATATTAAATTTTGATGGTTTATTATATGTCTTTGAAGATATAATGTAAACGGATTGAATTACTTTAATTAGAGATGTTAAGACGATCTCTTTAGCATTTAAATGCTTTACATGTTTTTTTTAAAATAATAATATTAATAAATGAAATAATTACTAAAAATATTTTAAAATGATTTCTGTAAATGAAGCCCGCAGAATAATATTAACTTCGAGGTTTGAATATAAAATAAAAGAGGTCCCCCTGATTGAAAGTACAGGGAAAATCCTTGCTGAGAGCATAACGGCTTCATGTGATATTCCGGGTTATGACTGTTCTTCGATGGATGGCTATGCTGTGAGGTCGGAGGATGTCAAGGGAGCTGACGTAAGTTATCCAGTAAGACTACTTCTCGCCGGAGGAATAACCGCAGAAGAAAGGACTGAAAGTATTATCATTGATCCGGGTTTTTGCATACCTGTAAATGCGGGCAGTCCTATGCCTGCCGGTACTGATTCTGTAATTATGAAGGAAAATACGCAGGTGGATAATAAGAATATACTGGTATTTAAAGAGATTAAAATAGGGGAAAATGTCAAATACAGGGGTGAAGATATTAAAAAAGGAGAAACTGTATTTGAAGATCTATATCAAATAAACCCGGCTGCGATGGGGATTCTTGCTTCTCTAGGCAAAAAAAGAATCAAGGTTTATGGCTCACCCCTGGTAGGGATAATCTCCACAGGCAGTGAACTGATAGGAATGGAAGAAGAAATTACTATTGGGAAGTTAAGGGATAGCAATAGTTATTCACTTTCTGCACTTGTAGAAGAGTCAGGGGGGGAGTACAAAAGGTTTGGAATAATCAGGGATGAACGTTCGGCGCTTTCCAGAGTTATGGAAAAAGCTCTTGTTGAGTGTGACGTGATAATAATCAGCGGTGGTACATCTATCGGGGATTATGATAATGTGGAAGAAGTAATGGAAGAACTCGGAGCAGAACCTGTCTTCTGGAGAGTTAATCAGTATCCGGGGATGTCCATGGCTTTCTTTAGATATAGAAATAAATTAATATTTGGCCTTCCCGGAAATCCAGCTTCATCAATAATCTGTTTTGAGATGTATGTCAGGCCTGTAATAAGAAAGATATTGGGATACCATGAACTTTTCAGACCAGCAGTTTATGCTGAAGCTGAACGTGACTTTGCGACTAGATTAGGAACAGTAAGTTATTCCGGTGTTATAGTCAGAAAAAGAAATCAGGATTACATCTTTGATAGTATAGATACTCATATGTGCGGCACGCTTTCTTCGCTGGCAGATGCCAACGGTATAGCATTTATCCCCGGGGATATTGGTAAGGTAACTGCGGGGAGCAGAATCAAAGTATATCTGCTTTCAGAAATTATCAAATGACAGATATCATATCTCCCATTCCTGCGCCGGTCTTGATAATAGGCTGGTATTATTATAAAATCTAAAAAATTTTAAATAGCTTAAAAATTAAATATCTACTCCGAGTCTGCAACTCCTAATAAGCATTATAGCTTATGGATTGCTGACCGATAGGGTTCAGCTGGTAACGGCTGTGCCTCCCGTTTGGAAAGGAGTATCTAAGGCTTTTAATATTATGCTTTTAAAAGTCTTAGGATGGACTCTGGAGCATTTTTTTTTGAAAATGCTTTTTTAGTTCTTTAACCTTTCCATGGATGGAAAGGTTTTATTTTTGAAGAAAGGAATTATAAAAATAATGTTAAAAAGACTGGCTATTGCATTGATGATGATCATTGCTGTGACTCTTCTATTTTCAGGATGCTCATCCAGCAGGGGAAAAAATTCCGTTTCTCCGGATGAATTTCTGACGATTGTATGGAAAGGTGGGGAAACTGAAATAATGGTTTCTGAAATAATGGATTTAGATTATGTGGAGAGGAAAATTTCAGCTATAGACTCCGAGAACGAAGATTGTATACGCCTGGTAAAAGGTGTTTTGCTTGAGGAGGTTTTAACTGGCTATATTGGAATTGGATTGTCTGGGACCTATTCAATCAGATTTTCAGCAGGTGACGGTTACGTTATCGAAATTCCTCCTGAAACAGTAGAGAAAAGCGAGATAATACTTGCATACAAGATGGACGGGGAGCCTTTGCAGGAGGAAAGCAAACCGTTCCGTGCAATTATTCCTGATGAGAGGACCTTATACTGGGTAAAGAATCTGGTAGAGGTAGAGCTGATTGAAGGAGATGTACAAAATAAGATAACGGGGGTAGTTTTTATAGAAAGTCTAATAAAAGTTCTTGAAACAGAAGATTATGATTATAACGGCAGCATTGATAAGGCGGTCCCTGCAGCTGATCTTTTAATGGAATTCAGGGAAGAAGATGAGCAGGATTTTATTAAAATGATTTCTGCGGACGGGCTTGAAAAAAATGAGAATAAGGAAATATTTGAAGGTGGTTTTTTGAAGATAGACGGTGAAGATTCACCTGTATTTCTTGACCCGGAAATACCCAGGGGGATGTGGCTGAAAGATATATTTGCCATTTTTTACGGCCAGACCGCCTATATTTCGGCAGCACAGAGTATAGAGATGTTTGAAAATACTCAAGTTGAAGGTAAGAAGGGAGTATTCCTAAAGGAAGTTATGGAAAAGGCAGAAATGGAGGAATATATTAATTATTTGATGAGAGCACTTGATGGTTACTCTGTAGAGGTTAGCTCTTTAGACCTGGAAAATGGTGTTTTATATATAAATGAGGATGGTCAGGTCTGTACTTATTTTAAAGAATTGGGGGAAAAGTATGCAATTAAAGATCTGTTATCAATTGAAAATAAAAAGTAGAGGAGAAAGAAATGAAAATAACAGCCTTAATTTTCCTGGTATCCCTGGTTATAACAGGCATGGGCGTATTTGCGGGATGCAGCGCTGAAGCTGACACACAGGAATTACTCTGGGCTATAACCGTGGAAAATGAGAGTGGAGAAAGCATTGACTTTACAAATGCAGATGCAGCGGTTATGGATACAGTAAATATAGAGGCTGTTAAGGAAAAGAAAGATGGAAGCAGGACAGAGCAGGACTGGGAAGGGATTCCTGTTTCAGAAGTGTTAAAAAAAGCAGGTTTTAATGATTATGGTATTGTACTTTTTGAAGCTATTGACGGTTATTCGAAAGAATTTGATAGGGAGACAATCGATGATAGCGGGACTATATTAGGGCTCAGGCTCGATGGTGAAGAATTAGACGAAGAAGACGGGCCTGTTCAGCTTGTAATAAGTTCTGAATCTGCAGGTTCATGGATTAAAAATGTAACAAAAATAGTAATTATAGAATAGTGTAAGTCCTTTAACTTCGTACCAAGACCATATTTATATTAACTCAGCCGGAATTACAACTGTAATTATATACAAACATCATATTAGGGAGATATTATAAGGAAATTATTGACAGGTTTTTCAGTTTTTGATCTGGTCGTGATTGCTCTTGTGGCTGCTCTTGGAATAGCCACAAAACCTGTGATTGTACCGCTTGTGCATATAATAACCGGACCTCTTTTTATCCCCGGAGGTACTATTGCCGGAGGGTTTTATATGATGTGGATAGTAGTAGGCGCAGGTGTAACAGGGAAAAGAGGTTCTGCAAGCCTTATTGCGCTCGTACAGTCTATAGCAGTAATAGCTGTTGGTATATTCGGCACACACGGAATAATGAGTCTGGTTACATATCTTGTTCCCGGGCTTGCGGTTGATATTTTTTTGTTTATAACAAGACAGAACTGCAGAAATATAATATCTTGTTTTTTTTCTGGGATGATAGCCAATATGGCAGGTACACTTATGTCAAATTTTGTATTTTTTAAGCTGCCATGGATACCCCTGATGTTAACTATTGCAGGAGGAGCTCTTTCGGGCGGACTGGGCGGACTTCTGGCTTACAGTCTTATTAAAGGGTTTCTGAGGATTGATTTTTCAAAAATAGGAGTTGGAGGAAAGAAAGGTTAGTTGAAAAAGATATATCTTATATTGATGATTTCAGCTGCCCTTATTGCGGGACTGGCAGCGGGTACATTCGGCCTATCAAGGTTTTTTGATGAAGATGTATCATTATTGCCCTTATTAAAAATAACCGGAGATGTAAGAAATGTAAAAGAGATAGCTGGATGGAATCCAATAAAAGATATGAAAATAGAAGAAGAATGCATAAAAAATAACAGGGCCGCTTATTTAAAGGATATAATAGAAGAGGCAGAACCTTTTTCTAAATATAATAACGTAATAATCACTACATATGACGGCTCTGTAATCCGGCTGGATTACG
>CAYROY010000072.1:0-5347 GCA_964426155.1 uncultured Actinomycetota bacterium
CTTCCTGGTACTACTATCCTTTTTCTGAACCATATCTCTTCGTCGGGCTCCCATGTAAACGGAAGTTCACATACTTCCCATCTTCTGTCATCAAAATTACCAGACGCAGCACCAGGAACAGTTTTTCCTTTCATGAACCTGATTTTTTTATCTCCAAATACATATAACGACAGCTGCTGTAGCCTATTATTCAACACTGTTAAGAGAGTGTTATTCTTGCTAACCATACGTTCGACCTCCAATAATCAATTGTTTTCAGAGTATAATATCAATAGCGGTACCCATGTGATAAATCATTATGAGTTTTATAATTATATTTTGCCAGTCTTTTTTGAATAAAAATTACCCTTCTAAAAATTTCAAAAGATTTTTATATAATAAAAAATTTCTTATGCTGTAAGATTATCTATATCACTGTTTTAAGCTGCTAATAAACAATGCAGCCTAAAATAATCCAGCCTGACCGGAATCTTTATCAGAAGATTCCTTCTCTTTTCTACGGCCTTTATTGTTTTCGTCCGGCTTTTTATTATTTCTTTCTTCTCCAATATCCAGCTTCTTTACAAATACACGTCTATCAAAATTTCTGGCATAATCCGACCATTCGCTATCATCACTGGTATTTTCAAGTACCGCGTTAAATCCTCCTATATCCCCATCAAGATGATCTACATGATATAAGACAAATGCTTCCAGTATTTTTGGACGTCTAGGTGAACCGAATTCATAATAACCATGATGACTTAGTATTAAATGCAGCAGCCTATCTGAAAGCTCTTCGGGGAAACCACTGATATGTCTTATCTTTTCCCTGACCCACCCATAACCTATAGCAATATGGCCAAGAAGCCTTCCTCTGTTCGTCGCCTTCAATATTATCCCGGAAGAGTACTCTTTTATCTTGCCAATATCATGAAGCATTGCTCCCGCAATTAAAAGATCCCTGTTCAGATTATCATAAATTCCTGCAAGCATGCTGCAGATCTTTACAACATTTAGTGTATGTTCCAGAAGTCCGCCCTTATATGCGTGATGATATCTGACTGCTGCAGTGGAGGATTTGAAACCCTCAACAAAATCTTTATCTGATATAAAACTGTTAAGAAGTTCTTTTAGATGGCTGTTCTCCACACTATCTATAAACACTGACATTTCTTCAAACATCCTGTCTATATTCTTATCTGTAGTCTTTATAAAATCCGAAAGATCTCCACAACCGTCTTTTTCAATTTTTTTAATCACATTAATGACAATTTGTTTCTTTCCCTTATATTCTCTTACCACACCTTTTGTCTCTACAAGATCGCCTTCAAGAAAACTGCCTGCCTTTAAAAATACTTCGGTCCATATAATACCCTCAACTGTCCCCTCTCTATCCTGCAGTAAAACAGTGCAGTAATCTTCCCCGTTTTTCTTCTTCTTTACCTGCTTTTCAGAAATTATAAAAAAAGAATCTACAGCATCTCCGGCTTTTATATCATTTATAAATTGCGTCTTATTTATTTTCATCGCTCACTGGTGATAATAATTTATTTCAGCTTTTCAATATCCCAGGACTTTAAATAGTCCAGTGATTTATAGTCTGTCATGTCATAATGGATTGGAGTAACCGAAACATAACCACTTTTAACAGCCCTATAATCAGAATCACTGCTGATATTCCTCTCCAGGAAATCTCCATCCATCCAATAATAATCCCTTCCCCTTGGATCCTTCCTTCTCACAAAATTATCCTTGAATCCTATATCACTCTGAACTGTTATTTTTATTCCTTTTATCCTTTTCCGGTCGATCCCTGGAACATTGATATTTAAAAGAGTACCTTTTGGGAGCCCTCCGTTACTTAAAACTTTCGAGGCTACCCTCACCGCTAATAAAGAAGCATACTCATAATCCGGATTTTTCATATCGTCAACAGATATCGCAATAGACGAAATACCGCAGACTGTCCCTTCGGTAGCTGCTGATACCGTCCCTGAATAAATTACATTTTCACCCAGATTGCCGCCTCTGTTTATTCCTGATATCAAAATATCTGGACGATCCTTAAGCAAAGCGCCTACAGCAAGCTTTACGCAATCTGCAGGAGTACCATCCACGGCAAATCCAAAAAAACTTCCATCCTGATAATCATTCCTTACAGATATAGGCCTGAACACTGTGATCCCATGTCCGACAGCGCTGCTTTCCCTTTCCGGTGCAACTACTCTTATATCAAAATTTCCATCTTCTTTAAATGCACGGAAAAGTGAATGGATCCCTTCTGCACCGATTCCATCGTCATTTGTAATTAATACCGTTTTAAGCTTCATAGTATACTTATTACATGGTGCTTCTTTTTAAAGGCACCTATTTTTTATTTTATAATTTATATAACTATAATTCTATAATTTCAATTCTTTAACAGATTAATGTACGAAATATATCAAAATGGGCATAATTGATATGAATTTAATTTATAAAGTTCATTCCTACTGATAAAATCACTATTAACATCAAATTTATAAGAGAAACAGGAACTGACTTTTAAAAAGACTGCAGCATAATACAAAGGCATCTTCCGTAAATTTTACCTTCCTACCTTCTGCCAAGCCTCTCAAATGTTACTGCTATGCCTGCTATCACCACAGCTATAATTCCTATACCCACTATCTTCCATACCAGAGGAGATTCTACAACTGTCCTTATCTCTATGCTGTCACTGGCTTCTTCGCTTGATGCATTAAACCCTATACTGTAGTCTCCAGCAATAGTCCTTTCCGGCGGTTTTATTGTAACTTCTACATCAAGTTCCTCTCCCACAGGAAGAACATCGACATTATCTTTCAGATCTACCTGCCACCCCTCAGGTTCACCTGAGGAGGTCAGTGTTATATCCTCAACAGGTGCAGAACCTGTATTCTTTAAAACAAGAGTAAAAATATTTTCTTTTCCCGGTCTTACATCTGTGTTCAGTCTCTCAACAGAAGTCACAAGTTCCAATCCGCCTTCAGGTTGTACTATCGCTGTAAATTCAGCGGTACCCTCCAGAATATCTTCTTCCGCTGATTTAAGGGTAACCTTGAATGTATATTCGCCTGGCTCCTGCTTTATTACAGGTTTACAGATTATTTTCAATGCTACTGAAGCATCCGGCTTAATCTTGATCAATGGGATATCTATTGACTTTGATCCCGGATTTATTTCCATCGACCATCCCGGAGGGTATTCTTCAACTATATCAAAATATTTTTCTTCTTCAGCATCAAGAGTTACACTGACTTCAAATTCAAATAATTCTCCCTCCGAACCCAGACCGCTGATTTCACCGAATTCAATATCAAAATCAAGATTTTCAGGTTCAACTTCTTCAATATCATCTATTTCATCCGCCTTCTCTTCCTGGGCAAATATGACAGCTGGCATACCCAGCATCAGAATAATCAAAAAAAATAAAGGCACAACAGCAACAAATAATCTTTTCTTAATACTAGTCACTCCAGTATCCTCCTGTAAAAATTTAATAAATTTTTAAATCTATAATTAAATCTTTATAACCTAAATTTTACAGTGCAATATATTAACACAAATCCTTATTAAGTTTAAAGATAATTTATACTGATACCGTTATTTTCATTTAGCTCTAAATAGAAACTGTTTAACTGTCAGAGTAATACAGATCTATATTATCCTGAGTTATTACAGCATTTTCCATGAAAATATAGGGTGGGACAGGATTATTATACATATATGCAATAGCTGCAGGGATAAGATAGGCGCCATAATTTTCAGGGAAATAAGCTATTGCAGCATCAATGATCCCGGATCTTACCAGCTCCCTCCCCCTTCTGTCCAGACCGTGTGAGATAATAATCCAGTTATCTGGATCCCATCTTTCTGTTTTTACCGCAGAATTGTATACACCTTCTGCAACATCGTCATTAAGGCAAAAGACGATTATTCTTCTGGCTTCCGGGTTATCCTGTAAAATATCTTTTATGGTCTCTTCTGCATCATCGCCGTTTATGACATCATCCGGCATCAATGCTTTTGAATCGCCTGCTTCTTCATCTGCAATATCTCCGAATTTTTTCGATAAAACTTCTTTCGAACCAAGAATCCTTATCTCTGTCCTGTCCTCAGATTTTGAAGAATTGAGATAAATTATCATATCGATTTTCTCTGCAGACCCCCATACAGATAATACTCTCTCTGCTGCAATGTCTCCTGCAAGAACAGCAGCATTGTAATTATCTATACCCATTAGCGGAAAACCAGAAACCGGCACCTCTACTGCAATAATATATATATTATTTTTATTTGCCCCTCTTCCTATTACTGCATTGATATACGGGTCTATTTGAAATTCCAGAAATACATCGGGTTTTTCCCTATATACTGCTTCCGCATTTATTAAGGCTTCCTCACTGCTGGACTTATTATCGAATATAAATAAATCCTCGTCTTTTCCTCCCGCCAATTTCCATTGGCTGCCTATACCTTTCTCAACCAGTCTGCAGTAGGCAAGAGAACTGTCTGCATTTGCAAATGCCAGTCTTTTCCCGGATGCCGGTTCTCCTATATAATTTCCGGACACAGCCATTTCCTTTAGTATATCAAAGGTGTATCTGGAGGTCTTTTCCACCTCCACTGTCTCTATTATAGTCTCTGTGACTGTCTCCACTACCGTTAAGACTACCGGATTGCCGGATTCTTCATCAATATTTGTTTTACAGGATATAGAACATGCCGCCAGCAATGTAAATATAATAACGACCAGAATAAAGTAAAATATGGCTGAATTTTTTAAAACCGATATTTTTTTCATTTTTTTAAATATTATAATTTTTGCCTTTTTTTATCACATGGCTAATATGATATATTATAAACATAATTTCAGGATTGAAGTACAGAAATATTTATTATTATAACTATAGCTTTATTTTACTTATATTATATTTTAGAAAAATCTGGTAAGATTTATGATTTGAAAAAACATAAAACTTTATTATTTATAACCCTTGGAATACGGGCTGATGTCAAAAATAAGAAAAAAACATATAAATAAACGTGGCAGACCGTTCAGAGTGTTTATAGGGATTGTTGCTGCGGTTACAGTAATCAATCTCTTTTTCATTGTTGTACTATCCGGTTTTTCTATGTTCATGCTGCAGGCAGTAAATCAATTTTTAAAAGACCTTCCCAGCATAGAAGACTTTACACCTACTGAATCTGCCCTTACATCTAAGATATATGCAGCAGACGGAAAACTTATAGCTACATTTCATGGCGAGCAGAACCGTGAACTTGTAAGTCTGGATCAGATACCCAGAAATCTTATAAATGCAGTACTTGCAATAGAAGATGA
>CAYROY010000073.1:0-31137 GCA_964426155.1 uncultured Actinomycetota bacterium
TGTACTGCCGAATCCATCTTCGCCCCTTGTAGTTTTATCAAGTTGTTTTTTTATTTCTATATCAGCATATTCAACTTTTTGTATTACGAGCTGGCATATCTTGTCACCTTGTTTTATTGTAATATCTTTTTCTTTATCAAGATTTATTAAAATTACACTTACTTCACCACGGTACCCTGAATCAATCAATCCAGGAGTATTTAATAGGCTCAGGCCCATTTTTAATGCCAGTCCTGACTTTGGCTGCAAAAATCCTGCATAACCCCTTGGTATTGCTATCTTTATACCTGTAGGAACTTTAACCCGCTCAAATGGCCTTATAACACAATATTTAGAGCTGTAAAGGTCAAGTCCGGCATCTCCTTCATGTGCATAACAAGGTGTTTTTAATCTACTGTCAAGTTTCATTATTTTTATTAATACCACCACTTCAATCCCTTTCTTATAAATAAATATTTACAAGACATTATATAATGTAATTTTTGATAAAATTAAATAAAGGCTATTATAAGAATAGATTTTATATTATATATAAAAAAGATTACATAGATTATTTATTTTAACTATAATCTTCTTTTAATTTGATTTAAATACAGGGATTAAAACCGTATTTTTGTTAATGAAATTTGATGATATTTTATTTACTCTTTTTAACTCACTCAGGAATATATCTTTTTCATAAGGACTGGAGTATCTATCAGCCAGCTGGTTTAAATCAATTCCTTCACTTATATTAACTCTTATATACTTTATAGTATTTAAACCATTAAATTTATAACGGTTGCTGTAAAAAGCCCATATAACCAGAATGCTTACTATGATTACCAAAACTATCATGAAAAACTTTTTTACTCCAATTGTTATTGTTGTTTTCATTATCAATCTCCTTTTGCATTATAAAAAATATATTATAATACGAACATATGTTTGTATATATAATATAACCGAACATATGTTTGTGTCAATCTTTTTTTATTTAAACTTCGATTAAAATACGAGAATTTACCATAATCCACTATATCAGACTATAGACATTATTAAGACCAAGATTATCCAGAGTAAATAAGATAGAAGGTATCCTCATCTCCCATTTATAAGGTCTCATAAACAATATAAGTGGCCTGATATTTATAAGAAAATAATTGAAAATCATGATATTTTCTGAATCAAGGTAATCCAGAAGTGGAGTTTTGAATATAAATTCTTGATAAATCTTTTTCTTTTCAGGTTAATAAAGATCTAATAGACCAAATCAGGAACTAACAGATTTAACTTTTCCAATAAATTCTTGCCTTTTCTACTTCTTCTCCAATCAACTTGCAAGGGTTGCTTGAAGTTTCACCTGTATATAGCCAATATATTTTCTGTAGGTGTGTCATTTGTGATATAGTGGGAAGGTCCCAAAATCAGACCTCCCCGGTTATTAAACATCTCCTTTATAAAAGCAACCTTCTCTTTTACCTGTGAATGTGTGGCCCGGGGTAAAAAACCCTGTATATCAAGACCTCCATGAAAACAGAGGTCTTTGCCATATTCTTTTTTAAGATTGCCAAGATCCATGTTTTTGGCAGAAGTCTGAACTGGATCCAGTATATCTACACCCATCTCTATAAGATCAGGTAATACTGCGGTACAGTTTCCACATATGTGAAAACATACCAAAAGACCATATTTTTTGGCCACTTCGATTATTTTTTTGTCCCAGGGTTTGTAGTATCTTCTCCAAAGCTCAGGAGAGATCATCAGCTCTTCCTGGCTAGCAAAATCATCCCAGATACCATAAAGGTCAATTTTATTCCCTATACTTTCGAGATTTTTCTGACAAAAAGCAAGCATAAACTCGCCTATATTGTCAATTAAAGTCCGGGCGTACTTCTTATTGGTAAATAGATCCATGAACATATTTTCTATACCCCTCATATATATAGAAGTCATAAATATACTGTTAAGGCAGCTCGTATTTAAGAAATACTCCTCAGAAGGTTTAAAATCCGCTATCTTTATTTCCTTTTGTTCATTTTCACTATCATAAACAACCTGCTCTGAATTATTCTTATAAATACTAAAATCAAACCAGTCAAGCTGAGGATAGTGATAATTTTTTACATCATCTAGCTCATTCTTTTCTGCAAGTGGCGGGTTTTTAGAAAATACAATATCCCGATTGCCTCCTGCTTCAATCTCTACCGGCTTGATACCCCAGATATAGAAACGGTTAATCTCAAATAACGCATTAAAATCTGGTCCAATATATTTAGGAAAATAGGTAGTGAAACCCCCCAGGGTTTCACCGTCTGAATAGTTATCAGCACCTATAAGCTTGAAAAGCTTATCCCATTCAGATTCAATATCTCCCAGTCCGAAATGCTCTGCAAGCCTCCTGTTTACAGGGGGCTCCCCCCTATACATAGTAGGTACCCTTACCGGCTTATGTGCAATTGCATCCCTTAGAAGCTTCTTTTTATTTTCCATTATTTTGGAGTCACCTTTATTGAACTTGCTGTTATCTCATCAGCAACAAACAACACAGTTTCTTTAGCATTGGTGTGTAATTGTAAAAGAGTAGCTGGTCTGTCCAGGGTAGGAGGGTGCATACAAGCAATTCTAAAAGTTGCCAGCTGCCAGTTGAGGTCACCCCCGTCACAGTAAATTTCAATCCTTCTGGCCTCCATAATGGGCTTCATTCCTATAGTTACAGCCTTGGGGGGAAGCCCATAGCAATTTCCTCCAATACCGCATAGACTATTTATAACGAAGGTATCGGAGTTTAGCTCGATTACCCGGTTTCTTGAATTTAAGAATTTTTCTATACTCATTCGGCGGTAATAGGTATCATAGGGCTCATTGAATGCTATATGGCCATGATAGCCCAGGCCGCCATAACATATGTCTACTGGCCCCAGTTCCTCTATTTTATTGTTTCCCCATTCCAGTTTTTCAGGATCAGGGAATATTATATTTTCACTCTTTAGGCCCAGTCCTTTGTCCAGACGGTCAAATAAAGCACCCTTCATATAACCCCTGAAACTCATGGGATGATTTTCGGTTATAAGCCTTCCTTCCCAGTCCAGATACTCATCCATAAAAAATAGCCACAGGCGAGAAAGGTCCACCTGCTCGCTGTTTAATATATCAGCAAGCATGGGATACTGAGGAGTAGGGCCTACCGGAAGTATTATCTTACTATCCTTTCCCTTTCTGTTACTTGATATAATTGAATCAGCAATGGAGCGGGCCATCTTTTCATATACGGAGTGCTGGTCCTTTACTATCTGAACACTTACATTGGCCCATTCACTTATTTGCTGGTAGGGCATGGACATAATTTTTTCAAAATCCTCATCACTTACCGTCTGATGCGTAGCTAAAGCCTTGAATCTTCCCATTCTTTTCCTCCTTTGAATTCTCCTATAGTTTAACCACATTCTTGTTTTTTGCTGATTGAACCGCTGCCAGAGCAATCTCTAAAGCAGCCCTGCCGTCATTAAAAGTAGCCTTTTCTACTGGCTTAATGTTATAAGTACAGTCAACAAAATACCTGCACTCTAAAAGATATGCATCTGTTTTATCTACTTCTAACTCTTCTATGGAGCCATCCGGTCTGTAAACAGTTACCCTTGCTCCCTGGGCCCTCTGCTCTATATTTTTCCCTGCCCTGAACACCCATTCAATAGTTCCACTTGTGCAGAGTATCCTGAAAATCATTGTAAAGGGGAAAGCACCCTTAAATGCCCAGCCACCTTCAGCAGAAGCTGACACTCCGTTTTCAAATTCTATATTTGTGACTATATGCACCAATCCCCCATGCTCAATATTCTCGGGATTATATACCCCCTGAGCACTGATTAGTTTTGGCCTGCCAAACACCCATGCCAGGTAATCCAAATCGTGTATATGTAGATCTACTGCTGCACCTCCACTGTACTTTTCCTCCAGGCCCCAGTTATTCTGGTGCCAGTCAGGTAGAACTGCCAGCCTCTGACAATATCCGTAGAGTGGTTTTCCCAATTTGCCAGAATCCACTATCTCTTTTGCTTTTATATACTCTGGCCAGAATCTTATGACATGGCCAACCATGCCTTTAACGCCGTTTCTTTCTACTGCTTCAATCATCCTGTCTGCCTCATCCAGTGAAAGGGCCATAGGCTTCTCACAAAACACATTCTTACCAGCATCAGCAGCCCTGATTGCAAGCTCAGCATGCAGAAATGTGGGCACGCATATATCAACATTGTCAATATCTTCTTTCTCAAGACACTCATTTATATCGCTATAGTATGATGCCCCGTGCTCATCAGCAAGCTTTGAGCCTTTATCTTTAACTTTATCTACTACTGCCACCACCCGGGCGTTATTTATCTGTTTGTAGGAATCTGAGTGGATCTTTCCAATAAATCCTGCACCTACGATTGCAATATTTACCATAATTTACCATCTCCTCTTCTTAAACATATGCATAGTCTTTTAAGAAATCAAATGATTTTGAAACTGCGTTATTTATCTCTTCCAGGCTATGTTCTTTTCCGTCAAACTCTACCTCTACATCTATGGGACCGCTATAGTCTTTTATCTTTTCAAATATGGAATCAAAATCCAGTACCCCCTCTCCCAGGGCAGGAAAGTTCCAGTCGCTTTTCTTTCCGCTGCCGTGATCCTTAAGGTGTAGATAACCCATATGGGGAAGAGCTGCCTCTATATCCTCTTCTGGTCTTACCCCGCCATAAAAGATGACATTTGAGGTATCGTAGTTAAGTTTTACACTTGGATGTGAAATCTTCTTAATTATTTCTGCGCCCCTCGAACCAGTATTGCACCAGTTACCGTGCATCTCTATACATATAATAACCTTTTTACTCTTAGCATAATCGGCCAGCTCAGAAATATCAGAGTAAAATTTGTCTTCATCCTTTTTATCTTTTACCTCACCTGTATCTGTTATAAGGTGTGAAACTCCTCCCTTAGAGGTAAAATCTATTACTTTTTTCAAGTTTTCTACAGTATCCGGCTTTCCCATACGGGTATGTCCGGAAACAGCTAAAAGTGTTAGTTTATAGCTTGCCACCTTATCTAAAACTTTCTTATAGTCCTCTTCCCTCATTTCTTCGGGGCGGGGCTGTATATGCTCAAAAAATCCCGGGCAGGTAGCCAGATCCACATACTTAAAGCCTGCTGCTGATATTCCCTTCATTGCCTGGTCTGCATCATAGTTCGGGTATGTTGAAGTAACCACTGCTACCTTGTTATTCATTTTCTTCTCCTTTCCTTGATATTTTAAAAAATTAAGGAAGAACCCTTTTAGTCAAGCCCTGTGGATACATTTTTTGCTGGGCAAATGCTTCTGCATATAGTACTGCCGCCTGGAAACCCCTGAATCTTGCAACTGACCTTATAAACTCAGGGGCTTCACAATCATGCATATCCTTGAGCCATCTAAGTTGGGACTGCATCTTAAGCATCATCTTTATCTTTATTTCTATGGTATCGGTAATATCTACATATTCTTCTGGAATAAAATTAATACCTGCTAGGGTATCCATATAATAAAGATATGGCAGTTTGGTTGATGGTTCATAATCTGATTTCCAGAGCTTCAGGTTGGCAAGGTACGTAGCTTCAAAAACAAGCTGGCTGGTGTTTACATGATCTGAATGGTAATCTCCCGGAGAGTGAGTAATAACTAGGTCAGGATCAGCTTGTCTTATTACATCTATTACCTTTCTCCTTGAGGGTATATCCACCACTACTTCACCATCAGATATACCACCCCATATAGAAGTAGCGCCTATTAACTTTGCTGACTGTTTTGCTTCCTCCCTT
This sequence comes from uncultured Actinomycetota bacterium, assembly GCA_964426155.1. Classification (GTDB taxonomy): domain Bacteria; phylum Actinomycetota; class Humimicrobiia; order Humimicrobiales; family Humimicrobiaceae; genus M55B120. The sequence continues at coordinate 5,818 of CAYROY010000073.1, forward strand.
CTTATCTTTGCAATCTCTTCCTGAGTATGGGTTGCGCTTCCCTTGTTACCATCACAAAGATGGCACATGAAAACCTCATGTCCTTCCCTGGTGAAGCGAACCAGGGTTCCTGCACACAGGATCTCTAAATCATCAGGATGTGCTCCTATGCCAAGTACTTTCATTTTTATCATCTCCTTATGTTTTTTACACCCTTCGCATTCTTCCGATATTTGATATAACTGTAGCTATGACTATAATTGCCCCCAGGAATACCTGCTGCATATAAGAGGATACCCCTACTATATTCATAACATTATACATAACACCCAGAAGAAGTACCCCCAGGAATGCCCCCACCAGTGAGCCTCTTCCCCCTTCAAAGGTAATACCTCCTATAATGGCTGCTGCCAATGCCTGCAGCTCATAACCAGTCCCGCTGTCAGCCCTGACCATGCCTAACCTTGATGCCAGCACAAGTCCCGCAAGCCCCGCTATAAGCCCGCTCAGAGCATAAATTGATATCTGGTGGGCATCCACGTTGATGCCTGAAAGATAGGCTGTATGGACATTACCGCCTATAGCATTTAGCCTTCTGCCGTATTTTGTATACCTTCTAAGTACGTAAGCAAAGGCAAATATAGCAATGGTCACTATTATTGGGAATGGCACAAGCCCCATACGAGAACGGCCCAAAAACTGGAAATTACCTCCGAGGGAAAGGGGACGCCCTTCAACAATAAATAATGCTGCGCCATAGAATACATACATCATCCCAAGGGTAATTATTAAAGGGGTTACTTTGCTTTTAGCGATTATTATTCCGTTTATTGCCCCTAATGCAGTAGACAATACCAGCACTACCACCACTGATATAGTGTTGTTATATCCAGCAATCAGCATCTTGGTAAATATTACTCCTACCAGGCCGGCCATATTTCCTATAGATATATCAAGCCCCCCGCTTATCATAAGCAATGCCATAGCCATGGTAAGGATGCCCAGAACCGATATCTGCTGCATCACATTAAAGAAATTTCTTGCACTGAAAAAACGGGGGTTAAGCATTCCAGCAACAACAGATATGATTATAAGGACAATAATAAGATAGGTTATCTGATGCTTTAACACTTTAAGTTTAGAGAAGAATGGTTTTCTATTTTCTAACTCATTCACTTATTTTCCTCCAATAAAGCCTTGTAAAATATTTTCTTCGGTGATATCATCGCCCACCAGTTCTCTGGATATGGCTCCATCCCTGATCACGATAATCCTGTCACTTAATGCTATTAGCTCGGGCATTTCCGAGCTTATCATAATAATTGATTTTCCCTCAGCAGCTAGACCAGATAGAAGCTCGTAAACCTCCACCTTTGCAGAAACATCTATACCCTGGGTAGGCTCATCCACAATAAGCAGCTCTACTCCTTTAAACAACCACTTTGCAAGTACTACCTTCTGCTGATTCCCTCCTGAGAGATACTGCACCTCCTGGGAAAGCGAAGGTGTTTTTATGTTAAGCCTTTCTATAAACTCACTGGTTTGCTGCTCTTCTTTTTTGAGGTTTATAAAAAAAGAGCCCAGCTTATCCAGTCCCACAAGACTTATATTTGCACCTACTGTCATATTTAAGCAGAGCCCATTAGCTTTTTTGTCCTCAGTTAATAGCGATATACCATTCTCTACCGCTTCACCAGGATTTCTGGGAGTAATATCTTTACCTTTGTGATATATTTTTCCGCTATATTTGGGGTCTGCTCCGAATATGACTCTAACAATTTCGGTACGGCCTGAACCTTTAAGCCCGGCAACTCCCAATATTTCTCCCTGTTTTATTTCTAAGTTTATTGAAGGTGAATCCTTTCTTAGTCTAAGATCTTCAATGCGAAAAGCTATCTCCCCTATTTTATGTTTTTTCTTCTTATAAAAGAGGTTGACCGGACGCCCCACCATTTCGCTGGCTAGGGTATCTAAATTAAATTCTTTATCGCTTCTTAAGTGAGTGGCTACTTTTTTCCCATCTCTTAGCACTGTTACCCTGTCCGCTACTTCTATTACTTCATCAAGGTGATGAGTTATATATATTATAGCAACTCCCTGCTCTTTTATCTTTTTTACCAGGTTGGTTACTAGTTTTATATCTTCTTTATTAAACACTGAAGTAGGCTCATCTAGTATCAATGCTTTGGGTTTCTGGGCCAGGGTCTTTAGTATCTTGGTGAACTGCTGGTCTGGAGGGCTCAGCTCTTCATAGGGTTTTTTCACCTCCAGTTTTATACCGTAAGATTGGGCAAGTTGACTCGCTCTCTTATTTAATCGAGCATAGCTTACGAAAAACTTTCTTTCTGTGATACTGGACCCTAGAAATATGTTTTCTGCTGCGCTTATCTGTGGTATCAGTATATCTTCCTGGTATACAGTCTGTATCCCTAATGACCGTGCTTCAGCAGGGGTCAGCCGTAGATAAGATTCAGAATTTATATTGACAGTACCGCTGTCAGGGTAATATGCTCCTGAGAGTATTTTTATAAATGTTGATTTTCCTGCTCCATTCTCACCAATAAGACAGTGTACCTCTCCTTCCCTTAGCTCAAATGAAAAATCAACTAATGCCCTTACTCCAGGGAAAGACTTATTTAAATTTTCAGTTTCAACGATCTTGTTGTTTCCCATGTTATTATATTTTTTCTACTCAGTTAGAATCATCTAAAATCATGGTTCCATCCTATTTATTTTCTTTTGGATGGATGATAGTTTTTATCAGGTAGACTTTTTAATCCTAGAGCCTGAAACACTAAAATTTTTAGAAAAAAGTTCTTTTGATTTTTTATAATTGCGCCCCTTCAATAGGGGCGCAAAATGAATAATTTATTAGTTAGCTATTTCAGCTATGTGTTTACCATTTATCCAAACCACCAATATAATCAATCAGATCATCAGAAGGTTCCCACGAAATAATATCATCTATATTATCGAGTGTAGCTGGAATAGTAGGAAGTGGTATATACTTTTCAGGTGGTTCAATACCGTAAGCAGAATATAGCCACATAGCCTTAAACAACCACAGCCCTTGCAGTGAAACCGGAGAAGAAATAGTAGCATCGACAATACCATCTTTCAACATCTGTACCCCGGTAGGTCCACCACCAGTAGTAACAATGGGTATTTCACCTGCCATACCAGCATCATCCAGTGCTCCATGGCAGCCTACTGCCATTGATTCGTTGTTTGCAAATATTACATCAAACTCGATTCCTGCTGCTATTACATCCTGAGTTGCGTCAAAGGCAGTCTCTGTATCCCAATTCGTATCTCTGCTCGCAGCGAGCTCAACAGTACCAAATTCCTCAAGGCCTTCGTCAATTCCTATCTGGTATTCTTCTACAATTCCCATACCGGGAAGGCCTCTTGCATAAAACAGCTTGGTGTCCGGGTAATTTTCGCTTATAAACTTAGCTGCTTCATAACCTATTTCTCTGTAATCACAAGCTACGTTGAATACATAATCGCCTTCTACTTTATCAACCAGCTTGGTATTCTCAAATGAAATAGGTATTCCAGCTTCATTAGCCCTATTTATAAAATCCTGGGCTGCTTCTGGTGTATAGACAAATACACCTATATTGTCTACCTGACTGGTAATTAGGTCTTCCAGGTTACGAAGAGCCTTTTCACCGTCCCATTCAGAATCAAGAGCTATTACCTCCACACCTTTTTTCTCGGCTGCATACCTGAAGTTTTCAACACTATAGCCGTTCCATTCATCTGACATGGCAACTGGTATATTACCAAATACCAGTTCAGCCGGTTCTTCGACTTCCTCCTCTGCCGGCTCCTCTGCTGCTTCCTCCTCTAACGGCGCTTCTGCTCTACAGCCAGCAATTGCATAAGAACCAGCAAGTACTACACATAATATTAATACCATTAACCATAATGACATTTTTTTCATCTCTTCTTCCTCCTTACTTTGTTTTAATAGTCAATTTATTATTTTTTTCTTTATATTTGACCCCCATAATCCCTATTACAATTAATCAAAATATCCTAAGTAACTAGTGTTTCCACTTTTTAAATATTATACTAACTTAAAGCATAAAAATAAAATTTTACTTTTACAAGTATTCTGATTTAATACCTTTTTAGACTTCTCGTAATCTTTGCTCTGTATATGAGTTTAGAAGTTTAGAGCTTGCAGTTTTTGAAAAATTAAATTCAAAAAAATTACTAATTTCCTACTTATTTATTTAATTGTTTGATATTATTAACACAAATTTTTAAATATTGATCATAAATCTAAAAAGGATAACAAAATGGCAGAGATTTTCTATGACAAAGATATAAATATGGAAATCCTGAAAGGAAAGAAAATATCTATAATTGGATACGGAAGTCAGGGGCATGCCCATGCACAGAATCTCAGGGATAGCGGAATGGAAATTATCGTAGCAGCAAGAAAAGGCAGCAAGACATGGAAGATAGTTGAAGAAAAGGGATTTAAAGTGACTACGGCAGATAAGGCTGCAGCTGAAGGTGATATTATAATGATACTTGTACCCGACCATATCCAGCCTGATATTTATAAAAAAGATATAGCTCCTAATCTTAATGAAGGGAATGTTATATGTTTCGCCCACGGATTTAACATCCATTATAATCAGATAATACCCGAAAGTGATATTGATGTTATAATGATAGCTCCAAAAGGTCCGGGTCACATAGTAAGAAGAATGTTTACAGAAGGAAGTGGCGTACCGTCTATTATTGCTGTCCATCAGGATCATTCCGGAAAAGCAAAAGATTACGCTCTTGCTTATGCAAGAGGTATTGGCGCCGGAAGAGTCGGTATTATTACTACAACTTTTGAGGAAGAAACAGAAACAGACCTATTTGGCGAGCAGGCTGTTTTATGCGGTGGTACAACAGAACTTGTAAAAGCAGGTTTTGATACCCTAGTTGAAGCCGGTTACCAGCCTGAAATAGCTTACTTTGAAGTTTTAAATGAACTCAAACTTATAGTAGATTTGATATATGAGGGTGGGATATCCTGGATGAGGTATTCCATAAGCGATACTGCCGAATATGGAGATATGGTAAAAGGGAAAGAGATAATAACAGAAGAGACAAGAAAAACGATGAAAAGAATTTTAAAAGACATACAGTCAGGAATATTTGCCAGGGACTGGATACTTGAAAATAAGGCGGGAAGACCGAATTATATGGCAATGAAGAAGAAAGAACAGGAACACCTTATAGAGAAAGTCGGAGAAAAATTAAGAGAGATGATGCCCTATATAAAAAAAGCAGAATAATCTATAAATATTATATTTCTAAAAAGCGAACCTTTGTTTGCTCCAGATAATCTTTTTTGATATAATTTAAAAAAATATGAAATTAAATGATAAAAATCTAAAAATCGGTACCAGACAAAAAAAGATACTTGAGTTTATCGATAGCAGAATAAAACTGGAAGGTTATCCCCCATCAGTTAGAGAGATTGCAGAAGCAGTTGGTTTGAGTTCATCTGCTACAGTTCATTCCCATCTAAAAAAATTAGAAGAACTTGGATATATAAAAAGGGATGCTTCGAAACCCCGTGCAATTTCACTTATATACAATGACATAGATATGCATGAAAATACTGAAAAAAAACACCCGGTTGAACTGGTATTTGTTCCTATTATAGGGAGTGTAGCTGCAGGTAAGCCTACTCTAGCAGAAGAAAACATAGAAGATTATTTTCCTTTGACACAAGATTTTGTAAGAGGAAAGCATGATATATTTATGCTTAATGTTCATGGTGACAGTATGGTAAATGCTGGAATTCTGGACAGGGATCTTGTAATAGTAAGAAAACAAAGCACTGCAATAAATGGTGAAATCGTAGTTGCGCTTCTTGGAGACGAGGCAACTGTTAAAAGATTCTACAAAGGTGATTCAGAAATAAAGTTAATTCCTGAAAATGACTATATGGAACCAATATTGGTAAAGGAAATAAAAATCCTTGGAAAAGTCATAGGAATTATAAGAAAATATTTCTAGGATATTTTTAATCTTTCTTTATTATAAATAAAAGGTAATAGCTGATCTCTGTATTTTGGTTCTATATTAAGATCAAATAAAATACCATCTTCTAAATCTTTCCTATCCAGGACCTGGCACCTATCATAGATGAAAGAAACAATTTTCTGGTTGTTGTACGGTATTATTATCTTTATATTCATATTATTTTTTTCAATAATTTTTTTTATTTTCAATTTTATTTCTTCCAGTCCGATTTTCTTTAAGGCAGAGACGAAAAGTGCATTTCTGTATTTAAAACGAAGACTTTTTAAAAGTTCAGAATTAATTTTGTCAATTTTATTAAATACAATAAAAAAAGGTTTGCCCCATACATCAATTTCCTTTAAGACTTTTTTTACGCTTAAAATATTTGATTCAAAATCATTATTACTCACATCAACAACAATCATCATCAGATCAGATATCTTTACTTCTTCAAGTGTTGACTTAAAAGCCGCTATTAGCTGATGAGGGAGTTTATCGATAAAACCTACTGTATCTGTTAGTAAGACTTCTGGTCTGACATCGAGATCGAATTTTCTTGTAGTAGAATCAAGAGTTGAAAAAAGCATATTTTTTACATAAACTTCAGATTTTGTAAGAGAATTTAACAGAGTTGATTTACCGCTGTTTGTATATCCGACAAGGGCAATTTGAAAAATATTATTTTTTCTACTTTTTCTCTGCGTTACTCTCTGAACAGATATTTTATCGATCTTTTTTTTCAGACTGATAATCCTATCTCTAATTTTTCTTCTATCTACCTCAAGTTTTGTCTCTCCGGGTCCCCTCGTACCTATTCCTCCACCCAGTCTTGAAAGTTCTATACCCCTCCCTGCCAATCTGGGAAGAAGATAATCTAACTGTGCAAGCTCAACCTGTAATTTACCTTCTTTACTATTTGCTCTCTGGGCAAATATATCAAGTATAAGAGCTGTCCTGTCCAGTACCTTTCTATTTAGTTTTGCATACAAATTCCTCTGCTGTGTCGGGGTTATCTCATCATCAAAGACAACAAGTTCAATATCTCCTTCTTCTAAGATACTCTTTATATTATTCAATCTCCCACTGCTTATAAAATACTTTGGATTTGGTTTTGTCTGTCTGTAACTCAGGAGTTTACCTATTTCTGCACCTGCACTGATTATGAGGCTGGACAACTCTTCTATATTATTTTTATTTGAATATTCCCTTTCCCCCGACTGATCTTCCTTTTTTATATTACCTTTAAATTCAATAAATATTAAAAGTGCTTTTTCTTTTGTCATATATAAATCTTTGATACACCTCTTATAAAATATTAAATTCCCCTATAAAGAATCCTTAATCCTTTTAAGCGCTTCCTCAAGCCTTGTATCTTCTATAGTCAGAGAAATTCTAAAGTACCCCTCTCCCTGTTTTCCATAAGCACTTCCAGGTGTTACCACTACATTGGCTTTATTAAGTACAAGCTCAGAAAATGATCTGGAAGTATAACCCTCTGGAACTTTTGCCCATATATATATAGTAGCATTAGAAATATAATAATCAATTCCTATATTATCAAGAATAGAAGTTGTCATGTCTCTTCGTTTCTTATATATAATATTGTTATTTCTACTGTATTTTTCATAATTTTTAAAAGCTTCCGCCGCCGCATACTGAATTGCATTAAAAACTCCTGAGTCCACATTTGTTTTATATTTTCCCAGACTTGATATAATTTCCTTATTCCCCACAGCACAACCTATTCTCCAACCGGTCATATTAAATGTCTTTGAAAGTGAATAAAACTCCATACCAACATCCTTTGCACCATCCGCATTCAGGAAACTTCCCGGTTTATTGCTGTCAAAATATGTGTCTGCATATGCATTATCATGACAGACTATTATATTATTTTTTTCTGCAAAACTTACTACTCTTTCAAAAAAATCAGTGCTGCAGACAGCTGATGTTGGATTATTAGGATAATTTATATGCATTAATTTGGCTTTTCTGGCAATTTTTTTATCTATACCATCAAAGTCTATCAGATAATCATTTTCTTCCTTAAGGGGCATATAATATATCTTTCCGCCTGAAAAAACTGTTCCAATAGAATAAACAGGGTATGATGGGTCCGGTATCAGTACATAATCACTTTCATCAATAAAGACATATGCGATATTGGCAATTCCTTCTTTTGCTCCCATCAATGTAATAATCTCAGTTTCAGGATCAAGATTTATTTTAAATCTTTTCATATAATACTCTGAAACTGCTTCTTTAAAGTATTCCAGTCCATAACTTGAAGGATACTGATGGTTTTCAGGATTCTCTGCTTCTTTCTGCAGCTTTCTTACAATTCCTTCTGGCGTGGGAATATCAGGATCACCTATACCAAGACTTATTACATCTATTCCCATGCTTTTTTTTCTCTTTATTATCTTATCTATTTCTGCAAATAAATAAGGAGGCAGCTCTCTTAATCTACGTGATTCCTCAAATCTCATCATGTAATTTCCTTCCATTCATAAAGATCAATAATTCTGCTAAAGATAGGCTTGATTTAAAGGTAGTATACTCCATCAAATGAATGTTCTACCGTGCCTACAAGTAATATTGAACTATTCTGTGTTTTCCATGAAACATATAAGATACCGCCCCTGGTATTTACCTTTACAGTTGTTGATTTGATTTTACCAAGTTTTATGGAACATACTCCTGAAGCACATGCTCCGGTTCCGCAGGCAAGAGTCTCCCCCACTCCTCTTTCCCATACCCTCATATCTATCTGACTTTCATCCCTTACTTTAAGAAATTCAACATTAGTCTTTTCAGGGAAGATAATATTTCTTTCAATAACAGGTCCCCATTTCTCAACCTGTATTTTCTGGATATCTTCATCTTTCTCTATATATATAACACAATGTGGATTTCCTACTGAGACACAATTTATATCAAAATCTCCTGCCTCCGTAGAAAGCCTGTATCCAAAAACTTCATTAGAGTCTATATTTACCGGTATATCTTCTGGTTTAAAAAAAGGCCTTCCCATATCCACTGTAATGAAAGACGGCATTCCATTCTTTATCCCTATTTTAATATCCCTTTTACCTGCAAGGGTATCTATACATAATCTGTTTTTTCTGCTAAGCCCCTTTACATAAATGAAAGCAGCCATACATCTTATCCCATTTCCACACATACCAGCTATACTTCCATCCATATTATAATAATCCATAAAGAAATCTGCCTTCTCCGACTTCCTGACAATTATCATTCCATCAGCACCTATACCAAAATGCCTGTCGCATATGTTTTTAATCTGTTCTTCTGAAAATGATATCTTATTTTTTGTTCCATCGATTAAAACAAAATCATTACCCTGACCATTAAATTTTGAAAACTCAAATTTTTTCATAATTTAATTCAATATTGATTATTTTTATTGTTTCTATTGCTAAGTCAATTATATTATCATATTTGTCTATACTGAGCCAATTAATCCTCTTATCATTTCTAAACCAGGTCAACTGTTTCTTTGCAAGTCTTCTGGTATTCTTTTTAATCAGTCCCCTGCATTCTTCAAGGTCTATATTACCTTTCAAATAATCTATCACTTCTTTATATCCGACTGCCTGTTTTAAGCTTAACGAATCACCATACCCGCCCTTTAGAAGTTTATTGACCTCCTTTATAAGACCTTTTTCAAACATATCATCAACTCTTTCTTCTACGTCTCTATAAAGGGATTTTCTTTCTTTTTTTAGGCCTATATAAACAGAATTGAAAGATTTTTTTTCTTTCCATGACCTCTGCATATCCGAAAACTTTAAACCTGATTTGTTATAAACTTCAAGGGCTCTTATTATACGCCTCATATCTTTTCTTCCTATTCTAAGGGCATAAGGCCTATCAATTTCTAATAGGATATTATAATATTTATCAAGTCCGTGTTTTTCTATATTTTTTTTGATTTCTTCCCTGAAGATGCTGTCTTCTCCCGGTCCTTTATCCAGACCGTCAATTACTGCTTTTATATAAAGGCCGGATCCGCCTACCAATAACGGAATCCTGTCTTTATCAAAAAATTCTTTATTTATTATCTCAACAGCAATATTTCTGAATTCCATAACCGTCAATCTATGATCTGGATCAAAAATATCAACCATGAACTGTTTTATTTTCTTGGATTTCGTATCTATCTTATCGGTGCCGATATCCATTCCGCGGTAAACCTGCATAGAATCCATAGAGATTAAATCAGTATTTAAAAGACCTGAAATAATTATACCCAGCTTGCTCTTTCCTACACCTGTTGGGCCGCAGATCACTATAATCTTTCCAGAATTTTTAAGTTTGCGGATAAGAATTTCAAGATTAATAAAATTCTTATTAAGTACTTCCATAATTTTTTCTATGTTTTTATTTTGCAGCTCTTCCATATCTAGTATCGATTCTAACCGGCCATATTACCAGTCAAATAAAAAGACATTGCTTTTTCAATTTTCAATTCTATTATTTGTCCTATCATATCACTGTTTCCACTGAATATTACAATCATATTATTTTCCATCCTGCCCTCCATCAATTCTTCATTTTTAGGGCTGAAACCTTCTACCAGTACTTTAACTTTTTTCCCTATATATTCTTCATTTACTTCAAACGATATTTGGTTCTGGACTTCAATAAGTTCTTTAAACCATTCCTTTTTTTCTGTCATTTTTACAGGGTCTGGCATTGATGCTGCAGGTGTTTTTTTTCTTGGAGAATATATAAAGGTAAATGCACGTGCAAACCTGACCTTCTTTACTACTTCAAGTGTATGGTTGAAATCAGCCCTTTCTTCTCCTGGAAAACCGATTATAATATCAGTAGTTATAGAACAGTCTTCAATATTATTTTTTATATTTTCTATAATTTTAATGTAATCTTCTCTTGAGTATTTCCTTCTCATCAATTTAAGTATCCTGTTTGATCCTGATTGAAGAGGTAGATGGATATGGTTCACGATATTTTTTCTTTCTTTTATTATTTGTATAAGATCTTCCGAAAAATCTTTTGGGTTTGAAGTCATAAATCTTATTCTTTCAAGACCTTTGATATCCGAGACTTTCTCAAGAAGTTTAGAAAAACATATTTTATCATCCAGATCCTTACCATAAGAGTTTACGTTCTGGCCAATAAGTGTGACTTCGATTACACCTTCTTCAATAAGCTTTTTAATGTATTCTATTATTAGATGGGGTTTAAAGGACAGCTCTCTCCCTCTTACGTACGGTACGATACAAAATGAACAAAAATTATTACATCCTATCGACACAGGTACAAGTGCTTTGTATTTATTTATTCTTTTTACCTCATCAAGGGGATATAGTGCACCTTTTTTAATAACGGAGCATACATTTCTAATTCCAGAAAGTCTTTTTTCTATAAGCAAAGGAAGTTCTGAAATATTATGGGTGCCGAATACTATATCTACAAATGGAAATTTTTTCTGTATCTCACTTTCCATGCTCTGTGCTACACATCCTCCCACACAAATAAGGATATCGTCTCCTCTCTGTTCTTTTATATTCTTGAATCTTCCAAGATGACCAAAAAGCTTATTCTCTGCTTTTTCCCTTACAGCGCATGTATTAATTATTATAATATCTGCTTTATCTGGTGATAGAATTCTTCTGTATCCAGACTTTTCGAGGTAAAATATTATACGTTCAGAGTCGTACTCATTCATCTGACAGCCAAATGTCTCTATGTAAGCTTTTTTGAAATCCATAATTAAAAATAAAATTTTATTTAAATAAATATAGAATATTCTTAAGATATGTTATAAACGGGAATCATTCACCTTGATTCAATAGTGAGAACGATAGCTGTCTTAATTTCTCCATTGATTTCTATATCCTTAAAGAACGGTATGCACATAATTTCCTGTCCAGTGGGAGCAATAAACCCTCTGGCTATTGCAACCCCTTTTATTGCCTGGTTAAGAGCACCTGCTCCTATCGTCTGTACCTGAACCTTCTGTTGGGACCTTAAGATACCAGCGATTGCACCTGCTACTGAATTAGGTTTTGATTTTGAGGATACCTTCAATAGTTTTATTTCATTTTCCATATTTTTGCTGCGTTAATTATCTTCTCTGTCAATAAGTTCTATTATTATCTTAATTATATTATTATTTCTACTAAATTTAATATCTTCATTAACATTCAAAAAATATTTTTCTCCAAGTCTATTGAATTCATCTTTTAACAAATCAATTATAACCTTTATTTCCTCATCTTTAAACCTGCTTGCAAGTCTTGCTTCATCAAATAATCTTAACTTAAGCTCCTTCTTATTTATTTCTTTAAACCCATTGTTGTTATCTTCTGTCGTATGCCCATCTATAACTGTATGCTTTAGAAGTTCAAGTTTTAATGGATTTAGAGGCTTTATTTCATTATATATTATTCTCTGTATTCCTCTTTTGGAAATATCCATATGAAATATTTTTTCCGCAATTTCCTCCATCAGATTATAATTATCTGTAAGTGATGGAATCTCTGTTACTTTTATATTTTTTTCTGAAATAAAATCATCCAGTTCTTCCCATTCATTAAATTTTGGATAATCAACATCCGGGTTTTTCCTCTTTAAATATTCCCGCATTGTTGCAAGTATCTGTATCGGGCTTCCATAATAAAAGTTTATATCTCTATACTGTACCTGAAATTCTATGATAGTCTTTATAATATTATTTACACCACCAATTATGCTAGCATCATCATCTGTTTTAATTATTTCCGGAATAAGAGATTGATCCTTTTTCTCAGGAAGGTCATCAAGATCTATATCAAGGAAAAAAGATGCCCCTCTGGATTTACCGGAAAAAGTAAGTATTACTTCCCTTACATTTAATTTTATCGAGAACAGGGCCATTCCCCTTCCATGAAATCCGTAAGAATCTTTTATACCATTTTCAAGCTTTGATGTTACCCTGGCTTCAAATATTAGATTCTTAAGATTTTCAGGGATTCCATTACCATCATCTACAAAATTTATAACCCTGGTTTTATCCTTTATCTTTTTTGTTCCTATGAATATATTTTTGCTCCCGGCATCCCTGCTGTTCCTCAGCAATTCCAGGAACACATCCTCAACACAGTTTATATCCTGGAATGCCTGCCTTCTTTCGGCTTCAGATATTTTTAACCTGACATATCCATCCCCAAGGTCTTCTTCAATGCTAAGAGAATCCTTTATATTTAACTGTTCTAAAAATCTGCTTAGATCAGTGTTATTTTGCATACTCTATTGCCCGGCTTTCCCTTATTACAGTGACCTTTATCTGTCCCGGATATTCCATCTCGCTTTCGATCTTATTTGCTATATCCCTGGCAATTACCACTGCCATGTTTTCATCCACTTCCTCTGGTTTCACCATCACTCTTATTTCTCTTCCTGCCTGAATTGCAAAAGCTTTTTCTATTCCTTTAAATTCTGCAGCTATCCTCTCAAGTGATTCAAGTCTTTTAACATAACTTTCAAGTGTCTCCCTCCTGGCTCCGGGTCTGCCTCCAGATATCTGATCTGCAGCCTGGATTATTACATCAAGAATAGATTTAACTTCAACTTCATTATGGTGTGCTTCAATCGCATGACATATTTCTTCATCTTCGTGTAGCCTCCTGGCAAGCTCTGCTCCAATTATAGCATGCGAACCATCGATATCATGAGTAAGTGCTTTTCCAATATCATGTAGTAGTCCCGCTCTTTTTGCCTTTTTTATATTCATACCCAGTTCAGCAGCTATTATACCTGCAATATATGCCACTTCTTTTGAATGAAGAAGAACATTCTGCCCATAGCTTGTCCTGTATTTTAATCTTCCAAGTACCTTTACAATACCCTGATTTAATCCTGATATACCAGTATCAAATACAGCCTGTTCCCCTTCAAGTTTTATTTCATTATTTATTATTTTGCTTGCTTTTTCATACATCTCTTCTATTCGGGCAGGATGTATCCTTCCGTCCATTATAAGGTTTTCAAGAGTAACTCTTGCTATCTCCCTCCTGACTGGATCAAATGAAGATAGTATAACAGCTTCGGGTGTATCATCCACTATTATGTTTATACCTGTAAGATTTTCGAATATTCTTATATTTCTTCCTTCTCTACCTATTATCCTTCCCTTCATCTCATCATTTGGAAGATTCACAACCGACACTGTTGTCTCGCTAACATGATCTATTGCGCATCTCTGTATAGCCTGCGAGATTATCTTTTGTGCCATTTTATCTGAGTCTTCCTTGAGCTTTGCTTCTATTTCCCTTATCTTTTTGGCTGCTTCATACTTGGCATCATCTTCAATTTTTTTGGTGAGTATTGCTTTTGCTTCTTCTCTGGTAAGTTCGGCAATAGCCTCTAGCTTCAGAATCTCTTTCTTTAATATTTCATCCATTTTTTTATTCTTAGCATCCAGTTCATTTATCCTGTTTCCCATTGATTGTTCTCTTTTATCCAGATAAATAGCTTTCTTTTCTAGAGATTCCTCCCTGCTTATCAACCTGTCCTCTATCTTTTTTAATTCAGATTTTTGTTTTCTTATATCCTCTTCTGTAGAGCTCTTGAGCTGCTGAATTTCTTCTCTACCCTCCAGAATTGCTTCTTTTTTTATCGTACCAGCCTCTTTTTTTGCATTATCCAGAAGCATAGATGCTTTTTCTGCGGCAGATCCTACCTTGTTATCAATAATATATTTACGGTAGAAAAATCCTATAAAAAATCCTACAATAATAGAAATTAAAAGTATTAAAAGTACTATCCATATATCCATTTTTATAACCTCCTGAAAAACAAAAAAGTCGAGAACAACCTCGACTTATAATATATTTACACAAAATTTTTACAAATATTAAATTTATGAATACTAATTTTACTCTAATTATTATTTGAGTAAAATTCTTAATCTAATGTAAAATTTATACTATTTTTAAAAAAAATCCTTTCAACTTTTTTAAAAATATATCATTAGCAATATTTTATTAATATAATACCCATAATATTATTTATATAATAGCAATTTATTGCTAATAACACTAAAACCCGTGTAAATAATTATAAATCCGGCAATTCTTATATTTTAAATACCTTGTTTATTTTATCTTATAGATTCCATTCAAGTCAATAAAAACCTGCTTTATTGGTTATATATATACTATCTTCTTCAAATGAAAAGGATAATAAATATCACACCTGTTTTAAATATTCTAAGAATACAGTATCTTCTTTAACTTATCCCAGAACTCAATTATCTTTTTTGCAGCAGGACTTTTCGGATTATCTATTATAAATTTTTTCCTTGAGAGTGCCTCAGGTACCATTTCATCATAAGGTATCTTCCCCAATAGTATAAGATTATTATCATTGCAGTAATCAGATATAATCCTGCTGTTTTTCTCATTCAGGTCTGATTTATTAATGCAGGCAAAAGTTTCGACATTAAAAAATTTTGTTAATTCGTGTGCTTTTTTAAAATCACTGATTCCAGAAAGTGTTGGTTCGGTTACTATCAGAGCATAATCAACTCCGTTCAAAGAAGAAATAACAGGACAACCGATACCGGGGGCACCGTCTATCAATATAGCTTTTTTGTTATTCTTTAATGCAATATCCTCAGCAATTTTTCTGATCCTTGATACTATAAGCCCGGAATTTTCCGATCCTGGATCCAGTCTAGCGTGAACCATCGGACCATATTTGGTTTCTGATACATAATAGGTCCCCTGCTTTTCAGAAAACAGCTCTATTGCATCTACTGGACATATTTCTTCACAAACACCGCAGCCCTCACATTTTATTGGATCTATTTTAATATCTGTCTTTGAATCACTTATTGCCTTAAACCTGCAGGCTTTCTCACATTCACCACACTGTATACATTCACCTGTTACCCTTGCTACTTCACCTCCAATAAAATCATTGCTTTCTTTTATAACCGGTGAAAGCATTATATGTAAATTTGCAGCGTCTACATCACAATCAACAGACACCTGGTCCCCTGCAAGTTTTATAAAACTTGAAGTTATAGTTGTCTTTCCGGTGCCGCCCTTCCCGCTTATTATAGTAATTTGTTTCATTTATTTTCCTTTTCTATCAAGTCGATTACTGCCACAAATCTTTTTATCCATTTCTTATTGTATTCCGGCATAGTTATACCATCCGAATATGCTTTTGCGATATTTATATCATTTGGTATTTTTTCAAGGACTTTAATATTATTTTTATCACAGAATCTCTCTACTGAATCATCCCCAATCCCATCACGGTTTATTATAACTCCATGAGGTATTCCCAGTTTTCTTAAAACTTCCACTGATATCTCAAGATCATTAAGGCCAAATGGTGTTGGCTCTGTAACAAGAATACAATAATCACTATTTTTTACAGCTGCAACCATAGGACATGACGTCCCCGGGGGGCAGTCTATAATCACTGTCTGTTTTTCATCAATATATTCATCAATTTTTGCCTGTATTGTAACCGTGCGAAGACTTCCTGGATTAAGGTCCCCCATTATAAAATCAATTCCCGGACTCGATTTTCCTATAAAAATCTTACCGACCTCAATATCTCTTTCCTTGACAGCACCAGGCGGACCTACAAGCAAGCATCCGCCGCAACCGTGGCATAATTCGGGGAAGAAAACCATTTTTCCCTTTACATATGCAATGGCATTATAACGGCAGAATTCAACACATCTGCTGAAATCTGCGCCTGTATCAGTTAAAAAATATGGCTGCTTCATTGTAACTTTTTCAATACTTTTAATAACAGGTTTTAGAAAAATACTAGCGTTTGGAGCTTCTACATCATAATCCAGAAACTGGCAGTACTCTATTGATCTTGCTATACTTACTGCCACAGAAGTCTTTCCAGTTCCACCCTTACCGCTGGCTATAGAAATTTTCAATTTATCTCTTGCCTCTCTTTCCGGAATCTGAGCCTATTCCGTATTTATGCCCCACATTTGGTGACGATATTGATTCCAGTGTACCTTTCTTAAAATTGTCTATTGCGTCCTTGACGGTTCCCGATATGCCTGAATATACCTTTATTCCTGCTGAATCAAGAACACGAAAGGCATTTGGCCCTATATTTGTTGTTATAAGGATATCTGCATTCATATCTGATACAGCCTGTGCAGCCTGCACTCCGGCACCTCCAAAAGCACCCTGGCCTGAATTATTTATTGCTTCAAATGTATCTTTATCAGTATCATATAATATATAATATGGACATCTCCCGAATCTTGGATCTACTGAAGATTCCAGTGTGTCTCCGCTTGAAGTTATTGCTAATATCATCCTTCCCCCCTTATGCTTTTACAAAAATATCATTAAATAAAATCAATTAATCTTTTACCGCATTCCGGACACTTTATCTTGCTTATCTTATATCTCTGTTCTTTTTCACCAATATCATTACTTTTTATCCTATAATGATAAACACCCTTAAGACATTTAGTCCTCTTTATTTCATTGTCCTTAATATAATTTCCACCTTCAAACTTTATTGCTTTGCCCTCAATAATAGAATTTATTATTTTTTTCCTTGCAGATTTCAAAAGTCTTTGAAAAGTAGACCTGGATATTCCCATACTTTCAGCCGCACTTCTTTGATCGAGATCCCGGCTGTCTTTAAGATTCAATGCTTCAATCTCTTCAAGTTTAAGCGTCTCCTCCTCAAGCTTTTCCAGTGGTACTCCATTGGGTTTATAATAAACATAAAGAGGCGCTGTTGTTACAATCTTATCTATAAATGGTCTTGCACTCATATTGGTCTACCTCTCCTTTAATTATTTACTGTCGTGGTCGCACTCACTTTTTTCCAGACCATAACCCTTTCCAGACCCTGGTGTACACGGGTTTTCACCTTCATAAAGGGTATTGTTTAAGAGACCTGTTATGATATCATCTACTTTTCCTTCTATTCCCAGCATAACATCAATTTCTTTTTGCAGGAATAATTCTCTTGCCCTCATACCCATTCCTCCTGTTATAACAGTATCTATATCTATACTTTTGAAGTATTCAGGAAGGAGGCCGGGGTTATGTCCGGGATTGTCGATACTTTCCTTTTTCTCAATCTTTCCATCTGATATATCCACAACTACAAATTTTGGACACCTTCCAAAATGCTCTGCTACCCTTTCATTCTCAACCGGTATTGCTATTTTCAAGTTTTTCCTTTCTTATTGGAATCATGATCATTTATTTATAGGATAATTTCTTTACCAGCATACCCAAATTCGCATTTAGGGCCAAACTCCTTTTTTATTTCAAAATACCCATTATAACCTGTGCAATGGGAAGGTATGATTCTATCTATACTTATTTTTCTCAATTCTGAAATTACTTTATCCATATACTTTTTATCCTTGTTGAAGAGGTGCAAGCCTCCGATTATAGCAAAAAACGAATCTTTTCCCGATAATCTCTGGGCCTGTTTTATCATGTTTATTATCCCCCTATGAGCACATCCGGTAATAAGTACATTTCCCCTGAGAGTTTCTATTATTATTCCAGTATCATCAATAAGACTGTCATTCATGTAGATTCCGTTCTTTTTCTTAATCATGTTTAATTCAGGTTTTTCAAATTTTACTGTTCTTTCTATCTCTCCTAATGAATATATATTTTCAGAAATCCTTATTGAGTCCCTGCCGAATATGAACTCTGCACCATTTTCAATATATTTTTTCTTGCTGTAAGGTATACCTATATATTTTTTCCTCAATCTTGTTGTAACCTTATATTTTTTTTCAAATATGTTTTCATGCGCAATAATCTCTATCTTTTTCCCTGCCTCTTTCGTAATATCATAAAGACCCCCTGTATGATCATAATGTCCATGACTGATAAAAATTTTATCTATTGTCCTGGGTTCAAAACCAAGATATCTCATATTATTTAATATAAGGCTGCTTGCTCCGGTATCAAAAAGTATCTTTTCATTTCCGTTTTCAATCATTATTGACCAGCCATGTTCTGCCCTCAACCCTGACGACCTTACATAATTATCAATTATTATCGTTAATTTTATTTTTTTGTTTTTCATATCCATGATTTTTTAAAGCATTATAACATATTTCGAATATATGCCCATAATTAGTTAATAATTACTATCTTATAAAGATCCTTATTATAAATAAATTCTATAGCGGTAATGGTTTCAATATTTTCTTCCCGATCCATGCCTGTAAGGTTTGCCTCTTCCGAATCTTTTTCCAAGATCCTCAATATTTTCACTGTTGCATACCGGACAAAATTCATTTTTGCTGCTCGCAACTGTATCCCATATATTCCCGCATGCCACACATCTCATCCTGTTTCTTAAAAAAACATAGTTTCCACCTTCTATCCTTATCACCTTTCCGTTGACTATTGCATCCGCTATTTTTTTTCTAGCAGAATCTACAAGCCTTGTAAAAGTAGGTCTGGAAATATTCATTCTTTTTGCGGCATCTTCCTGCTTAAGGTTTAAAAGGTCGGCAAGTCTTATTGATTCATATTCATCAATTGTCAGTATAACTTCGTTGATCTTCTTTAATGGTCTGTAACCATGTGGAGTAAAATAATCCATCCCCGGAGGATATAATACATTTCTTTTTTTTCTGGGTTTTGACATATTCTATTAAATTTGAAAACAATAATGTTTTATTATTATTTTTTTATTTTAATATATATATTAATTAAAGATACACCAAATTTTCAGCCAGTCACTATTTTTTTAAAATACCTTTTACCTCTTTGCAATACCTTCTCGTTTAAACTACTGATTTCCAGTTCGAGATCCTCATCTTCTACCTTTTCACCATTTATTTTTACAGCTCCCTGAGATATAAGCCTCCGTGCTTCCCCATTTGATTTTGCCATCCCTGCATCGACCATAAGTTTTACTATCCATATTTTATTATTATTTAATATTTTTTTATTTAATTTAAATTCTTCTATATCTCCAGGTATCTCTTTCCTTTTAAATATGAGGTCAAATTCTTCTTCCGCTTTTTCTGCATCATCACTGCTGTATAAATATTCTATTATCATTCTTGAAAGCTTCCTTTTGGCAACAGAAGGATTTGTGCTGCCCTTTTTAATATCTTCTTTGATATCAATAATATCTTCCGGGCTTAATCTTGTAAGGAGTCTGAAGTATTCAATCATAATATTATCAGGTATCGACATTATCTTTCCAAATATTTCAGAAGGTTTTTCACTTACACCTATGTAATTACCCAGACTTTTACTCATCTTCTCTGTCCCATCAGTACCTACCAGTATAGGCATCGTGACAGCAATCTGCGGTTTCTGACCCGTATCCTTCTGCAGTTCTCTCCCCATAAGCAGGTTA
Source organism: uncultured Actinomycetota bacterium (assembly GCA_964426155.1). Classification (GTDB taxonomy): domain Bacteria; phylum Actinomycetota; class Humimicrobiia; order Humimicrobiales; family Humimicrobiaceae; genus M55B120. The sequence continues at coordinate 26,224 of CAYROY010000073.1, forward strand.
AATCTCTGATCGGTTCCACCCAGCTCAATATCTGCCTTTACTGCTACTGAATCGTAGGCCTGCATAATAGGATACATAAATTCTATTATAGCAATTGGGATATTCCCTTTAAACCTTTTCTTAAAATCATCCCTTTCAAGCATTCTTGCAACCGTAAAACGGGAAGTAAGTCCAAGTATATCTTCAAAAGAAAGCTTCTTAAGCCATTCTGAGTTTTTGACCAGTTCGGTTTTTTCAGGATCCAGTATTTTAAAAGCCTGCTTCATATATGTACTTGCATTTCTATCGATTTCCTTATTGGATAATTCAGGCCGAAGAGATGATCTCCCGGATGGATCCCCTATTCTGGCTGTATAATCGCCGATTATTAAGATAGCCTTATGTCCAAGGTCCTGAAATTGTCTGAGTTTATTTAGCACTACAGTATGCCCCAGGTGAATATCCGGTGCTGTTGGATCAAGTCCAAGTTTAACTTTAAGGGGATTTTTTTTTATTATAGAATCTCCTACAATAATTTCCAGTTCTCTCATGGTCAGTATGTCTTCGGTACCCATACTTATAATTTTAAGCTGTTTTTTTAAGTCCTTCTCCATATTAAGCCTTATAAATAACAATAATTTAAAATCAGGTTAAATATTAACACAGGCCAGCTTATAATGTCTATTTACATCATTAAACAGATATTATCAACCTGTCCTTTAGTTTTCGGATATGTTGCCTGGAAAATTTTGAACGTTATTGAAATTTAATTAAATTTTATATAATATTCCTTAAGTTCCAAATAATTTATATGTAAGATAATTATGACACAGGGTAGAAGAAAAGCAGGCGGATGCCTTAAAACTTTTTTAATATTTTTTGCAGCATTAATCCTGATTATTGCAGGCCTGGTTATAGTATTTTCCATTATATACATAAATTCTCTTCCAACACTGGAAGAGCTTACACCATCACCCATAGCACAGACTTCCAAAGTATATGATATAGATGGCAATCTTATAACCGAATTCCATGCAGAAGAAAACAGGGAGATAGTATCTTTCAGCATGATGTCTGATGAAATAAAAAATGCCATTGTAGCTGTAGAGGATAAAAGATTTTATGACCACCAGGGTGTAGATTATATAAGGATCATAGGAGCTGCAATTGCTGACATCAGGGCCGGTGAACTTGCCCAGGGAGGCAGTACTATAACACAACAGCTTATAAAAAACATTTATTTTTCACCTGAAAAGTCCTGGAGGCGAAAGATCAATGAAGCACTGATAGCAATACAGCTGGAAAGACATTATACAAAAGACAAAATACTGGAGATGTATTTAAACACAGTACTCTTTGGATCCGGTACCTATGGAATAGAAAAAGCATCACAACTATATTTAGGAAAGAATGCTTCAGATCTAAATATACCAGAAGCTGCATTGCTGGCCGGCCTGGTACAATCACCTGAAGTATATTCCCCTTTTAACAGCATTGAAAATGCAAAACAGCGCAGAGATCTTGTTCTAAAGTTGATGTACGAGCAGGGTTATATCAACTCCGGTGAATATATAGAATCGCTTGCAGAACCCATAATAATAAACAGTGAGGGACCCGGCTCATCAAAAGCTTTATTAGGTAGCAGGCATGCTCCTTATTTTATAGATTTTGTCAAACAGCAGCTTTATGAACAAAAATTCAGCGACTACGATGTATTTAAAGGCGGATTGAGGATCTATACGACACTTGATATGGAGATTCAGAAAAAAGCGGAGAAAGCTGTAAAGACTGTCTTTCCGGATGAAATAAAACCTTCTTACTCTTTAATCTGTTCTGACCCCAATAATGGGTATATATATGCACTTATAGGCGGTAAGGACTATTCAGAAAGTAAATTTAATATTGCGACCCAGGGTAAAAGACAGCCGGGATCTGTTTTTAAGACAGCAGTACTTATGGAATCTACAAGACAGGGATTTTCTGCAAAAAATGAGTTTAATCCTAACGGCCCCATTACAATCGATATGCCTGAAGGCCCTGACTGGATAGTAGACAATTATGGAGGCCAGAAGTTCGATGATGACATTTCTGTCGCAGATGCAACTATTCACTCCGTCAATGTAGTATACGCACAGCTTATAATGAAAATAGGTGCAGAGAATGTCGAATCACTATGCAAGCAGATGGAAATCAATGACACTGGAAGTAATCCAGCTATTGCCCTTGGAGGTCTGGATATCGGTGTTACCCCCCTTGATATAAGCAAAATTTTTTCAACACTTGCATCTGGAGGAGTGTATCACCGGCCAGTTACAATTCTTAAAATAACTGACCCCGAAGGTAATATCCTGTATCAATACAATAATTCTGAAGAAGATTTAAGTGATAGGATTCTTGAAGAGCCAGAAGCTTCTTATATCACCAGGATCCTCAAAAAAGTTATTGAATACGGTACCGGCAGCGGGGCTGATATAGGAAGACCTGCAGCCGGTAAGACAGGTACCACAACTGACAATAAGGATGCCTGGTTTGCAGGTTACACACCGGAACTGGTTACTGTAGTCTGGATGGGTAACCCGGCCAGCAGTGACCCGATGGAACCTATAAACGGCCGCACCATTGTAGGAGGTACGTATCCCGCTGATATATGGCGTGAATTTATGCTGCTCGCTCTTGAAGACAAAAAGATAACAGATTTTAAAAGCCCTGAAGATGAATTAATAGACATAAAGATATGCAGCGAATCCGGACTTTTACCGGTATTCTGGTGCCCCGAGGAAAAACTGGTCTGGAATATCTTTGTTAAAGGAAGTGAACCCGTAGAAACATGCGATGTGCATAACAGGATTGAAGTCCCTGATGTAAGAGGTATTAGCATAGAAGAAGCAAAAAAAATATTAGATGAGCTTTTTATCGAGATCACTGAAGTCAATGAGTTTAATGATACTTATAACAGGGGGATTATATTTGATCAGAGTCCGGAAGCTGGATCTTTTCTTGAATCCCTTACCGGGGAGAGACTTAGCGTTATACTATATATAAGTAAAGGAGAGAAGACTTTTAAAATGCCCGACCTAACCGGCTCTGACATCGAACATGCCAGAGATATACTTAAGTCTTTTGACATGGAAATAAGCGAGGTCGTTTATCAATTTAATGATGACTATCCTGTCGATATTATATTCAAACAGGATCCTCCTGTCGGAACACAGGTAACATCATCCTCTGAAGTGCAATTAATTATCAGTAAAGGGGAGAATCCTGAAGGAGAGATCCCGGATGCTGCAGGCTTAACAGAAGAAGAAGCTCTTGAACTGCTTTTTTCCAATGGGTTTGAAAATGTAAAAGTAAATTACGAAGAGAGTGAAAAAGATATAGGTAAAGTCTTTTCTCAGATTCCTGAAGAAGGTACCATATATAATAAAGATTCAGAAATAATAATAATGATTAGCAGCGGGATTCTGGTTCCGGATGTTACAGGTATGCAAATAGAAGATGCTCTGACAATTCTTGAGGACATGGGATTTACTGTTCTTTTAATCCCTGAAGATTTAATGGAAGGAGAAGTAAAATCCCAGGAACCATCCGCCGGCCAATATATTAATTTTGGTTCCGAGATAACGCTAGAGTTAAAAATCCCGGAAGAACCTCCAGAAGAGGAGAAAAATGGATCCGAATCTGATTAACAGTTAAAAATGACTTTTCAAAATTAACTTATTTTTATGATTGGATTTTAGATTCTTTTATAATACTTTCAAAATCAACTGTTCTTTCCTTAAGATCTTCCAAAAGTTTCAGTAGCGATACAATTTTCTTTCTTCCTTTTTTTATATTATTCTCTACTGATTTCTTTGAAGTCCCGCAGTCTGTGATTTTCGATTCAATACATGAATGGAGTTTTATATGTTCAAATACGTCGTTCTTAAAAAGTTTTGAAAATCCTTTTAGTTCACCAATGGTAAGATCATTTATCTTTTTATTGTTTTCAATACAATAACTTATTATTTTACCGGTTATTCCATGTGCGTTCCTGAAAGCTTCGCCTCTGGATACAAGATAATCAGCTATATCAGTAGCTTCCATAAATCCCTCTTTTAATTTTTCCCTGATAATATTCTTATTAAATCTAATTTTTTTTATGATATCAGAAAATATAGATACACTCCGCGCAGTTTCTCCCACTGCATCAAAAAGGACCTTTTTATCCTCCTGAAGATCCCTGTTGTAAGTTGATGGGAGTGCTTTTAAAATCATTATTATCTGTACCAGATTACCTGTTACAATTGAACTTTTTCCCCTTATAAGCTCTAGGATATCAGGGTTTTTTTTCTGCGGCATTATACTGCTTCCAGTGCAGAAAGAATCATCTATATCTATGTAAGAGAATTCATTTGAATTATATATTATGAGATCCTCGCTTAATCTCGAAAGATGTATCATTATCATGCTGCAGCTATATACAAGGTCTACAATAAAATCCCTGTCACCAACTATATCCATGCTGTTTGAACTTGTATTTTTAAACTTTAGTATTTTTGAAAGCATTTTTCTATCCAGACCGTAGCCACTTCCTGCACATGCTGCTGCTCCCAACGGCATATAATCACAGCTTTCAAAAACATTGCCCAGTCTGATACAATCCCTTCCAAGTTTTTCAAAATATGAAAGAAGATAATGCGAAAGATATACGGGCTGAGCTTTTTGCATATGGGTATATGCAGGAAAAGCTGTACCGATTTGATCAGCTGATATATCAATAATACCTCTCATTAGTTTTATAACTTCTTCCATAAGTGAGATTACAATATCCCTGCAAAATAATTTTTCATCAAGGACAATCTGGTCATTCCTGCTTCTTCCAGTATGTATCTTAAGGGCAGTATCACCTATTATCGAATATAATTCATTCTCAATAAGGCTGTGTATATCTTCATA
>CAYROY010000074.1:0-2798 GCA_964426155.1 uncultured Actinomycetota bacterium
CACCTTCACTGGGTATGAATCTTGATACCGGAAACACCTGGCTCGGCGGTACGGACCCCGTGGATGTTGCCAAAAAATTTAAAGAAAAGATACATCATATTCACTGGAAAGATCTTGGTGAAGACTGGGTTCCACGTAGAGGTAAGCAATATGGTGCAGGTTTTTCTACTATTGCTATGGGCGATGGCATTATAGATATCAGGGGTGTATGCGATGTATTAAAAGATCAGGATATTGAGAATTCCACTCTTGAAATAATCGGCGACGAAGAGATGTTAAATAAAAGTGTGAAATACTTAAGATCCTGCGGGATAAAGTAATTATAATATCTAAGTAAAATTGAGTTGCTTTGTTTCAGGATTTAAGAAGATATAAGTAAAAATAGTAATAAATGGAAGCAGGATAATAGCGATTCCTCTTATTCGGGATATTATTTAACTTTACCTGTTTTGGATTTCTTATTATAATTAAAGTAGTAGATTTGAAATCTTTTTGCTAAAAAAGATATTTTGAAGAATAATAATGCTAGATGGAAATAATGTATTTTTAAAATTACTTAAACGATTAAATAAATTAAAAAATAGTTTTTTTGAATCATATAAAAGGAAATAGGTTTGTTTAAATATATTCATAGATAAACTTATACCAGGAGGTATATATGAAGTTTGGAATCAATACGCTACTCTTTACCGGAACAGTCAAGGACGAGCATATCGAAGAACTTTCTCCAAAATTTAAAGGTATGGGTTTTGATGGGGTGGAAATTGCTCTCGAAAAAAAAGGCGACATTGATTATAGCAGGACTGCCAGGGTGTTAAAGGATAATGGACTTGTATGTTCTTCTATCTGCGGCCTGTTTGGTGAAAACAGGGATATAAGGGGTCCCAATAAGGAATATATTGAAGGTGGCTTAAGCTACATAAGAGATTGCCTTGAAGCCTGTTCAGAGCTTGGGGGGCAGGTACTGGTCGGTCCAGTTTATTCTGCTGTAGGGAGAGCATCAATGGTACCTGAAAAGGAAAAAAAGGTCCAGTGGGATACAGTGGTTGAAAATCTTGGTAAGGCTTGCAAGTGGGCGGAGGAGCTTGGTGTATACATAGCGATTGAACCCCTGAACAGGTTTGAAACTGATTTTATAAACATATGCAGGGACGCTATAAAGATGTGCAATGATGTAGGAAGTAAGATGTTAAAGATACATCTGGACACATTTCATATGTCGGTTGAAGAAAAAAACTCAGCGATGGCTGTACTTGATGCGGGTAAAGAGCTTCTTTATATGGTTCACGCCAGTGAGAATGACAGAGGAGCCCCGGGCACGGGTCAGGTCCATTGGAAAGAAATTGCTGATGCTTTAAGAAGAATAGATTATGATAAATGGGTGGTTATAGAATCGTTTACCCCGGAGAACAAGGTTATTGCAAGGGCTGCTTCAATATGGAGGCAAACAGAGAAAAGTGATTTTATACTGGCCCAGAAAGGTTTAATTTTTCTTAAGGGATTATTAAGTTAAAAGGTTGATTATTTTAAAATATTTTATAATTTTGGAGGTATAGGTGACTGATATAAGAAAGATAGTAGAAAAAGAGGTTGAAAAGAATTCAGGTATATTAAAGCTTAAGCCTGCCTGGGTAGCAAGGGACTTTCTTCCTCCTGGAAGAAGGCTTGGCCTGAATGATGCAGAGTATGATGTTGGAGAAAGAGGGTATATCTGTGAAAGGTGGCTTGCTTCCGTAACTCATGCAGATAATGCTGTAGGACCAGAAGATGAAGGATTGAGCTATTTAAGGATTGATGGAGAGCACATAACACTGAAAGATGCAGTTGATAAGGCAGGGGATATTATAATGGGTAAGGAATATTCAGATACGCACCCGGGTCTTGGAAGACTTGCGAAAATATATGACTTTGGTGCCAGGATACCCTATCATATGCATCAGATGCCGCACCATGCACGGCTGGTAGGCAGAAACTCCAAAGATGAAGCTTATTACTTTTTAGAAGATGTTGATATGGGCCCGCATCCTGAGACTTTCTTTGGTGTTCACCCGTATATATCCGAACAAAAAAAATATGATATCCTTCTTCCCTATCTTATAGAATGGAAGGATGATCTGATCCTGAGGCATTCAGCAGCATACCTGAATGTGGCAGGGGAAGGTTTCTTTTTGCCCTCTGGTATTTTACATGCTCCCGGGACAGCACTCACCCTGGAGCTGCAGGAAGACTCAGATGTATTTGCAATGCTCCAGGCTCTGAATGCAGGAAAGATAATATCCAAAGAGCTTCTGTTTAAGGATGTATCAAAAAAGGACAGGAAAGAAAAAGGAGAGAGGGCTATACTGGAACAGATCGACTGGCCTGCAAATGGGGACCATTATTTTTATGAGAATCATCACCTTGTAAATGTAGAAGTCGAAGATTCCAGACAGGATGGTGGACTGGAACACTGGATATATTATGGGACTGATAAGTTTTCTGGTAAAAGAATGGTAGTAGAACCAGGCAATAGCTTTACCTTTACCGAAAAGGGTGTATTTAGTGTCCTGACATGGAGAGGAAAAGGAATATTCGATGGGCACGAGATAGAGGGTGGAAACTTTGATTACGATGAGCTGGTTGTCGCCCATGATAGAGCTATTAAGCCTATTACTGTAAAAAATACCGGAAAAGTTGACCTAAAAATTATTAAGTTCTTTGGACCGGATATAAATAAGGATGCACCGAAGATAAAAAAGTATAAAAATTAATTATTTAGTTAATTTTTAAACTGGAATAAATAAATTATTAGAAAGGAG
>CAYROY010000075.1:0-27637 GCA_964426155.1 uncultured Actinomycetota bacterium
GAAGGTATCATACTTGGTAAAAAACCAAAATCCTCCCTCTATGTAGACCAGTCCTGGAGGCCATATGAGGATATGGATAAAATTCCTGAGAATATTGTCGAAGAAGATCTGACCAGGGAGATGTGGTCTATTCCCGATCCAGAATGGAGTCTGGATATTTTTGATGATGAGCATTATAAATTATTTATAAAGAATATAAAGGATCTTTATGACAATACTGATTATGCAGTACTTCTGATTGTTGGATGCGGTCTTTTTGAAAAAGGTACCTATCTTAGAAATTTTGAAAACTTTCTTGTTGATATCTATATAGATAAAAAAGGAGTAGAAAGGCTGCATGCCAGGTTAATGGAAAGATATATGAGGCTACTGGACAGGGTTATAAAAGGAGTCGGAGATTATGTAGACATACTTGTATTTGGTGGAGATGACCTTGGTGGAAATGACGGGGGATGGATGTCGCCGGATATATTCAGAGAACTTTTTAAACCCAAATACAAGAAAATGTGGGATTTTATCCATAGTAACAGTGGCTGTAAGGTATTTTTGCATTCATGCGGCTCAATATATGAATATATACCCGATCTTATTGATGCAGGTGTTGATATATTAAATCCAGTACAGACAACTGCAGCCAATATGGAGCCCGAAAAGTTAAAAAAGGAATTTGGTAAGGATGTGACCTTCTGGGGAGGAGGATGCAATACCAGAGACGTTCTTGTATTCGGATCTCCTGAGAAAGTAAAGGAAGATGTGAAAAGAAGGATATCCATATTTGGGGAAGGAGGAGGCTATGTGTTTAACCAGATTCATAATATTCTTGCAGATGTGCCTCCTGAAAATGTTATTGCAATGCTTCAAGCAGCTCATGAATATGGTATTTATAATAAATAATCAGTACAGGTTATAAGTTTCAGAGCATAAAGTTATAAATGTATTTTTTATATTTAATCCATTATCAGTATTTTTGGCATTATAGTAGAAGTATAACTTTAATTAATTTACAGTGTGCAATTTTATTTTAGATGATTTGTATCAAATAAATAATTCAACATGTAAACATTGTCCATAGGATTACACATAATCCTTTTAAAATATTTATTCTACACAGGCAGATTTAAGTTTTATTTTTATCGGTATCCGGTTATAAACCGTGGATGCTTTCATCCTGTTATTTCGCAGCACTTTACGGATGTTTTATAATATAAATAAAAACATATATTCTGAAAAAATAATTTCGGTGTATGTACTTATTTGTTATACTGATTTTTCAGATATTTTAAAATTAATAAATAGTCACATGATCAAAAATAAAGGAAGAAATTAAAAATGGACGGGTTTAGTACATTTACCTGGATTGCAATTTTTGCAATCGGAGCGGCAATAGTTAACGGATTGGGAATCTGGGTTATTTATAAGAATAAGAATTGGGCTGAAAAAGCAAAAACATATTTTATGTGCTTTGCTGCAGGTGTTCTGATTTCTTCTCCTCTGATAATTTCCTTTCCCCAGGCAATAGAAAAAAATCCCTATGCAGGTTATGCTACATTGGTCGGTTTTTTATTCATGTTTTTCAGCAACCAGTTAATTAAATATAAGACCAAACAGAAAGAGATAGCGTTTGGGATCACTGCCGTGGAGGGAATAGGAATACATTCTTTCATAGATGGGATTATTTATTCTGTAACTTTTAGTGCAAGCATATTAATAGGATTCCTTTCAGGCATAGGCCTGGTAATTCATGAATTTGCAGAGGGAGTAATTACTTTTTCTATTCTGATAAAAGCAGGATTCAATGAAAAAAAGGCAATTATTTATGCACTCCTGGTTGCGTCACTTACAACGCCCCTGGGCGCATTTATTGCCTATCCATTTATAAACAGATTAAGCAGCTCTGTTTTAGGACTGGCCCTTGGGTTTGTTGTGGGTGTTTTGATTTATATCTCAGCTTCCCACCTACTGCCGGAAGCCCAGTCGCAGCAAAAAAAGCATTCAATTTTGACATTTTTATCAGGTGTTGCTCTGGCGTTGCTTATAGCGTTTAGCAAAATTGCATAATTTTAATATAACTACTAATATATCTCAGGAATAAAAAAAAGAATCGGAGAAAAATTGATTGAATTAAGAAATCCATTCATATTTGCTCCCATAAAATTGGGATATTGTAATGGGGACGGGTATGTTAATCAGAAGCATATTTCTTTTTATAAAGAAAGAAGCCTTTATCCCGGGGCAGTTACTGTCGAACCTTTATATATGGATAAGGGATTAAGAGAGATACCCGCGCAGCTGGGAATCGATGACGATGATAAAATTCCCGGGTTAAGGCAATTAACTGAGTCTATACATAGATGTGGAGCAAAAGCTATTGCTCACCTAAGTCATCCCGGAAGGATGGCAAATCCTAAAATCCCCGGTAATTATTTTGTGTCTTCTACCGATAAGCCATGTGAAAACGGAGGGGCAACACCGAAAATGATGGGTGAGAAAGATCTTGAGATAGTGAAGAAGCTTTTCAAAGATTCAGCTGCCAGGGCATGTAATGCCGGGTTTGATTATATTGAACTACAATTTGGTCATGGCTATCTGCTTGCACAGTTTATTTCTCCCCGGGTTAACTGCAGGACAGATAAATTTGGAATAAGTTTTGAGAACCGTATAAGATTCCCCCTTATACTTCTGGATACAGTTAAGGAATCTATAAGCCTTCCTTTGATTGCAAGAATAAGCGGGGATGAAATGCTGCTGGACGGAATAAAGCTACAAGAGATGGTGAAATTTTCAAAGGTTCTGGCTAAAAAAGGGGTATCAGCAATACATGTTTCTGCAGGCACTGTATGTTCGACACCTCCCTGGTTTTTTCAGCATATGTTTATTCCGAAGAAGAAAACATGGGAGATGGCAAGAAAAATAGGCAGAGAAGTAAATATGCCGGTAATCTTTGTCGGTAAAATAAACAATTTCGATGATATTGAAGATCTGAAAAATAATTATTCAGCAGAGTATATGGCTATAGGAAGAGCTATGGTGGCAGATCCTCAATTTGTGGGGAAATATTTAAATAAGGTGAAGGGTAAAGTGGTCCCCTGCCTTACCTGTGTAGAGGGTTGTCTCGGCGGTGTAAAATCAGGTCAGGGCTTGAGGTGTCTGGTAAACCCTGAAGTTGGATATAGAAACAGGATATTAAAAACTACAGCAGAGCCTGGAAAATATGCCGTCGTAGGAGGAGGATTAGCCGGTATGGAAGCAGCGATTATACTAAGAAAGAGGGGTCATGATGTTGACCTTTATGAAAAAGATAAGCTTGGCGGACAATTTAACCTTGCACCCTTAACTCCCAATAAAAGATCTATGAAGAGTCTTGTTCCGTATATGATTGGTGAATTGAAAAATAATGGGGTAAACGTAATTTATAAAGAAGCCAGAGAGCCAGATTTAATATCTGGATATGACGGCGTAGTGCTGGCAACCGGCTCAATACCAGTAGTACCCGATATTCCCGGCCTGAAAGAGTTTTATTGGGCAGATATTCTGCTGGAAGAAAATTTACCAGAAAACAAAAAAGTCTTTATTATAGGAGGCGGGTTAATAGGGATAGATATTGCGACTGCCTTAATTGCAAAAGGTAATAAGATAATTATTGCAAAAAGGACAACGGATTTTGGAGAGGATATGGAGATGATTGCGAAGTCACTTTCTCTAAAGATAATGACCGAAAATGGTGTTATTTTTAGCGATTATACTCATATAAAAAAAATAGAAGGCAAGAGCATACTCGCCAAAAGAAATGGAGAGTCTATTAAATTTGATGGGATAGATACAATTGTGGTTTCAACCGGGATGAGAAGCTATAATCCTCTTGAAGAGGAATTAAAAAACAAAATACCAGTTTATATAATCGGTGATGCAAGGTGTATAGGAAATGCACAGGATGCTATAAGAGATGGATATCAGACTGCAGGCAGGCTTTAATACAATATATTCTGGTGGTGCCTTTTAGAGATAATATAAAATTTAGAATAAAAGCCGTGAATCAGAGGATATATGTTAAAATTTTATCGTAATTTATCAAAGACAAAAAAAATACTTTTTCTGATTTTCACAATTCTTTTATCTTTCCCAACAGGGGCAGTTACCGGATTCATGATTGGTCTTATAGCAACGACTTTTATTCCAATATGTGCCAATGGTGAAAGTTTTCATAATTGCTTTGAATTTAGGGGAATGGTAGGTTATGAAGCAACCGGGACAATTGGCTTTTGGGCTGGATTGTTTTTGATTCCAGCAGCATATATATCGTTTATTATATATCTTGAGATTAAAAAATGAAGATTTATTCAATGGATGATTAAAAATATGGTGAAAATAATACAGGCAGAAAATCAGGACATGTTTAGAAAACTTTACAGACTTAGATTCGAAGTATTTGTAAAAGAGCAGAAGGTTCCACCCGAGCTTGAAAGTGATGAGTATGATAAGAAAGCTTATCATGTACTGGCTGTTGAAGAAAAATCCGGCGAATGCATTGCATGCGGAAGGGTGATAATCGAAGATAATAAAGCAAGGATTGGCAGGATTGCTGTAAGAAAAGACTACCGGAAGAAAGGTTATGGTAAAAAGGTATGTTTAAAATTGATAGGAATTGCACAGAAATATAATGTAAAGGAGATCAGGCTGGATGCACAATTGCAGGTAATGGGTTTTTACAAGAAACTGGGATTTAAGGAATACGGTAATGTTTTTTTAGAAGCCAATATGGAACATATAGCTATGAGATTAACAAATATTGGATAGGTCAAATATTTTCATTTTAAAATTATGTATTCACTGATTGGTTAAAAGCTGTTGCATAAATAAGTTGGCTATTTATTTAAATAATATCGGGATCAATAGAATAATAAAGGATTTAAAAATTATGGAAGCAAATAAATCGATTATATTTGGGCCTGTTCCTTCAAGAAGGTTGGGACACAGCCTGGGAATAAATAATATTCCGCCAAAGATCTGCACTTATTCCTGTATATATTGTCAGCTGGGAAAGGCTATCAAAATGCAGGTTGAACGTCAATCATTTTACAGGATAGAGGATATACAGCGTGCTGTAGGTAATAAGATTAAGGTAGCAGAAAGATCAGGGGAAAAGATCGATTACCTGACCTTTGTCCCTGATGGCGAGCCAACACTGGATATAAATCTGGGACATGAGATAGACATAATCAAGGAATACGGAATTCCTGTAGCAGTTATAACCAATAATTCATTGACATGGCAGATTCAAGTAAGAAAGGACCTCATGAAAGCGGATTGGGTATCTTTGAAAATCGATAGCGTAGAGGAAGGAGTATGGCGCCATATAAACCGTCCCTATAAGGAGCTTGATCTTGAATTGATTCTTGAAGGAGCCCTCAAATTTTCAGATTCTTTTGATGGAAAAATTATTACTGAGACAATGCTTGTTAAAAATATAAATGACACAGACCGTAGTATAAGTATGGTGGCTGACTTCTTGAGTATGTTAAAGCCTGATATATCCTATCTTGCTGTTCCTATACGTCCCCCGGCAGAGAAGTGGGCACAACCGCCTGATGAGAATATAATAAACCGGGCATATCACATTTTTAGTGAGAGGGTAAAACATGTGGAATATCTTACAGGTTATGAAGGAAATGCTTTTGCATTTTCAGGAAATGTTGAAGCTGACATAATGAGTATTACTGCTGTTCATCCAATGCGGAAGGATGCGGTGGATATTTTATTGGAACGTGCCGGAATGGATTGGGGAGTAGTTGATAATCTATTGGAGCATGATAAGCTGATAGAGTCGGAATATGGTGGATACAAATTTTATCTCAGGAAGTTTAGAAGGCAGTAATAATCTATTAAAATTATCAATCAAAATAATATTGACTTTTTAAAATTTTAGTTATATTTTATTCTTAAGTTAGCAGTCTAGTCCTTAGAGTGCCAGATATTTCATATATATATGTATAAATGTTTTTGATATGTTATTAAATAGGAAATCAATGAGGACAGTTTTAGCAGCTAGATTAGATTACATTGTTAAAAAACATAATATTTTGAGTATTTTATTTCTTGAAAGGAGATAATTTATTATGGCAAAAGAACTAAAATATGACGAGGTTTCAAGAAGGGCTCTTGAAAGAGGTGTAAATATAATTGCTGATGCAGTAAAAATCACCCTTGGGCCTAAAGGTAGGAATGTAGTTCTGGAAAAGAAATTTGGTGCTCCGACAATAACCAATGATGGAGTAACAATAGCAAAAGAGATAGAGGTGGAAGACCCTTTTGAAAACTCAGGGGTACAGCTTTTAAAAGAAGTGGCAACAAAAACAAATGATGTGGCTGGCGATGGTACTACTACTGCTACACTTCTGGCTCAGGCCATGGTAAAAGAAGGACTTCGTAATGTAGCTGCTGGTGCCAATCCAATGCAGTTGAAAAAAGGGATTGAAGATGCTGTTAAAACCGTGGTAAAAGAAATCGGCAGATTGAGCGTTGATATTTCAACTGATAAGAAAAAGATAGCAGAGGTTGCTGCCATATCTGCTGCTGATGAAAATATTGGGCAGACTATAGCTGATGCTATGGACAAAGTTGGAAAAGATGGGGTAATTACAGTAGAAGAGTCAAATAAGTTTGGAATTGAAATAGAGCTGGTAGAGGGTTTGCAATTTGATAAAGGATATCTATCACCTTATATGGTAACTGACCCGGAGAGGATGGAGGCTGTATTGGATGATCCATATATATTGGTTTCAAACCAAAAAATATCTGCTGTGGCAGACCTGATACCCATGCTTGAAAAGATTCAGAAGTCAGGAAAACCGCTTCTTATTATTGCTGAAGATGTTGAGGGAGAAGCCCTTGCTACAATAGTTGTAAATAAATTGAGGGGTACTATAAATTCTGTTGCAGTAAAAGCACCCGGTTTTGGAGACAGAAGAAAGGCTATGCTTGAGGATATTGCTATTGTAACTGATGGCAGGGTTATATCTGAAGAGATAGGTATCAAGCTAGAAAATGTTACCATGGATATGCTGGGGAGAGCCAGACAGGTCAAGGTAGACAAGGAGAATACTACTATAGTAGAAGGCAAAGGGTCTATGGATGCAATAAAGGGTAGAATCAAGCAGATAAAAAATGAAATAGAGCAGAGTGATTCAGACTATGATAAGGAAAAACTTCAGGAGAGGATGGCCAAGTTATCCGGTGGAGTAGCAGTAATAAAAGTAGGAGCAGCTACCGAGGTGGAGCTAAAAGAGAAAAAGCACCGCATAGAGGATGCTCTTTCTGCTACAAGGGCTGCAGTTGAAGAAGGAATTGTACCGGGAGGCGGAGTCGTGCTGGTAAACGCAGTATCAAAGATCGATCTGTCAAAATATACCGGGGATATAAAAACCGGAGCATTAATAGTGTCTAAGGCACTTACGGAACCGCTTAAACAAATAGCTGTAAATGCTGGTCTGGAAGGTTCAGTAGTAGTTGAAAAAGTTAAATCTCTTCCGCAGGGGGAAGGCTTTGATGCCCAGGAAGGTAAGTATGTTAATATGATCGATGCCGGTATTATTGATCCTGCAAAAGTTACCAGAAGCGCATTACAAAATGCAGCCTCTATTGCTGCTCTGATGCTTACAACTGAGGTAGTGGTAGCTGAAAAACCTGAAAAGGAAAAAGTCCGGCCAATGCCGCCTGAAGGGTATCCGGAATATTAAAAATCATGATGTCTTATTATTACTTTATTCTTTTTTAGCAGATGGTTTCTCTAAGACCGATGTTGTTTGAGAGTTATAGTGGTATAGAAAATGAGTTTTCAATACTAATAAAGCTTATACTGTTTTCATAAAGTATTTTTTTATACTCTTATTATCTTTTCAGCAGCATCATAAATCCTATAAAATAATGCTCTGGTATCTTCTGGTATTATTATTTTTCCGGGTATTATATTAGGTTATTTTGATAATAGATTCGGAGTGCATAAAGTCCTGTATTTTTTTAGGACACAGGACTCTTAAAGGTTATTTACCTTTTTTCTTTCCGCCTTTTTTGCTTTTTGTTGCCAACTCTCACTCCTTAAAATATAATTATTTCTGCCGACCGGCAGAAACAGCTATATTATTATATTCCTAAAATAAAAAGATGTAAATTATTCTATATGGGGTAATTTTTTTAGTGATTCTTCTATCTTTTTTTTAGGATATGAATAATCCTTTAACTTACCTGAGAAGTAAGCATCATATGCTGCCATATCAACATGCCCGTGACCGCTGTGCGCTATGAGGATTGTTTTTGACTCCCCGGACTCCTTACATTTTAAGGCTTCGTCTATTGCTGCCTTTATGCAATGGTTTGTCTCCGGAGCGCTGATTATCCCCTCAGCTCTGGCAAATGCGACCCCGGCCTTAAAAGTACCAAGCTGGTTTTCAGCTCTTGCCTCAACCAGCCCCAGATGTGCAAGGTGACAGATAATCGGAGCCATTCCATGGTACCTTAGGCCTCCTGCATGAATAGGGGCAGGTATAAAATCATGTCCGAGGGTATACATCTTTATTATTGGTGCCAGCTTTGCACTATCCCCGTAATCATATGCATATGGACCTCTGGTCATCGTAGGCGCTGCAGTGGGTTCAACATTTATTATTCTAAGATCGGGTTTTGTCCCGTCTATTTTATCCTTTATGAAAGGAAGAAAGAGCCCTGCAAAATTTGAACCTCCACCGACACAGCCTACTATTATATCAGGGTAGGCATCTGCCTTCTCCATCAGCTTTTTAGCCTCTAGCCCATTTACCGTTTGATGAAGAAGAACATGATTGAGTACACTGCCCAATGCATAATGCGTGTCATCACGTGAAGCTGCATCTTCTACAGCCTCGCTTATGGCAAGCCCAAGGCTTCCCGGGCAGTTAGGATCTTTCGCGAGCATATCCCTTCCTACGCTTGTATCCGTGCTGGGACTTGGCACACATTCAGCCCCCCATGTTTCCATCATTATACGCCGGTAGGGTTTCTGCTTATAGCTAATAGCTACCATATATACCTTGACCTTTAAATCAAAGCACGCACCGCCAAAAGCAAGAGCGCTTCCCCATTGTCCTGCACCGGTCTCGGTTGTTATCCGTTTGATACCTTCTTTCTTATTATAGTAAGCCTGTGCTACTGCAGTATTTGGCTTGTGACTCCCTGGAGGACTGGTACCTTCATATTTGTAGAATATTCTGGCCGGTGTATCAAGTGCTTTTTCCAATCTGTGTGCCCTGAATAATGTAGTCGGTCTCCAGAGCCTGTAGATATCCCTCACCTCATCGGGAATTTCTATCCACCTTTCGGTGCTTGCTTCCTGCTTTATAAGTTCCATAGGAAACAGGGGGGTCAGATCTTCAGGGGTGAGGGGTTTCCCTGTAATAGGATGCAGGGGCGGTGGAAGAGGTTCCGGCAGATCAGCCTGAATATTATACCATTTTTCCGGTATCTCCTCTTCGTCAAGAACGAATTTTGTTCTTTTATCCATCTGCACTCCTTTCCTTTAATTAATTCAATACTTATATTACTTGTTAGACGTTCTTTTGCAACTAAAGTTACATTTAAAAAATACTTAAAAAAAATTTCCGATTGTGTTAAAGTACAACTAATCTAAATTTATCCTGTGGTAATATTATGAACCTGGGAATTTTACAGATTTCAGGAATTTGGATCCTTAGCTATCTGGTAGGTGGTATTCACTTCTGCAATATTATTTCCAGAGCTGTGGGTAAAAAGGATCTCAGGAATATTGGAGACACCAATCCCGGAGCATGGAACCTTGCTTTTAATGTCTCTAAATTCTGGGGTTTTTTGGGGATGTGCCTTGATGTATTGAAAGGGTATCTTCCCTATTTTTTCATAATGATGCTTACCGGGTCGGAATTTTACGCTATTATCGGCAGCTGTCTTGCTGTTCTCGGGCATAACTATTCTCCTTATCTGAAATTCAGAGGCGGCAAGGGTATAGCGGCTACAATGGGGTTGTTTCTGGCTGTAAATCCCTGGTCCATACTTTTTTTTGGAGCAGGTTTTACAGGTGCACTGTTTCTTATCAAGAATATGATATGGGGTGTCTTTTTCGGGATATTAGTACCTGTTATATTTTTAGTTTTTTTCTTTGACTCGCCTGTTTATATTATCCTTATGATTCTGGTATTGATAATAGTGCCGAGACATATCAATCATTCAAAAAGCCTTTACGAAAATTTTAAATTTCGTAAAGAAAGAAGCATGAAAGACCTTTTTACTCCAAAGATAAGATAGAACCGGCTATTATAATTACCTCATAAATAAAAACAATTAAAATGAATTAAAAAGTTTAACTTGACAGGTTAATTCATATTAATTAAGATACTTATTGTTTTAGTTTCTTAATCATTATTATTTTTTAATATTTTTACTTATCAAAATTAATGCAGGAGAAGAAATGACTGGTGGTTATTACAAAAAAGTAATTCTATGGTCAATTATTGTTATTTTATTTTTATCAGTATTATTATTTTTCGGCTGCATGAGAGATGGTGGACTATTCAAAAGTCAGGAAGAAGAACTCGAGACTTTCGAAGTTAAAAGGGGTGATATAGTAAAGACAGTTTCGACTTCTGGAAATGTAGATTCAGGGAGCAGAAATAATTACTCCCTGCAGGCGTCAGGAAAGGTTATCAGATGTCTCGAAGAGGGTGATCACTTTGAAGAAGGAGATGCGCTTATAGAGATTGATTCAGGAAGGCTGAAGTTGTTGCTCGGACAGGCAGAAGAAAATATAAATATTTCAAAAGTATCACTTGACCTGGCCAGAATAAGCTATCAGCAGGCCCTTGATTCCAATCACATTGCAGTGCAGCTTGCTGAGACCAGTAAGAGTCAGTCAGAGCTGGCTGCAGGAGAAGCCCTGAAGTCACTGGAAAATGCAAATGATATGGCATCAAAATCTATAGAAAGTGCCAGGGTGGCTCTTGAAAATTCAAGGGAACTGTTAGAGGAAGCCAAGGATGGGCCAATCATTCCAATCATTACAGATCTTCAGATAGAACAGTATGAACAAAACGTAATATCTGCGGAGGCAGCATATGAATCGGCAAAATCACAGGCACGGTCACAAAAGAGTTCTGCAGAAGGTGCATATGAGCAATCTTTACTCAACCAGTCAACAACATACTGGTCGAATCTTTCTAGTATAACGGCAGCAGAATCGCAGATAGCTGTTGCTTCAAAAAATATCCAGCAGGCAGAATCACAGTTGAGGCTGGCTGAAATAAATTTTGAGCTGGCAGAACTGGATGAGACGAGTTATATAATTTATGCACCCTATGATGGGATTGTTCTTTCTGCAGGATTTAAAACCGGTGAATTTGGTACACCGGGTATACCGGCCCTCGAAATAGCAAGCGATGAAATGGTGATCTCATCAGAAGTAAATGAGACAGATATGGTAAATCTTAAAACCGGTCAGGATGTCTTAATAACCCTGGATGCTTATTACCAGAAAGAATTAAATGGCAAAATATCGGAGATATCGCCGGTACCTTCCAATATTGGTGGTGTTGTCTCATATAATGTGATTATAAATCCTGAACCCAGTGAGGAGGTAAAACTTTTCATAGGGCTTTCCGCAGGTCTTATGATAACAACAGAAAGTATGGAGGATATACTTTATGTTCCATTACAATCGGTTTATGAATCAGACGGCAAACAGTACGTTAATATTGTATATGAAGATAGTACTATAGAAGCCAGAGAGATTGAGACGGGGATATTTAATTATGAAAATATTGAGGTAAAATCCGGCCTTTCGGAAGGTGATGTTGTAGTGGTGTCAGGACTTGAGTGATATAAAAAGAATAAGCAGGAAATGATTTTTTATGGATGATGACAGATTTATAATCAAAATAAGGAAAATGGAAAAGATTTACAGTATCGGCAAGATATCCGTGCCTGCTTTAAAGGGAATAGATCTTGATATCAAAAGCGGAGAATTGATTGCTGTTATGGGTCCTTCCGGCTCAGGCAAATCCACTCTTATGAATATAATAGGGGCGCTTGATACACCGACATCCGGGTCTTATTTTCTGGACGGTGTTGATGTAGGAAAAGTTAAAGATAATGAACTGGCAGTTATAAGAAACAAAAAGATAGGTTTTGTATTCCAGACTTTTAATCTTCTATCCAGGGTAAATCTTTTTGGAAATGTCGAGTTACCGCTCATTTACTCAAGAGAAAGATTAAAAGATAAAAAAAAGAAGATAATGGATGCGATAGATTCGGTAGGTCTTACGGACTGGTTAAGGCACAAACCCAATGAACTGTCAGGCGGGCAGAAGCAGAGAGTAGCGATTGCCCGTGCCCTGGTCAACAAGCCTTCAATAATACTTGCTGATGAGCCCACCGGTAATCTTGATTCTAGAACGGGTGAGGAAATAATGGGTATATTCCAGAGATTAAATAACGAGGGTAAGACCATTGTAGTCGTTACACACGAGATGACTATAGCCAGGCATACCAGACGGATAATATTTTTAAAAGATGGAAGGATAAGCGGTC
The DNA here is from genome assembly GCA_964426155.1 of uncultured Actinomycetota bacterium. Taxonomy (GTDB): domain Bacteria; phylum Actinomycetota; class Humimicrobiia; order Humimicrobiales; family Humimicrobiaceae; genus M55B120. Next base: position 12,583 of record CAYROY010000075.1, read on the forward strand.
AGGAGATGGTGGAAAATCAGCTGAGTGCCGATGATATCCTTAAAAAAATGCCAAAACTGGATGATGTGATATGAGAAGGTTGACCGAAAATATTAAAATTGCTTTCCGTTCCCTCTTCCTTAACAAGATGAGGTCATTTTTGACAATGCTGGGAATAATAATAGGGGTAGGTGCTGTTGTAGCAATGCTTTCTATAGGTACAGGAGCTCAGGATTCTGTTATAAGCAGTGTACAGGATATTGGCTCAAATCTAATAATAATTACACCCGGAAATCCCGAAGAAGAGGACCAGGTTATGGGACCCCAGATGATGTTTGCAGGTGATACTGCACAACTGGATGAAGATGATGTCAGGGCAATTGAGCGGAACGCAGAACTTATCACGGAAGTCTCTCCGGTGGTTTTTGGCAGTGCTGTTGTATCTTATTTAAATAAGAATATGCAGCCACAGGTGTTCGGTTCAAATGAAAAAGGTATGCAGCTTTATAATGTTGAATTAGAAGAGGGTAAGTTCTATTCAAAGGGAGATATTTCAAGTTCTTCAAATGTAACTGTAATAGGTCAGACAGTCGTAAAGAAATTGTTTAATAATATCGACCCGATAGGCAAGATAATAAAGGTTAATGGTCAGAACTTCAGAGTGATAGGAACTCTTAAACCAAGAGGAGCTGATTCTTTTGGCAATGATCAGGATAATATTATAACCATACCTGTGACTACTGTACAGACAAAACTTTATGGTTCAAGTTCGTATGATATGATACTGACTCAGAGTATCAGTGAAGAAAGAATCGAAGATGCTACCGAAGAGATCAAAGATATCCTTAGGAGAAGCAGAGACATAAGAATGGGGGAGAAGAATGATTTTCGCGTCAGGAGCCAGACGCAGATACTTGATATCATCAGTACCATAACCAATATTTTTACAGTTGTTATATCAGGCATTGCAAGCATATCTCTTCTTGTAGGCGGTATAGGTATAATGAATATCATGCTTGTATCTGTTACCGAAAGGACAAGAGAGATAGGCATACGGAAGGCTATAGGTGCCACGAACCGAGATATACTTATACAGTTTCTTGTTGAAAGCATAGTCCTTAGCATAACAGGCGGTATTTTCGGAATTCTATTTGCAGTTCTCATATCATTAATAATTAATAATTATACAGTGCTTGAGACAAGTATAAGTACAATGCCGATTTTAATAGCACTGAGCTTTTCTACGGTTGTGGGGCTTTTCTTTGGTATATATCCGGCAATGAGGGCAGCCAGATTAAATCCAATAGATGCCCTGAGGTATGAATAGGTGAAGAATGGAAAATAAAGAAAGGAAAAAAATACTGGAGAATATATTTGAAGATTTATATACCATCCGTCAGAAATTAGCATCAGAACTGAATCTTCCCCTGTATAAAATCCATATAACCTATTCCCAGTGGCTGGTACTTAACCTTTTGGGAACCAATAACAGTTTAAGCATAAAGGATATCGCAGCATTTCTGGATATTACAAGCAGTGCCGCTACACAGATAGTAGACGGCCTTGTAAACAGGGGTCTTGTTTCCAGAAAACGCAGCAAGGAGGACAGGCGGATCCTGAATATTGCTTTATCGAAAAAGTCGGTTGAACATTTAAAAAAATTTTTTGATAAAGCATCCCTGATCTTTGATGTGCTTGATAATAATGAGCTGATGCAGTACTGCAGATTAAACAATAAAATAGCCGGTAAGGGAACAATATTTTGATTCAGTGGAATCAAATTTGATAATTTTGGGTTAATCAAGAAGTATCTTTGTTTCATTAATTATTTTTAAAGCAGAACTTTTTCCGACTGACAGAGTGTGCATAATGTTTTCTAGGCCGGCAGACTCCAGCTCCTGTATAAGAATGATCCCGCAATTAAAGAGTGTATCCTTCTGTTTCTTTTTGAGGGAGGTCAGGATGCTTGCAGGATACAGCCTTTTATTTTCAATGTAATACTGTAAATTTTCTTTTGAGGGATACTGCCATGCAATTATTTTTAAATTTACACAGGATGCATACTTTATGGCATCAGAAGTACATTTAGTATTTGTTACCAGCCAACCGGTGTATTTGTTATTACCACTGAATGATTTTTTGAAAGCTTTCTCTATATCTACAAATCTGGAATGTATGTATAATGCAGTCTTAACGTCTGAATAAGTACCTTTATAATTATGATATTTACATTCAATAAAGAAGACCTGGTCGTCTTTCCTGGCGACTACATCCACTTCATGGTCCACGCAGCAGCCTTTTATTATCTGTCCAACTTCTGTATGATAACCGTATCTTGATAAAATCTTAGAAATATATTGTTCAAAAATATATCCCTGCGGGCCCATCTCCATGATAGCTCTCTTCAGGGAATATTTTAATGCAAGCTTATGCTCTATTCTGGATAAATACCCAATTGCCATACGGTAAATATCCTCTGTACTCATACCCTCTCTGACCCTGGGCATTATATAGGCTATTGCGCTCTCTGCCTGTTTTATATCTGCACCTGATCTGATTAAAGAGCTCATAAGTTTTTGTGAGTCAAAATCTTCTATATAACCGTCTGATTTGATGATGTGGCTTTTCATTTTATACTGTACGCATTAATATTTTTAGCAAATTCCGTTCTATCTATAGAATTTTTCTTATTTTAACAAATTGTTTTTGCTACTTCCATCGTCTGCAGGGATTATTTTAATTTTTTTATCCTTATGTAAGATGAAAAATAGTATAATCTATGAAAATATTGAAAATATTTAAAGGAAGGGCCATATGGAAAGCACAGCTATAGTTACAGACAGCACTTCAGATCTGCCAATTAAGCTGGCAGAAGAAAGAAATATTAATATAGTGCCTCTATCGGTGATGTTTGAAGGCAAAAAGTACATGGATGATGGGAAAAGCCTGTCACTTAAAGAATTTTATAGGAAGCTTAAAAATTCTGACGAGATGCCCCTTGCAGCGCAGCCCTCACCTGGAGAATTTATGAATGCATATAAGGAATTATTAAAGAGCCATAAGAATATAATATCCATACATATCTCAAGGAAGTTTTCAGGAACTTACAATTCTGCACTTATTGCAAGCAAGCAGCTGCCTGAGGCCAGGATTGAAGTGATGGACTCGGAAACAGTTCATATGTCCTGCGGATTTATGGCAATTGAGGCTTCCAGGATGGCTTCAGAAGATTTAGAATTTGATGAAATAATAAAAAAACTGCAGGATTTTAAAAAAAAGTTGGGTGCATATTTCTGCCCCTTTACCCTCGATAATCTTATTAAGGGTGGGAGGATGAACAATCTTCAGGGATTTTTTGCAAACATGCTATCAGTCAAACCTATTCTTACTATAAAAGATGGTGAAATATCCCTTTTCAAAAAGGTCATGAAATGGGAGCAGGCAAAAAACGTCATTGTTGATTCCGTAAGAGCAAACACTGCCGGCAGTGATAGAATAGTAATATCTGTGAGTGATGTGGATTCAGAAGACGAAGCTGAAGCCCTTTCCAGAAGAATTAAAAAAGAAATTGCTCCAGATGAGATAATAAGGACCAATATAGGCATCGTAGTTGGTTCCCACCTGGGTATCGGAGGCCTGAGCGTTGTCTATCATACATGATTTATACTTTATGCTGTATTAAAGAAATACCAGCAACCAGGATTGAGCTGTAATGGTTAAGGCATATAATAACCTGACCAGGCAGTAGGCATAGTATTTTTAAGATTTAGTTTTTTCTGTAAAAAAATCATATATTATATTAATTAATCTATCTTTTTTTAATATATTGCTTGAGTGCATAAAACCTGACCAGATTATTTCAGGTTTTCCCAATTCCTTCCATAAATATCTAATTGATTTTCTGGAAAAGTAAAAGTCAAGCCTGCAATTTATCATTATCACCTTATTTGTATTTATCATATGGGCATAAGCCATCGGATCACAGAGAAAACATGACTTTGGGGTGACTTTTTTTAGCTCTTTTAGATTTTCAAGGCCGAATGAAAGCTCGCTTTTATTAACTTTCTTTATCTCTTCTAAAAAAAGCGGGAACTGGCTGTAGGCTTTTCTGCATACACTTCTTCTATCTGAATTTTCTTCACCGACACAGTTTCCTTTCAGAACAAATCTCAATATGCCCTTCCAGTGTATCTCTTCCCAGTTACCTCCGCAAATCAGTAGTGAACCCTTACTTATCCGGTCATCAAATGCCATTGCTATTGTTGAAACCATGCAACCAAGGCTGGTGCCGCAAATATATATTCCGCTATGCATATATATTTTTTCTAGTATATCGATTAGCTTTCTTATATCTACAACTGCCTGGTGGAAAAATTTAAGTGTCTGCAAATCATCGAAAGTTATAAGCCTATCTCCGCTGATCTCTCCTGGCGGGGTCCTTTCAAGATGATAGGGCAGACTTATAATAGCACAGGACATACCTTTTTTTATGATCGAATCTGAAAAATGATAATACCTCTGCATTTTTTCGTTTCTTGAAGCGAAACCGTGTATGAGTATGACTATCCCCTCAATATTGTTACTTTTTATACCGGATTGTGAAATAATTTCTTTGCCTCTTAATTCTACATGTACAAGATCATTTTGTTTGATTCCGGTATGATAAGGAGAGCTAAAAGTAAGGTAGTATTTTATAATATTTTCTTCTCTGAAAGGACCGCTGAGGTCATAATTATAATTTTCATCCTGGTCTATATGATTATAAAGTCTCATATTTAATATTAAAATAAATTTACAAATAAGAGATCGATATAAAATTTTAAGAATTATACCATAAATTGAAGTTAAAAAACCATGAATCTACAAATAAGCCAAAAAATACGGATATTTATATTTTTAATAATTATAAAACTTGATTTCAAATTCTTTGAAACAATTTGTATAATATAGTATATAAGTTATATTTTACTGTTTATTTTTTATAAAGTATGGAGGATCAGATATGCAGGAAAATGATTCAGGTACAATTAAAGGCTTATTTATCGGATTGAGTCTGGGTTTTATTGCGGGTGCTGTAACTGCAATGTTTCTAACCACCAAGACAGGAGCAGAGCTAAGATCAGATATAAGGAAAATAGCACTGGATATAAAAGGAAAGGTAGAAGAAAAGGCAGGCAAAGTAAAGAACATCAGCAGGGATAAGTATAACGATATAGTAGATAATGTTATTGATAACTATAATAAGGTAAAAGATTTTACAGAAAAAGAAATAGAGCTGATAAGGAAGATAATAACAGAGAAAAAAGAGACAGCATAAAAATAAAAATCTGTATCATAGCTTCGGAATATTATTTTTATTTATTATAGATGATATTTTGAAGCTATTTTTTATATTGATAATTATATATCTTGATAATATTATTATAATAATTAATTAATCAATTCCCGCTTATAATGAAAGTAACAAACATAACCTGGCGAATAGGAGGGCAAGCAGGTTGCGGTATTGATGATGCCGGGAAGATTTTTTCAAGGATGTTTTCAAGGAAAGGATATTCTGTTATAGATAATATCGAGTATCCTTCTCTTGTAAGGGGGGGTCACAGCACATATATTTCCCGTTTAAATTCAGGAGAAATTTTTTCTTTAAACAGGGAAATCAATATACTTGCTGCTCTTGATCAAAGAACGGTAGAATTGCACCAGGATGAGGTCATATTTTCAGGTTATGTCCTTTATGATGGTGACAGATATAGGTTGAAAGAGAATTTAAATATCAGAAAAGATATAAATTATATATCTGTTCCATTTCAAAGAATAGCTGCGGAGCAGGGTCTTTTAAATATAATGATAGGTAATATCGTCCTTGGTTCTTCACTGGCTCTGATCAATTATGATCTTGCGAGCGCTGTTGATACAATTAAGGATATTTTAAATAACAGGGAACGTAAAAAAATAGAGGCGAGTTCGAGAGCGCTTGAATTAGGGTATAAGTATATTAAAGATAAACTCAAGATAAAAGCATACGAGCTTGAGATAGTCAAACCAGATGCCAAACTTCTTGTAACCGGTAACGATGCAGTATTCCTGGCAGGTGTGAGATCTGGATGTAAGTTTTATGCTGAATGTCCGGCACCTCAGTCTTGTTCGATATATGATTTATTTGCAGCAGCAGAGGATCATTTTAACATTGTGACCAGGAATGCGGAGGATGAGATAGAAGCCATGAATATAGCGATTGGTGCTTCTTTTGCAGGGGTCAGGACAATGGTAAGCACTTCAGGTGCAGGCTTTTCTCTTATAAGTGAAGGTCTTGGGTGTGCTGCTATTACAGAGATTCCTGTTGTGATCATACTACAACAGAGGCCTGCTCCTGCTGCAGGTCTGCCAACCTGGACAGAACAGGGTGACATGCTTTTCTCATTATATGGATCAAATGGTGAATTTCCCAGAGTTATAATCGCCCCGGGTGATCCCGAAGAATGCTTTTATCTTACAGGCAGGGCTTTAAGCATAGCCGAGAAGTATCAGATACCAGTAATAATAGTACTTGATAAGTATTTATCAGAGGGTCATTTTACTTTCACAAAATTTGATATTAAAAAAATAAAAGCTGACAGAGATAACATTTACCTGAGTGAAAGGGACATACCCGGAGATTATCTTAGATATAATGATACCAGTAGCGGAGTTTCACCACGCCCTATCGTGGGTCTGAAAAAAGGCATTTATATCGCCAATAGCGAAGAGCATGACAGGTATGGCTTTTCCGAAGAAGACGCCCATAATAGAAAGAGGATGGAAGATAAGAGGTTCAGGAAGGTGAAAGGATTGCTGGATGAGATCCAGCCTCCCAAAAAATATGGTCCCGTAACTGCGGATCTGACGATATGGAGCTGGGGATCCAGCAAGGGTCCGATACTTGAGGCAATTAAAATCCTTAACCGTGAAGAGAAAAAAGTAAACTTTATCCATTTTACGTATCTCTATCCATTCGATTTTGAAATCATAGAAAAATATATCAATGAGAGCAGCAAACATGTAGTAGTGGAAAATAACAAAACTGCACAATTATCGAAATTGATCGCGCTCTATACCGGATATAGAATAGGCAATAAGATATTAAAATACAGCGGAAGACAATTTCTTCCCGAGGAGATTGTAGAAAGTATAGAAAAAATTGAGTAGAAAGAATTTTTGAGACCAGGATAAAATGAGAGAAGATTACAAACTTAAAACATCAGATTTTAAAACTGAAAGATGGCCTACCTGGTGCAAGGGTTGTGGTAATTATTCAATCCTCGACGCCCTTAAAAAAGTTTTTGTACAGCTTGAATTGCTGCCCCATCAGATAATAATGGTATACGGAACCGGATGTTCTGGAAATGGTGTTAATTTTTTAAGAACCTACGGTTTTCACTGCATGCATGGAAGAGCTATTCCCATAGCTGCGGGTGCGGGCCTGGCTGCCCATAAGATGACTGTAATTGCTATAGGCGGTGATGGAGATATCATGGGTACAGGCGGTAATCATTTTATTCATGCCTGCAGAAGAAACATAAATATTACCTGTATCCTTGTTGATAACCATGTATATGGACTTGCAGGAGGGAAAGTATCTCCAACGGGCGGAAATATTTTTAAAGCAGGATCTGCAACCGGGGTAATTTCAGTACATCCAGTAAATCCTGTTTCGCTTGCCATTGCGTCAGGAGCGACTTTTATAGCAAGAGGTTTTTCCGGTGATCCCTTACAACTCAGGGAAATACTAAAAAAGGCTATAAGACACAGAGGATTTTCTCTTATAGATGTTATTGCGCCATGCATTATCTACAACAGTGTTGATATATATAAATATTACAGAAGAAAAATATACAGACTGGCGGAAATAAAGGACTACGACATTAGCAAAAAGGGTGAGGCCTTTGAAAAATCTCTGGAAAATGACAGGATCCCTACGGGGATATTTTATAAAGTTGATGAACCTGTATATGAAGACTCGCTCAAACAGATAGATAGAAAACCTCTTATTGACCATATAATAAGTGATATAGACATTAATAAGCTGATTAACAGTTATTACTGATTTATATCTTTTCAGTAAGGACTTTTCATTATATATTTGCTTATTTTTTTAAAAAATAATAGATTATACTGGATTTCTGGTAAATGTAATAGAAATCTAGTTATTAATTTTTTATGTCAGGACATATTATAACGGGAAAGGATAAACCATATATTGTAGCTGCTATTTATGGGAGCCCCCGAAGGAGAGGCAATACAGCAATGCTCATGGACAGTTTTTTGGAGGGAGCAAGATATGGATATAGTACTACAGGGAGAGATCTTGATATAAAAGAGATAATAGCTTCAGAACTCGATTTATCTCCCTGCAGGGGATGTGGCGTTTGTTCCAGGACGGGAGAATGCATAATAGGAGATGATATGCAGGATATATACAGGGTTCTTACAGATGCAGATTTTATTGCTGTGGCATCTCCAGTATTTTTTACCACTGTCTCGGGATACCTTAAGGCAATTATAGACAGGTGTCAGAGATTCTGGTCTCTTAAATATGAGCATAAAAAAAATATCATAAAAAAGAAAAGGAGCGGCATATTTATCAGCGTCGCGGGTTCTGAACGAGAATCAATATTTGATTGTCCAAAAAAAGTAATAAGATCTTTTTTTGATGTTCTGTTTGTGGACTATGTAAGAGATTTTCTTTATGGAAAGACTGACCGTATAGGAGAAATATTAAAGAATGGCACCGCTGTCGAAGAAGTTTATGATTTCGGTAAAAAAATTGGTATGAATGATATGGAGAAAGAATGAAATTTAAAAGGATATTACTATCAATAGGGATTTTAGCAATAGTTTTTCTGCTTTTTGTTGTTTTTGGGTGCAGCAGTAATGATGTTGGTGAAAATGTTGATCGCGATGATGTAACAGAAGTAGAAGATTATGAGAATAATTTTGAATTGAAAGACCTTGACGGCAAGAGTATCTCAGTTTCAGATTTTGCAGATAAGGTGGTCTTACTTAATTTTTGGGCAACATGGTGCCCTCCCTGTAAGAAGGAAATCCCGGACTTCATAGAAGTCTATTCTGAATATAGGGACAGAGGCGTAGTTTTTATAGGGATATCAAATGAAGATACCGGAACACTAAGGAGTTTTGCAGAAGATTTTGGTATAAATTACCACATACTGGTTGATAATAAAAATATAACAGGGCAGTGGGGAATAAGAGCAATTCCTACAACATTCATTCTCAATGGTGATGGAAGAATAATTTTTGAAAACGTCGGTATGATGTCAGGGGATCAGCTTATTATCGCATTGGAAGAGGCTCTGCGTTGACAGAATTTAAGATTTTATAGATAAATTTTAAAGAGGTTATTTATATGCTGGAAATCGGGTTACTTTCATCTTTTATAGCGGGGCTGCTAGCTTTTGTTTCGCCCTGCGTACTTCCTCTGGTCCCGGTTTATATAGGTATTATGTCAAAGAGAGCAATTAGCAGTGATGAAAATATAAAAGTCCCCGGCAAGCCTTATCTTTTTTTTAATAGCCTGTTATTTGTTGCAGGTTTTACTCTTGTGTTCATGTTGCTTGGTTCAACTGCCACTATTCTTGGTCAGGCCTTGAAAAATTATTCAGCGATAATTAGCCGGGTGGGAGGAGTTGTGCTTATTATTTTCGGTCTTCATTATATGGGAGTTTTCAGGATAAGGTTTTTAAACCTTGAAAAGAGGTTTAATATGCCAGCTAAAATTGGATCCGGTTACGCAGGTTCTTTCATTTTTGGAGTGATTTTTTCATTTGGATGGGTCCCATGTGTAGGTATTATCCTTTCAGGCATATTGCTTATGGCAAGCAGGCTCGAAACCCTGCTTCAGGGGATACTTCTTCTGAGTTTATTTTCAGCTGGTCTGGGCCTACCTTTCATACTTGCGAGTATATTTATAAGCTTTTTTTCAGGTGTTCTTAAGAAACTTAACAGGTATTTAAATATTGTTTCAATAATCTCTGGATTATTTATCATTGCCCTTGGAATAGTATTTGTAACTGATTCAATGATGAAGATAACCGGCCTGATATCCAGGTATATTCCTATTCTTGATAGATTAAATTTTTAAATAAATATTTATTCTAATTTATGATAAAATTTCAATATTTGACAGATGATAATAAATATTAAAAAGATATTCGAGGAGGAATCTTGAACGTCGATCCAATAGCTTTTACAGTATTTAATCTAGAGGTCAGATGGTACGGAATAATAACTGCTGCTGCACTTGTGGTGGGGTTTACAGTAGCTTATTTTATTGCCAGATACCGTACTAAGAAAGAGGATGAAATACTTAATTTTGCCCCTTTTGCAATAATATTTGCGATACTGGGTGCAAGACTTTTACATGTTTTTGTCAATTGGTCATATTACAGTGAAAATCCACTTTATGTCTTTGCATTCCGCAGAGGCGGACTTGCAATCCAGGGTGCTATGCTTGGAGGTATACTGGCCTTACTTGTTTTCTGCAGGGTAAGGAAACTTGATTTCTGGCTCTGGGCAGACATTGCGGCTCCCGGGCTTTTATTGGGTCAGGCCATAGGAAGATGGGGCAATTTTTTTAATCAGGAGGCTTTTGGAAGGCCTACCGACCTCCCCTGGGCTATATATATAAAACCTGAAAACAGGCCTTTTAATTATGCAAGTTACGAATACTTTCACCCAACTTTTCTTTATGAATCTATAGCTAATCTTGCATTATTCATTCTTCTTGTTATAATGCACCGCTTTTACAAAAATAGACCGGATAGACTTCCATATGGCATCATTCTTGCAATGTATCTGGGGATATATGCAGTTTACAGGACTCTGATAGAAGCATACAGGATAGATAGCGCCTATTTTGGTCCTGTTAAAGTGGTATATATAATAGATTTCTTTACAGTTGTTGCAGCATTGGTTATTGTAAATTATGTTATGCGCAAGTTCAGGGAGAAAAAAATAAGGGAGCTCAATTCTGATAAATAGTTTTAAAACATATTGATCTTTAAATAGAATATTACTTTATATCAGGATTTCTTATACTGTATTTACAACCGCAATAATTCTGTCGGTAGAAGGCATATTCATACGAAAGTTCTGTTGTCTTTTTAAAGCCGTCTTTTTTTTTAAGGTCTGAGACAAAAAAGTCAATGCCTGATCTCTTTGCTATAAGGGTTCCAACCTCGTTTATGACCCTGCTGTTTTTATGAGGACTGATAGAAAGAGTGGTAGCAAATATGTCAAATCCGCCTTTTTTGGCGGACATGGCTGTTTCTTTTAGGCGAAGGTAAAAACATATTCTGCATCTTTTCCCTCCTTCTGGTTCGCCTGCAAGATGTTTTGTTTTCTCAAACCATTTATTGTCCTCATATTTTCCTATTAAAAGGGGAATGTTTGATAACTGTGCAAGTTTTTGAACGTCTTTGAGTCTTTTATAATATTCTTTTTCAGGATATATGTTGGGATTATAATAGAAGAATGTTATATCAAAATCATTTCCAAGAAGCAGAACAGGATAAGCTGCACAGTTTGCGCAGCATAAATGCAGGAGCATCCTGGGTTTTAAAGTTGAATATTTTGGCAATTTACCTATAATATTAAATTTATCTTTTGTTATTTTAAAATATAATAATAGAAACTCTTGAAAGTATCAAAACAATTAGACATATGACTGCTGTTTCATTAAAAATAGAAGAACTTAAGTCTTACGGGGATATATCCGATTATCTTTATGAAAGGAAAGATATAAGTCAAGAAGTTGTTTATAAAGTAAATAAGATCCTTGAAGAGGTAAGGCTCGGCGGCGACAGTGCTTTAATTAAGTATATAAGAAGATTTGACCGTATAGAGCTGGATAATATTAAAGATACAATCGTAAATGAAGATGAGATCTCTTCTGCCGTTAAGAGGTTCAGAAAGCAATTTCCTGATCTGATCGAAGCTCTTGCTATAAGCAAAAAGAATATTGAACAATATCACATTTTCCAGCTTAAAAATGGGGAAAAGTCGTGGTTAAAGGAGTTTGGGCCCGGTAGGAAGCTGGGACAGAAGATAACCCCTATCGAAAGAGCAGGGCTCTATGTGCCAGGCGGCAGGTATATATATCCCTCTACGGTGCTTATGACCACTATACCCGCTATTATCGCAGGTGTGGATGAGATAGCTGTATTCTCTCCTCCCGGCAGGAATGGAAGGCTTGATGATGTTTTGCTTTATCTCTTAGGTATAATGGGTATTCATGAGGTATTTAAGATAGGCGGTGCACAGGCGATTGCAGCTATGGCATATGGGACGGAGACCATTAAGAAAGTGGATAAGATAATAGGTCCCGGAAATATATATGTGGCTGCTGCAAAGAAGATTGTAAACGGTTATGTGGGCATAGATTGCCTGGCAGGCCCCAGTGATATAACAATAATAGCAGATGATGGTGCAAGGGCAGATTTTATAGCACTTGATCTTATCTCGCAGGCAGAGCACGATCCTTTTTCAAGAAGCATACTTCTTTCAAAAAGCAAAAGATTGGCTCGTAAGGTGGTAGAGTCAATAAATGTACGTTTGCAGACATTAAAGGATGATAAAGAATATAAAGAAAATGTTGAAATTGTTATAGAGTCCATGAAGGACTTCTGCAGGATTTTCTATAGCAGTAAAACTGAACTGCTTATTAAGGCCTGTAATATTATAGCACCGGAGCACCTTGAAATAATGTCAGAAGACCCGGATAATATTGTTGAAGGTATCCGTAATGCAGGCGCGATATTTATTGGCAGCTTCACTCCTGTTGTGGCTGGAGATTATATCGCGGGTACAAATCATGTTATACCAACTGCTGGGAATGCCAGGTTTTCATCACCGCTTTCAGTAAATGATTTCCTTAAGAGGAGCAGTATCTGTATTTATGATAGGGATGCCCTTGCAAGGGATAAAGATAAGATTGCTGCAATAGCAGAATTTGAAAGGTTATATAATCACAGGGATGCAGTGCTAAAAAGATTTAGTAAATAAGAATAGAGGTAAAATGGGTCTGATGATAAAAAAATGTATAGAAAGTATCCCTGAATATGTACCGGGCAGGACAGTTGAAGAAGTAAAGGAAAAATACGGGCTGAGAGAAGTATATAAGCTAGCCTCCAACGAAAATCTTTATGGTGCCATCCCGGGTCTTGCCGAGATGCTATCCGGCTGTATAAAGAATATATATTATTATCCCGACGGTAGTTCCCTGGGAATAAGAAAAAAGATAAGCAGGGTATTTAAAATACCAGTTGAAAATATAATTATAGGAAGCGGTACTGATCAGATAATAGAGATGATTTGCGATAGTTTTATAGAACCCGGGGACAATATAGTCATTGCTGATCCAACATTCTCAATCTATGATAAAGCTGCACTTAAATGCGGGGGGCATTCTCTTAAAGTTCCACTATCAGGATTCAGGCAGGATGTCAGTGGACTTGTAGGAGCTGTTAATAAAAATACGAAGGTTCTTTTCCTGACCAATCCACATAATCCAACAGGTACAAATATAACTTCCGGAGAACTTAATTATGTCATGGAGAATGTGGATAGCAGTGTTCTTATTGTTATTGACGAAGCGTACTTTGAATACTGCCCCGAGGAAGCCAGGGTAGATACTTATGATTATATCATGGAAAAGGATAATCTTATGATTCTCAGGACATTTTCAAAGATATACGGTCTGGCAGGTCTTAGAATCGGATACGGGATGGGTCCACTGGAGGCGGTAAAGGCTCTTAACAGGGTAAGACTTCCATTTAATGTCAATTCAATAGCTCAGAAGGCTGCAGAATATGTCTTAGAACATACCAGACATATTGAAGAGATAAGGAGAAGGATCAACAGCCAAAAGGAAATATACTATAATGTACTGGATGACAATAAGATAGAATATATAAGGTCATATACGAATTTTATACTTATAAAAACAGGCAAAAATAGCGAAGCTATTGTAGAGGAGCTTTTAAGGTCCGGATTTATTGTAAGACCGGGTAGGAATCTTGGTCTTCCAGGATATATAAGAGTTACAATAGCTACAGAAGAAATAGATTCAAAATTTCTTAAGACCTTCACGAAAATTTATAAGAATTTTGAAAAATAAAAAAAGTAACAATATTTAACACAGGGAGAAAGGACTGAAATAATGGAAACAGTAGTGACCGGTAAAGATACGGAAGTGAAGTTTGGACAGGGGCTACCCACCGTAATTATAGCTGAGAGGATCAATCCCACCGGGAGAAAGAGACTTGCTGAAGAATTACAGGAAGGGAAACTGGATATTTTAAGAGAAGATGCAAGGAAGCAGACTGAAGCAGGAGGTGACATTATCGATATAAATGTCGGAGCAGTTAGTGTAGATGAGGTTGAGATGCTTCCCAGAGCAGTAGAAGCTGTTATGGAGGAAACAAATCAACCAGTGTGTCTTGATTCCGCTAATCCCGAAGCATTAAAAGCAGCATTGAAAGTATATCCTTACAAAGCGCTTATAAATTCGGTAGACGGGGAAGAGAAATCGATGAAAAGTCTCCTCCCCATCGCTGCCGAGACTAAATCTGCTATAATATGCCTGACTATGGATGAAGAAGGTATACCGGAAAGTGTTGAAAAAAGGCTTCAGATAGCAGAAAAGATCATAAAGAGGGCCGAGAGCCTGGGAATAGGATTGGAAAACCTGGTATTCGATGCACTTGTAATGACCAATGCCACTAATTCGGAATATGCAAATATTACAATCGAGACACAAAGAAGACTGGTAAAGGAGTATGGAGTCTCTATAACTGGTGGTTATTCCAATATCAGCTATGGGATGCCGAACAGGAACCTGTTAAATATACAGTTTATTTCAATGGGCATAATGAACGGACTTACTGCACCAATAACAGACCCTCTGATACCGGGTCTTATACAAGCTATGAAAGCTGCCGATTTCCTTGCGGGAAGGGACCCATACGGGATGAAATATCTATCATTTTATAGAAAATAGTTATTTTTTTGGGTATAA
>CAYROY010000076.1:0-3256 GCA_964426155.1 uncultured Actinomycetota bacterium
CAGGATACTTAACATAATAAAAGATATTCCTGTAATAGGAAACATACACTGTCATAGGATTAATAAACTTTATAAACGGCTGATACTGTTCAGGAACCATGGAAAGCGGATATATTATCGGTGTCCCAAAAAACCAGACCATCATAAATATTGATATTATATGCTGAAGGTCCCTGAAAAATACATTCAGGGCAGATACCAGAAGAGTCATACCTATTACAAGGAAAAGCTGTACAAATATTACAACGGGAAGAAGATAAAGATACATGTAGAACTTATATCCCATTACGGCAAGCACTATAAATAATGCTATTAATTCAAACAGGTAGTTGATCAGGTTTGAAAACACTATGGACAGGGGTATGATCTCACGGGGAAAATATATCTTGCTAACCAGGTTGCTGTTTGAAATAATGCTTCCCGCTCCAATGTTTACAGAGTTTGAGAGAAAATTAAAAGGGAGCAGAGCACATATCAAAAATATAGCAAACTGTTCAATACCGGCTCTCAGCACCATGGAAAATACAAACGAATATACAAGCATGGTAAGGATGGGGTTGACAAGCGACCAGAAAAACCCGAGTACGGACCCCCTGTATTTTACCTTCAGCTCCTTCCTGGTAAGGCTTATCAGGAGTTCCCTGTATGAGAAGAGTTTTTTAATATTTGTAAACATATTACAACCAGAATAAAATTTAGCGCCTATTATAACACCAATAGTCTATTTGGAGAAACTGCATCACCATTTATCGAAATCAAAATCATATACCTTTTTTAAACGGTCCCTTATGTAACCGCTTATGCTTTCAAGACTTGTCCCGTTCCGGGCAATTGCATTCAGCCTTATGCGGGTCACTCCGTGAAAATGGATTATGCTTTTCCAGTTTATCTCCCAGGATATTGCGGCAAATCTATAGTGCATAACATCTTTAAGGTACTGGTAGATAACTGCTCCCGTATCATAAAATAATAAGGAGGGTCTGATGCCGTTGAATTCTTTTCTGAAACGGTCAAGAAACTTTAGCTCTAAATTCCTTACTCCGGGTATCAACAGCCGCCCTGCCAGAAGCTTTGAGAGAAACGGCAGCCGGGGGATGTCATTATATACCTTTTCTGCACGGAACGATCGCCCTTCCCTCAGGGCTTTCCTTACCGGATCGGTCCTGAAAAGCACCAGCGGTATCCACGCACGCTCCTGATAGTACCCGTATTTGATCTTATGCTTTACCATCCACTCTCCCCGATGGACAAAACCGCTCCCAAATACATCGCTGTCTGCCATGGATTCTTTCATCATATTTATTGGGCTATCTTCAAGTATCTCTATATCAGAATCAATAAGAAGGATCTTATCTGCATCTGCATTTATAAATATCCAGTCAAGCATTTCCCCATGGCTGCGCCGTGGTGCTGAAAGCAGATCAAAATCATATTCCTTCATCAATTTTAAGAAATACTCATAGCTTCCATCGCCCGACCTGCAGTCGATGACCAGAACGGGGACCCCGGCATATTTTAATGCGCTTAAGAGGGCAAGGGTAGCGGAAAGCCTGGTATCTACGTTTATTATTACAGCCAGGTACTCCCTTTTTTTAAGGCTTTTTATGTTATCGAGCTCCATAATTATTAAAATTCAAAGCTACTAATATTCTCAAATATCAATCATCAAACCTGAACTCTCCCACCTTTATACCCAGTTCCCTGGTATCGCTGGAGAGACCCAGCTCCTTTGGAACCCATGCGCGGTTCATGGATATTGTAAGAGTAAACCTTTCCCTTTCAAATCCAGCCAGATCTATCTCTATGTCATGCCAGCTGTCATCTGTCAGCCTGAACAATTTCACCAGTGTATTATCTACATATATCCTTATAAAATTGGGTATTTTGTAATCAACAGGATATGACGCCTTCACCGGTATTATAATAGTATCTCCTTTCCTGTGTACGATCCTGCTGGCGTCCATTCCGATCCACCTGAAAGGCCTGCCTTCTTCATGCTCTTCCTGATAGAACCCGTAGTTATTATCATGGTCATACATACTGTTTTTTACATTTATGGACATGTCACCTGTAGAACTTCCAAACAGTGCAGCACTGAACAGGACCACAATTATTATCAGGGCCACCCTGGAGTATATGTCAAACCTAAACATCCTATAGTTCCCGGATAAAATAATACTTTTTTTATCTTCCTTTCCCGTCTCTATCTTTATATAAACAATTATCAGGCTTATCACCAGCCAGAAAAAGAACTGTATCTCAATAAAATTTGTATGGGGACCGAAAAACAGAACTATAACCATACTCAAAAACGATACAAGAAGTCCGGTTTCAAGCCAGTCCTCCCTTGCGAGTTTCCCGGTTCTGATCTTAGAAATGAAATACTTAAGCGGTTTTGCCGCCACAAGAAAGAATATGAAGAGCATAAGGATTATCCCTGCAGTTCCAAGTTCCGAAAGTATCTGGAGATAGTAGTTTCCGGAAAAATCAAGAAGATGATAGCCTATATGATGCTTGAGGTGGTAGTCCGGAAGCTCTATAAAGTAAGCGGCATGGCCCACTCCGGAAACCGGGTGCTCTTTGTACATAAAAACTGCCTGTTTCCAGAGTACTTCCCTTCCTGAAGATATAGATTCAAGCGCCCGGAGGAACCCTTCGGATTTTATCGCCCTTGAAAATTCTGCTGCTGTCTCTATGATCCTGTCAACCACTATTATTCCTGTCACTGCTGAATCATCAAGATTATCTATGAGCTGCGTACCAGCCATAATACCTGCAAAAGAAGCTATAACGACTGTAAAAAGAACAACTATTATGGCTCCTGAAGCAATGGCGCTTCTAACCGGCAGCCGTATTTTTCTTTTCAGGAAATGCCTTACAGCCATGGCAAGCCCTATTATTATAAATACGGCCGAAGATACAGCCATGGACAAAAACGCACTTCTTGAGCCGCTTAGAAATCCGAAATAAATAAAAAGTAAAAGCAGCGCAGATGCTGAGACTTTGAAGTACCACTTCTTCAAAAAGACAATAATTGAAACAAACAGTGGAAAAACAAGACCTATATATCCGCCGAGTGCATTGGGATCAGTAAAAGTAGAATTTATCCTGCCGGCTTTCACCCAGAAGCTGCTGCTTCCCAGCACGGGATAAAAAAACTTTTGATACAGGCCGAACAAAATCACTAAAATTGCCGTTGAAATCACAATGGCAATACAATTGATGAAATCCTTCCTTTTTTTTATAACGTTAAAAA
>CAYROY010000077.1:0-7662 GCA_964426155.1 uncultured Actinomycetota bacterium
GTCAGGCATGCAGTAACAGGACCCCTAAGTTGCAATAATAGGCAGGACCTTTTTATCTATGGAACTCTCATCTTTGCTGACTTCTGCCCTGAACAGCTGCCACCTTTCAGTGTGCTCTATATAATCGCCGGTGTGTACTGAATTATAAGCACCCAGCGATTCTATTTCCAGAATATCAGGATCTGTGTATATCTCTGTATTGACCCCAAAATCAATATAGGAAGCAGATGGGTCATAGTCGTAATTTTTAATGAAAACTTCACCATTAAGGACATATGCAGTCCATCCCAGAGTGTTTAGTAATCCGATTTTCTGCCTGGTAGGATTCGTAGGATCCTGACAGAGTTGTATATATTTTTTACCCCATATCCATCTCGGGTCAGACATATCTGTATATCCCCATAAAACCATCGGTCTTACCGGGGTAAGCTTATCCTCCCAGCTTTGAAATGGTTCCTGTGGAATAATAGCGCGCCCATTAAGCCCCATTACTGTAATGCTCCACACAGCAAAGCTTATATCCCAGATATTATGATTTATGATCCTATGGACTATTTTAACAGAGTTATCACCGGTCAGGGTGACGTCTATCTGTTTCTGCATACCGGTAGCGGCCTCTACTCTCTGGGAAAGCTTCAGAGTGCTGTTTTCTATCTTATAATCCACAGGCTGGTTATCAGGAAAATAACTGCGGGGATTTGCTTCCGGGCCGTGCCACAGCCTGTGGCCGCCATACATTCTCCAAGCGTCACCCCCTGTTTTGCCCAGATCCTTTTCAACTTCCCTGAAGATGTTCTGACCGCCTATAAATCCTAAACGTATTATCCTCGGTCCCACATCCGTAGTTGCCACCAGTTCAATATCACCATCAGTCAACCTTACGCAGTTTTCCCAGCCGCCAAATCTATATTTTTCCTCTATATCCATTTTTTCTTCCCCTGAGTCTCCGAGTATTTATTATATAAACTTTTCAACAGGTATCTAACTACATTTTAATTTATCCTCTTCTACAACTTCATATCCAATCAGTTTAGCCAGATCCTTAAATTCCTGCCTGTAATTGCCGAACAGCACCACTCTGTGGTGAGCAAAGCTCTTCCAATCAACATTTTCAAAAAGGGCTTTTGCATTTGCTCTAATAGCCACCTTGTTCCTGCCCAGTATATCATCCCAGTACGGAAAAAGTTCTTCACCCGGGATTGTCCTGCCTGTAAAAACAGCCATCTTTTTAGCATACACACCTATTCTCACCACTGTCACATTCTCATTTATCGGATAAATAGCCTGGGCGCAGGCCCCGCCTGTGTTTTCTTTCACAAATGGTAAATTCCTTATAATATAAGGAGTTATCCTTTCATCACCGTATGGCCTTAGAGTACCTTCGCAGTGAGCGACTATAGCCGTGTTGATAATGGGGTCTATACTATAATCTCCCAGAAGGCCCGTACTTCCGGTAATATATAAACCCAGCTGCTGAGTGATCAAACAATCTGTCAGGGTCTCGGAAGCGGCTGCTATACCATCTGAGCAGAATTGCGTAGTGGGAAGGCCCTGTGAGGGAATCCCCTGCTCATTTGCCTTTTCAAATCCGAGAGGAGGCCATCCAAATCCTTCGGTAGTTATGGCCTGGCAATCATACTGCTCCATCAACTCTTTCATAGCAAGGTATAGCTTTGCTGATTTTAATACCTCGGATTCTATTGTGCCCCTTAATGTCACCGCATCATAAATCCACTTATCGGCAATCTCTTTTGCTTTTACTTCATCTGCCGTTTTTATCTTTTCAAATAATTCTTTTTGCGGAACTACTATAAACTCCGTACCTAAAGTCTCTCTTAGATTATCAAGATAGACTTTATCATATTCTTCTTTGGTCGTGTCAATTTGAATCGGTATTGGTTCAAAATAACCCAGAGGCGGCATATCCGTTACAACCAGCATCTTTAAATCCCTCATTTTAGAAATAGCACATATAAGGCTTACCTTTTTTGCTATATCTCTTATCCTGCGGGAATAAATTTCCGGGTCCTTATCACAGTAAAAAGGCAGATGAGAAGTTAAGACTCTACTATTGACATATGGATGGAAGGGAAGTGTAGAGCATGCTTTAAGAGGGCGCTTTACAACAATTGCCGGCAGACCAATCGATACCAGTTCATCTGATGCAATGTCCGTATAGGATTCAGCAAAGATAAGCAGACCATCCAGATCCTGTTTTTGTTTTTTTATATCAGCTACGACATCGCCCATAATTTCAGCATCTTTAGACAATTGTACGGCCTCATCAACAAATTTAACTTTTGTATACTCCGTTCTGCCAACAAATTCTACATCCTTAGACTCATTTTTAATCTTTTCGATTATATCCCTGTTCCCCATCACTTTTATATCATGATGATAATTGCGATAAGCATCGAACCCTACTGGATCGATAGTCGAGAGAAAAACAGTGTAAATTTTTTTTGGCCTATTCATTATAATCACTTCTTTTTCATTTTATTTATAAAATTAAATTTTAATCTTAAAACTATGGATTCCTTTTAAAAACAATGTCTGATTTAAATTAATTCTAATAGCTCACAATACAGCCTTTTCAAGATCTCCAAATTGTTATGTTGAAAATTTGATTTGTTAATAAATCTCTTCTATTTTCGATGAATTATATAAATAATACACTATTTAGAATAATACTATTTAAAAAACCCGTTTCCTGCTTCTTTCTATTAATAAATCAATGGAAACGGCCAATAGCATTACAATCGCAAAGAATATATAGGTCCACTCATATGACAGCCTGGCTATAGATAAGGCATTCTCAATAATCACGATTATGAATGCACCTATTAAAATACCCAGCATATTTCCTCTTCCTCCACGAAGTGAAGTTCCGCCGACAACGGCAGCTGCAATGACTCTGAGCTCCCATCCGGTACCTATTCTGGAAGAAAATGAGGATACGCGAAGCGATAATATTATTGATGCAAAAGCAACTAAGGCTCCTACTATCATAAAACATATTATCTTAACCCGGTCAGTATTTACGGCCATTGACCTTGCAGCCATCTCATTATTCCCTGTAGAAAAAACCCAGTTACCAAACCTATGCCTGTGAAGCACTGCACCGAGAATTATGGCAAACAACAATAGCCAGATAGTCTGTACCGGAAAAAAATCCCTTATTTCTCCAATAAATATCGGTGAAAAAAATCTAGTTTCTGAACTATCTATTGATATCCTTGGATCACTGGCAGAAACAATCAAAGTTATACCACGCCAGAACATCATAGTACCCAATGTAGCAATAAATGACAGGATTCTCCCTTTTGTAGTGATTAAACCATTTATCATCCCTATGATACCGCCGCATATAATGGTAATTATAGCCACCAGGAAAGGATTTATGCCAATCGAAAAAAGTTTGAAAAAGACAAAAGAACAGAATGCAAGTACCGAGCCGACAGAAAGATCGAATTCACCTGCAATCATCAACATACCGGCACCGAGTACTATAACCATAAATTCCGGGCCGAAAAATAATAAGTTCCTTATATTGCCGGGCAGGATAAAATTATGGTCTGGTGTAAAAAATGCAAGAAAGATTACCAGGATTATAAATATTCCAATTGTGCCCAGTGAACTGATATTGGAAAAAAAATCTCCAAATTTACTATTTTTCTCTTCTAATCTATTCAATTATTTTCCCTCCCCCAGAGTTCCTCTAACTATAACCTCGGACAGATCCTCAACATTAGTATCTTCTTTTTTGATATCTGCTAACTTTTCTCCATGGGACAATACTACGATCCTATCGGAAATTGTAAATATTTGATTAATATTATGTGTTATAAAAATAACAGATATCCCCTTCTTTTTTAGATTGGTCACAAATTCAAATACTTCCTGGACTTCTTTAACAGACAAAGCTATGGTAGGTTCATCAAGTATGACAAGTTTTGCTTTAAAATAAAGTGCGCGCGCTATTGCTACTCCCTGCCTCTGCCCGCCGGATAGTACGGATATATTCAGATTCGGCGAACTTATGCGCAGACCCATTCCTTCTAACGCATCCATGCTCTCTTTATCCATGACTCCCTTTTTAAGGAACCCAAGTGCTACCGAAGGCTCCCTTCCCATAAAGATATTCCTGGATATACTTAGATCCGGTGCCAGTGCCTGTTCCTGATAAACAGTTTCTATTCCCAAGTCTCTTGCATCTCTGGGTGAAGCAATCCTGACTTTTTTCCCTTCAAAATATATCTCTCCCTTTTCCGCTCTATGATATCCTGAAATGATTTTGATCAATGTGGATTTTCCCGCTCCATTATCACCGACAAGACCGACATTTTCTCCTTCATTAATGGCAAAATCAACATCTTTCAGTACATGTACTTTTCCAAAATATTTATTAATGCCGACCATTCTCAGTAATTCTTTAGAATTGGAATTTGATTTATCGGATGACATCTTTTACACCTCACACATCTTTATTTGAAATATATATTAAAATATTATGTTATAATTTGTTAAACTTTTCTAAGCTGTCCGCCTCTGAATAAAATTATTGACTACCACGAAAATTATTATTGCCAGACCGATGAAGGCCTGAACGCCATAAACAGGGACCCTCATTAAAATAAGACCGTTTTCAAGGATCTTTACAATCAATACCCCTAAAAAAATATTTAATATGTTCCCTATTCCACCCCTCAGTGAAGTACCTCCCACAACTGCTGCAGTAATAGCCTTCAGTTCAAAATCAATACCCTGGGTGGCATTAAAGGAACCTAATCTTACGGACTGCATTACCGCTGCAAAAGCACATAAAATCCCTATTATCATATAACATGTAGTCTTAACTATATTGGTCTGTATCCCCATGGCTCTTGCAGTTTCCGGACTGCTGCCTGTCGCAAATATCCAGTTACCGAATTTATTAAAATGAAGTATGAGTCCAAGAATAATCGCAATCACTGTAAACCATATTATCTGTAAAGGAAAAGGACCGATGGTGCCAGTTAATACCTTTTCAAAAAAAGGGTGGGGATCTATATATTTGCCTATACTGATGGGGGTCATCCTGGATAGTAAATAGACAACACCTCTCCAGAACATCAGGGTACTTAAAGTAATAATAAAAGATGGCAGTCCCGTTTTTACCACAATCGTACCATTTATAAATCCCAGTGCTGCTCCTACAAGTATTACAATAATTAAAGCTAAAACTGGATTCATCCCTTTCATCAGAAGTGTAACAAAAACAAAAGAGCACAACGGGATAACTGAAGCAATAGAGAGGTCAAATTCACCGGCAATCATCAGCATACCCACTCCCAGTGCAACTATGCCTAAATCCGGTATCAACTTACCCATAGAAGCTAAATTTCTGGGATCTATAAAAGAGTGGCCTGGTGTAAAAATAATAAACAACAAAACTATCACTACAAATGCAATCGGTGTATTTATACTATAATTTGAACTAAAACCTGGGCCGGATTTCTTCATCATCTATATCCTTATTTTAACATTTATTCAAAAAATTCTTGGGAGTATACTTTTAATATACCCCCAAGAATCAATTTTAATATTTAACACATTAAACTAACCATCAATTATGTTAAATCTTTATCTGTAGGTTCCTGAAAGTTCTTCTATGATTCCTAATGTTTCTGGATTATCTACCAGATAACCACCTGTGTCAATATTAGGTGTTAGTGCAAATTTATTATACAGATAGAGTGCATAAACTGCAAAATATCCCTGCAGGTACTGCTGCTGATCAATGGTTGCAGTTATATAACCTTCATTCAGTCCCTCTACTGTTCCAGGTGCTACATCAAATCCTCCTGCAATAATTTCTCCAGGTGCTTTTCCGGCTGCCTTTAAGGAACTGGTTATTCTATCCGTACAGATACCGCCTGCTCCAAGGAAGAATGTAGTTTCAGGATGAGCAAGCAGATAAGCTGTCTCACGCTCTTCGACGGTAGTAGCTTCCAGTCCTCCGCCGTCTATCATCTCAAATGAAGTTATACCATATTCTTCCATTGCATCATTAACACCCTGCGCCCTTACTACAGCATAAGCTGCTCCCGGGACTTCTGCTGCCATTCCGACATGAGCTGATGCAAAATCTACTCCAGCTTCCTCGCCTTCCATAAATAAT
The DNA here is from genome assembly GCA_964426155.1 of uncultured Actinomycetota bacterium. Classification (GTDB taxonomy): domain Bacteria; phylum Actinomycetota; class Humimicrobiia; order Humimicrobiales; family Humimicrobiaceae; genus M55B120. The sequence continues at coordinate 6,161 of CAYROY010000077.1, forward strand.
CTACTACCTACAACATATCCTGCCCTTCTTTCACTCTGGCCAATATAGCAGAGTCTTGCATTTCCTGCTGCGCCTTCAGTATCATCATTATTGATACCTATAACAGGAATTCCTGCAGCAAGTGCATCCTCTACTGGTTTATCCCAGGCTGTATCATCATTTATTACAAGTGCTATACCATCTGGTTTCGATGCTACTGCTTCTTCAAAAGCCTTTTGCTGCTCAGATAAGTCTCCTCCACATAAATCTATCTCAGCCTGGCATCCCAATTCACTGGCAGCATCTCTCATACCCTGGTTTACTACGGCCCAGAATGGGTCGTCTCCACCGTGGGTAACCAGCCTAAAATACATATCCGACGCAGGTTTTCCTGCTTCTTGGACTACCTCTTCTTCGGCTGCTTCCTCTGCCTCTTCAGCTTCTTCAGCTACTTCTTCAGCCTCTTCAACTGCTTCCTCTGCTTCCTCTACCTCTCCGGCTTCTGCCTGGCATCCCAGTAAAGAAAAACTTCCTACCAGAATCAAGCTTATACCCATAATAAGGGTAATTTTTGCTATCTTATTCATTTTTTTCTCCTTTCAGAAAAAAATTTATATAATCCTTTTCGAAAGATAATTTTCTTTTATGAATACCTCCTCCCTATTATATTATTTTTCAAAATTATTAATATCCTCCCTCCTATACCTTATGATTTTTCTTATTCAATTATAGAACATTGCTATTCTATTCACAACATATCCCTTTTCTTGTAATACTGCCTTGCTTCCTCAAGGATCTTATCTATCTTTTCACTCTTTTCCTCATCCAGTATAGATGGCTCGTGTGACTCCAGTATCTTTTTTACCCTTTCTTTTGCCAGATCAAGACAGGTCCTCTTATCCCCTTTGTACCAGTCGCTGTAGCTTGAGGTCCTATCAGCAGCAGAGGGTATAAACTGCTCTTTCCTCCACCAGTCCAGAGTATGTCTCTTGCCCAGATAATGTCCGGGAATCTGGCCCACCTCTCTGATAAGGTCCACGGCAAGTGTATCATCATTTACCGTCTCACCCTGGACATAGCGCCCTACCATCCCTGCTATGTCATCATCTAATACCGCCTGCACGGGATGTCCGGAAAGCTCTCCCATGACACATCCATGCAGCTGTATAAGGCTGCAGCCAGTAAGTGCTGATGTTAAAGTTCCCATCGTTCTCTCATATCCACACTGGAAATCGGGTATTTTAGAGTTAACAAAGCCTACGGTGGCATTACCTGCAGGTATACCGTAGTGGCGCCACATCTGATTAAACATGGAACAGCCGATTGAAGTGCCTATCTGCCCAAAAGCAGGTGCTCCCGTCCTTGTATTCTGGGGAAAGTCCAGATCCCACAGGAGTATCCTGTGACCCGGGTTTATAAGCTGCACCATGACAATCATTGACATGTGCTCGGCATTTGTCTTTGCAACGGCCCCGGCAATAGTGGCAGGTGCTGTAGCACCAAAGGTGCTTCCAGAACACTGG